>NZ_JBBHDV010000003.1:0-328053 GCF_037478135.1 Denitratimonas organivorans
GCGGGGGAGAGGGAGTGTGTTCATAGCGTCAGCAAGCAACGGTCTGAAGTCAGGTTTTCGCTACGAGTATCAAATCGAGGCCAAGCTCGCTCCCACAAAAACGGGGAGTTCCCATCAACGGCCAATGCTTTCGCAGGAGCGGCCTTGGCCGCGATGAGGCTTTTGCGATGATGTTTTGATTCGCGATGATGCTCTGGTAGGTCGGCTCAAGCCGCAACGCGGCGGAGCCGACATTCCGGTGATGGGGTTTTGCCGATGATGTGGTTTTTGCTGCGATGGCGAGCGTGGCATCGCAGCTCCCTCTCCCCCGCTCGCGGGGGAGAGGGAGTGTGTTCATAGCGTCAGCAAGCAACGGTCTGAAGTCAGGTTTTCGCTACGAGTATCAAATCGCGGGCAAGTCCGCTCCCACAAAAGCGGCGATTTTCCATCAACGGCCAATGTTGGGTTCACCCCCGTTTTCGTAGGAGCGGCCTTGGCCGCGATGAGCTTTACCTGTGGCCACTCATGCCCGCCCAGCAAACTCCCCGGAGGTGGTGTTCACCAGAATGCGTTCGCCGTTGCTGATGTATTCGGGCACCTGGATTTCCAGGCCGGTGGACAGGCGCGCGGGCTTGGGGCGTTTGGTGGCGGTGCCGCCCTTGAGTTCGGGCGGAGTGTCGATCACTTCCAACTCCACGCTCTGCGGCAGCAGCAGGCCCACGACGGCATCGTCGATCAGCTGTACATGGCAATCCCTGAGGCCTTCGGTGATGTAGCTGGCGTCATCGCCGACGATGTCCGGACCGACCACATACTGGCTGTAATCCTCGTCATCCATGAATACGAAGGCGTCGCCATCCATGTACGAAAAGGTGCAGACGCGGCGCGTCAGGTCCACTTCCTTCAGCTCGTCATCGGCACGCAGGCTCAGGTCGAGCTTGTTGCCGCCGGGCACGCTGTAGAGGATGAAACGGAAGGTGACATTGCCGCCGCGCGCGGTCGGAGAGCTGCGCTCGATATCGCGCACCTGGTAGATGCCGTTGTTGTGTTCGACGACATTGCCTTTCTTGACTTCGGAAGCCTTCATGTTGCGTGCCTGATTGAATGGGAAGGATGCCGCCGCCCGCAGGCGGCGTGGGTTGGAAAACATCAGGGAAGTCGGGTTCGCCGCCATGATGCCGCACGGATTTGACTCCTTCTCCGGCCGGGAGAAGATCCTGCGCCGGACCTGATACGGGCTGGTCCGCAGCGCAAAATCATTGCCGCGTGATCGTACCCTCGCGCCCCGTTCCGCTGCCGGCCGGAGCGCGAAGAAGCGCCCTACTTCGGCTGCAAACGGATCGCGCCATCCACCCGGATGGTGCTGCCGTTGAGATAGCGGTTGCCCAGGATGAACGCCACGGTGTCGGCGAATTCGGCCGGATCACCCAGGCGCGACGGGTACGGCACCTGCGCGCACAGCGACTGGTACACCTGCTCGGGCATGCCATCGACCATCGGGGTGTGGAACACGCCCGGCGCCACGGTCATCACGCGCACCCCGATGCGGGTGAATTCGCGCGCCAGTGGCAACGTCATGGCGACGATGCCGCCCTTGCTGGCCGAGTACGCAGCCTGGCCGATCTGGCCTTCGAACGCGGCAATCGAGGCGGTGTTGACGATCACACCACGCTCGCCATCGGCGCCAGCCTCGTTGTGCTGCATCAGATCGGCGGCGGCCTTGGCCAGGTTGAAGCTGCCGATCAGATTGACCTTGATCGTGGTGGAAAAGCCCGCCAGCGGCATCGTGCCTTCGCGCCCCAGCACGCGCCCGGCACCGATGATGCCGGCGCAGGATACCGCCACGTTCAGTCCGCCCATGCGCGCCCTGGCATCGGTCAGCGCCGCGACGGTGGCGGCTTCGTCGGTCACATCCAGATGCAGGAAAGCGGCAGCCTCGCCCAGTTCCGCGACGGCGGCTTGACCCTTTTCATCGTTCAAATCCAGCAGCGTGACCTTGCCGCCATCGGCCACGATCCGCCGTGCCGTTGCCAGCCCCAGGCCGGAAGCGCCGCCGCTGATCACGGCGCGGACATCATTGGGGGACATGCCGCCCTCCTTCTGCAATGGATGGCCGGCAATTGTAAGCGGTGGCCGCGTCGCGCGGAGGGTGCGGGCAGCGGGCGCTGCCTTGGGTGAGGGACGGAAATGTCCGGTCAGCGGTTGTGCCTGCCGGGCGGCAATGAAGCTGCGACATGCGCGCCATGCCAGCCGGGCTACACGCGCGGAGGTTGGGCAGGTCGTCGTTGCTCGCACTGGCCTGTGCTGGCCGGATCCGGAACAGGCCGCAGCCTGGGCGGGTGGAAGCCGTTATGCAAAAAAGGTGCCATTTTCAGGACGTACCCCAAATGGGGGATGAACTGGAAACGCTGAAGGGGAATCGGCGTGGACGGCACACATGTCGTCCAGAGCCAGGAGAAGTCCGATGGGGGCACACCTTCGCTGGATCATCGGCATCGTGCGGTGCAAAGCGCGCGCATGCCACCGTCTTGCAAGCCTCAGGGCATTGCGGAAGGGCCATCACCGGCCGTATCCGCCGCCGCGATCACTGCCGTCGTGTCCGCCATCAACCATGGCGACGCACCGGCTGCTGCGTGCCATGCCTGCACGGATTCCCCCGACGCCATCACTGCCCGCTGCGGCCTTTTCGACAGGCCCGCGGCTACGCCCGAGCCGCGTTGGCTGCCCCGCGTGAGCCGATGGGCCGCCCTTTTCCGCTTTGTATCCCCGACCAGGCCAGGCCCTCGTGCCTGGCCTTCGCCGTTTTTCGCCTTCCCTTCCGTATCACCCTTGGAGCCTGCCATGCGATCCCAACCGTCGCGTTCAACCGAGCCCCTACCCGGAGGCAATCCGTCCCGTCCCCTGTCACGCAGGCTGGCGCTGCTCGGTGCCTGGCTGATCGCGCTGGTGGGGCTTGCCGGGCCGGCGATGGCCCAGATAGCAAATGCCGAGTGGGAGCTTGGCTTGTTGCCCGCGCCCGCACAGGTGCCGCAGACGGCACCGGCCAACTCGGCGTTCGGCATCCCGCTGTCGGTCCTCGTGACTGACCGGTTCGACAATCCGCTGGCCGGGCAGTTGGTGGGTTACACCGCCAACGGCGCGACCGCCAATGCGGCCTTGACGATGCCGGCGCTGACCGGTGCCGATGGACGCAGCAGCGCCAGCGCCACAGCGAACAGCCAGCTGGGTTCGTACACGGTGACGGCGGTGCTCGGAACAGGTGTGCAGAACACCGCGACCTTCAATCTCACCAACACGCTGGCCACGGCGGCGAACCTGTCGGTGACGGCCCCCATGCCGGCGACGGCCACGATCCAGACCTCGTATGCCGATGGCATCGTCGCCACTGTCACCGATGGCGGCGGTCAGCCGGTGCAGGGCGTGAGCGTGACCTTTGCCGCCCCGGTGAGCGGCGCCTCGGCGACGTTCGCCGGCTCGGCCAGCCAGGTGGTAGTGACCGACGCCTCCGGTATCGCGACCTCCGCGGCGCCGACGGCCAACGCCACCGTCGGCAGCTTCGACGTGACGGTGACGGTGTCCGGCGTTGCGCCAGAGCTGGTCGGGCTGAGCAACCTGAGCGGCGCGGCTGTTTCTCTGGTGGCGGTATCCGGTGACGACCAGTCCACGACCATCAACAGCGCCTTCGCGCAGCCACTGGTCGTGGAACTGCGTGATGGCGGCGGCAACATTCTGGCCATTGCCCCCGGTTCGGTGAGCTTCAGCGCACCGGCCAGTGGCGCCAGCGCCAGCCTCGCGCCGATGACCGGCGAGGGCACGACGACGGCCACGGCCAACGGGCAGGTCGGCAGTTACGTGGTGACCGCAACCTGGACTGACGGTGTCGACACGCACACCGCGCTGTTCTTGCTGAGCAACGCCGCCGACAACGGTGCCGACGCGAGCCTGACCTTGGCCGGCCCGGCTCTGGCTGCTGCCACACAACCCGCAGGGGCTTGGATCACCGGCTTCCAGTCGGAAGTTGGCAACGCCGGCAGCACCACCGCGCAACCTGTACACACGCGCCTGATCGTGGTGCGCATCGACGATGGCAACAACGATCCGATCACTGGCAGCACCGGTACACCGGGCGGCGACATTGACGCATGCGTGTCCATCGGTGACGGATTCCAGGGCGCCTGCGATGCTGGCTATTTCAGCCTCCAGAATGGCAAGACGGTCGGCACGCACGAGGGCCGGGCAGCGGTGTTCTTCCGCTATCCGAATCAGGCGATCAATGACCAGCCGCTGCCGGCGACGGGTGGCCTCACCATTCCTGTGCAGACCGCGTTCAAGTTCGCACCCGGCGAGTACCGCCTGATCGCTGAACTTGTCGGCAGCGACAACGGACAGGTCTATGCCAGCAGCAACGTGCTGATCACCACGGTGCCGGATGCCGGCGTGGCGGTCGCAGGCGTTGCCACGGGTGCGGCCGGTGAATCGTTGCCCAGCAGCGTGCAGGTCACCAACGGCGGTGGCCGCGTGCCGGCCAACGTGATGGTGCGCCTGACGCTAAGCGACGTCGGTGTGGTGAGTGATTACCCGAACCTCGTCCAGGTGAGCCCGACGGTCTATACCTTCAGCCCCTCCGGCGGTTCTTTCTTGCTGGTGGATGGTTATGACAGCCTGTTCACCGGTCGCGTGCAGTTCGACGCGCCGGGCATCTACACGGTGACGGCCGATGTGCTCGATGCAGTCGATCCGGGTCTCGTTTGGGCCAGTGCGACGCATGAGATCACCATCGACCAGCAGGACGTGACCATCACGCTGAGCGATCTGAACCATGTGTACAACGGTTCGTCCAAGAGCGTGACGGCCAGCACCAGCCCAGCGGATGTGGCGCTGGTCATCACCTACGAAGGTATCGACGTCAGCTATGGTCCGACCACGGCGGCTCCGACCAACGCCGGCAGCTACACGGTCACGGCCGTGCCGCAATCGGCTTCCTACAGTGGTTCGGCCAGCAATACGCTGGTGATCACCAAGGCCACCGGCACGGTGCAGTTCGCGCCGCTGTCTGGCCCGTACGGTACGGTGCACGCGGTGACCGCGAGCCTGGCGCAGAGCGACAGCAACGTGTCGTGCACGGCGGTGAGCGGCGTGCCGGCGCAGTCGGCTGCGGCCGGCAGTTATCCGATCAGCGCGAGCTGCAGCAGCGACAATTACACCGCCAGCGGTTCGGCCGTGTATGAAGTCACGGCGGTGGATGTGGTGTTCACCCTCGACGGCGACACCGTCGGCGTGGCCGGTTCGGATCCGGAGACCTGGTCGTACTTCACCGCGACCACGGCCAACCCGAACGGCATCACGCTGTCCGAGCAGCTGGTGGTGGATATCGCCATCGAGCGCGGTGGCGGCATTGCGGCCGGCGACGTGGTGCTTGAGGTCGAGCCCTGGGGAGCCCCGGGCACCTGGGTCGACATTCCGCTGGCCCTGGAGGGTGACGTGCTGACCGGTACATTCGGTCCGTACTCGCTGGATCCGGTCTCGAGCGAGGCGAACCTGCGTGCCCGCGTGGCGCGTGGCGGCCGTTACAACGTCGTGGCCACGGCCGCCGGTGTGAGCAGCGACGCCACCTACGCCTCGGCCACACATGCGGTGGATGTGGCACAGCTGGGCCTGAGCGGCAGCGGAAACATCAACGGTGTGGTTGGCACGGCGGTAGAGGGGGCGTATTCGCTGGTCAACAGCGGTACCGCCGACCTCGGCACACACATGCCGGCGCCGAACAACGAGAACGTGCGCGGACGCTTCTTCATCGAAGGGCCCGTGGCGTTGACTGGTGCGTCGGTGCCGGGCTGTGGCAATGAGGCCTGCACCTCGCCGGATGTGGCGGTGGAGTTCTTCAATCCGCTGACCAACGCTTACCAGCGCATCTACAACCTGCGTGCCGAGCTCGACGAGTTCAACGTTCCCACCGGCCGCCTGTTCGGGCACTTCGGGGCGTTGGCTTCCGGCGGTCAGCCGGTACCGGCGGGTGCCACAGGCACGTTCCTGTTCCGTACCACCTTCCTGCAGCACACCGGCACCTACACGGTGACCTCGCAGGTGGTCGGTATCGACAGCGGCAAGGTGTACGCAGAGGCCGTACCGCAGACCATCGGTATCGGTACCGGCACTGCAGCCACGATCGAACTGGTTGGCGGTGATGCTGGCGAGGCTGTGGTCGGTGGCAACAGCTACGACAACGGTGACCTGGTGGTGCGCGTGCTCGATGCCGGCGGCAATCCGGTGGCGGGCGCGGCGGTGGCATACAACGTCCATGCCGGCGGCAACGGCGCTGGTGCCAGCTTCGCTGCTCCGGATCTGACCGACAGCAATGGCGAAACCGCGATCACCGCACTGTCGAATGCCGTCGCCGGTGACTTCACCGTCACGGCGAGCATCGGCATCGGCATCGACCAAAGCGTGGAGTTCGTGCTGCGCAACGTGGCCGATGACGCCAGCCAGTTGCATCTGGTGTCCGGCAGCGGCCAGACCGCGTCGCTGAATCAGCCGTTCGCGTTGCCGCTGGTGGTGCGCGTCACCGATCAGTACGGCAACCCGGTGGCAGGTGAACTGGTCGACTTCCTGGCCCCGGCGACGGGAGCCAGTGCGGACCTGTCCATACCGGCCGATCCGACCGACACCAACGGCGAAACCTTCGTGCTGGCTCTGGCGAATGGCTTGCCTGGCAGCTATGTGGCCGAGGCCGGCACGGGTTACGGCAGCGTCGACTTCGGCCTGACCAACACGGCGGCAACCGCCGACATGTTGGCTCTGGCGGTGGTCGGCAGCGACGAGGCGGTGGTGGCCAGCGGCAGCTACACGCTGCAGGCGACGGTGACCGGCAGCGGAAACGCGGTGCCGGGCGTCTCGGTAACCTTCGTGGTCGAGCCTGGCAGCAACGGTGCGGGTGCCACCACCAGCAACGCGGTAGCCATCACCGACATCAATGGCGTGGCGACGGCAACGTTCAACGCCAACACGGTGGCCGGTGGGTTCGTCGTACGGGCGGTGGTGTCCGGCGTGCTGCCTGATGCCGACGATGTGGCGATGCTGACCAATCTGGCCGACGCGGCGACAACGCTGGCAATGGTCTCCGGCAGCCCCCAGTCGGCAGCGGTGAACAGTGCTTTCGCACAGCCGCTCATGGTTCGCGCCAGCGATATCCATGGCAATCCGATCGCCGGTGCTGTGGTGGACTTCGCCGCCAACGGTGCGACTGCAAACGCCACGCTGGATCCGGCCGATGGCACAGTCGTGACCGGGGTAGATGGCACCGCAGCGGTGACGGCCGAGGCCAACGGCATAGCGGGCAGCTACAGCGTGACCGCTCTGGCCGCGTTCGGCAGCCCGGTGGACTTCGCACTGGAGAACACGGTTGGCAGCGTGACCATCAGCGACATCGTCTGGGCTGACAGCAACGCTGCCACGGTGGCTTACGACGGCAACGCCAAGGCCGCCACCGCCACGGTGGCCGGCAGTAGCGCGGCGCCGGTGTTCACCTACAACGGCAGCAGCAGCGAGCCGGTCGATGCCGGTACCTACCTGGTGATCGCCACCGTGGACGATGGCAACGTGTTCGGCAGCGCCAGCGCGATGCTGACCATCGAGCCTGCGGCCGCCGGCAACACCGGTATCGATCTGACGGGTGGCAACTTCGTCTATGACGGCGTGGCCAAGCCGGCGGTGGTGACCAACCCGGACGGCGTGGCATACGCCCTGGCCTACGACACCGGCAACGGTCTGGCACCGGTCAATGCCGGCAGCTACACCGCGACGCTGACGGTGACCGATCCGAACCATGCAGCGGACACACTGACGGCGACAATCGTGATCACGCCGGCGCCGGTCGAACTGGTGTTCGGCAACCTGAACCATGTCTACGACGGCACGTCAAAGATGGCGACGGTGACGACCGTTCCGGCCGGTGTGGCGGGCGTGAGTCTGGATTACAGTCAGGGCGGTTCGCCGGTCACGCCGGTGGATGCGGGCAGCTACGAGGTGGAAGCCACGCTGGCCAACCCGAACCATGTGCTGACCGGAGTCACCACGGCGGAACTGGTGATCGACAAGGCCACTGCGCAGATCTTCCTGTCCAGCCTGACCCAGGTGTATGACGGCACCCAGAAGGCGGTCACGCTCACTACGGTGCCGGCCGCACTGGCCTCCGATGTGGAGGTGAGCTACACCCCGGCGGTGCCGGTCAATGTCGGCAGCTACGCGGTGGAGGCGCTGCTGGAAGGCCATCCGAACTACGAGGATGTCTCGGCCAACGCCACGCTTTCGATCATCGCGGCCACGATTGCCGGCTTCGAGATCATCGGTGACGACAGTTTCAGCGGCGTTGCCGGTGAGGCGCTGACCGGTGCATTGCCAACGGTGCGGGTGTACGACACCAGTGGTCTGGGTGTGCCCGGCATCAGCGTCGAGTTCGCCGTGACCGCAGGTGCCGGTTCGATCGAAGGCGCCGCCAGCGCTGCGATCACCACCGGTGCCGATGGACAGGCGACGGTGCCCGAGTGGGTGCTGGGTGCGGTGGCCGGCGCGAACACCATGACCGCAGCAACCGGCATGGCCGGCCTGCAGGAGCTGGAGTTCAGCGCCACGGGCGAGCAGGTTGCGCAGCTGTCGATCGACAAGAGCGTGAATCTGACCCAGGCCCATGCCGGGCAGGTGCTGGATTACAGCATCGTGGTGACCAACGACGGCCCGAGCACGGTCCAGGCGACGCTGCTGGATGCGATCCCGGATGGTCTGGAAGGCATCAGCTGGATCTGCCTGGCTGAGGACGGCGCGGTCTGCGGTGAAACCAGCGGCAACGGCGACATCGACTTCGACTCGACCATCCCGGCCGGCGGCAGCATCACCGTGACGATCTCGGCCACGGTCGCCGCCGATGCCACGACCGGCCAGGCCATGGTCAATACCGCCGTGGTCACCTGGCTGTCCGAAGGCGAGGAGCAGGAGGCCGAGGCCAGCGCCAGCACCAATATCGTGCCGGCCTACAGCGGTCCGTGCTCGATCTTCTGCGACGGCTTCGAGGACATCGATCTGGGCAAGCGTCTGGCCCTGCCGGAGGCCGCTGATGCGGCCGCCGTGCACGGCTGGGATTTGGTCAGCGGCCAGTCCGGCCGTCCGCAGCTGGCGGTGGAACTGGTTGACGGCGCCGGGCAGGCGGTGGCCTGGCTGGACAGCCTGAAGATCGGTGAACAGTCGATGGTGCGTCTGCGCAGCCTGGATGGTCAGGGCAAGCAGCGTGCCGGCACGTGGCAGGCCTGGCCTGCCGGTGCCAGCGTGAACTACGGCTGGGAGCTGGACTTCGACGGCCTGCGGCTGGATTTCGTGCCGGCCGGTGCGGCCAAGGCCGGTCTGCACCTGCGGCTGCCGGCCGGTGCCGCGATTCCGGAGCGCGCCCGCAGCCACGCGGCCACGGCACACTGACGGGATCCGTCAGCAACAGCAAACAGGGCGGCTTCGGCCGCCCTGTTCTTTTGTGCGGGAGCGGATGCCTGATTGCGTTGCCGCTGCTTCCCGGTCATCTTGCGCGGTGGACATGAAGGCCGGATCAGGCCGCTGGAGAGCAGGGCAATGAGGATTTCCGGGCGCGCCGCGCGCATCGAGCCGTTCTATGTGATGGAAGTGGGCAAGGCGGCGGCGGAACTGGCGCGCGTGGCGGCCGGCAGTGAGCGGCCGGTGATCGCGCTCAATATCGGTGAGCCGGATTCCACCGCGCCGCCACTGGTGCAGGAAGCCGCCTTGCGTGCAGTGCGCGACGGCGCCAGCCAGTACACCTCGGCGCTGGGGCTGGAAGCGCTGCGCGAACGCATCGCACAGTGGTATTCCGAGCGCTTTGGTATCCAGGTGCCGGCACGCCGCATCGTGGTGACGGCCGGGGCCTCGGCCGCGTTGCAACTGGCCTGCATGGCGCTGTTCGAAGCCGGCGACCAGGTGCTGATGCCGGACCCGTGCTATCCGTGCAACCGGCACTTCGTATCCGCCGTGGATGCGCAACCGGTGCTGCTGCCAACCACGGCGGAAGGGCGTTTTCAGCTCGACGCGCAGATGGTTGAAGAACACTGGAATGCGGCCACGCGCGGGGTGTTGCTGGCCTCGCCCTCGAACCCCACCGGCACCTCGATCGATCCGGCGCAACTGGCCCGCATCCATGCGCTGGTACGCGAAAAAGGCGGCGTCACGCTGCTGGACGAGATCTATCTGGGCCTGAGCCACGATGCGGCTTTCGGTCAGAGTGGGCTGGCGCTGGATGACCAGGTGATCAGCGTCAATAGTTTTTCCAAATACTTCTGCATGACCGGCTGGCGTCTGGGCTGGCTGGTGGTGCCCGAGGTGCTGGTGCCGGTGATCGAACGTCTGGCGCAGAACTTCTACATCTGCCCGAACGTGATCGCCCAGCATGCCGCGCTGGCCTGCTTCGAGCCGGAAAGCATTGCTGAATACGAACGCCGCCGGGCCGGGTTCAAGGCGCGCCGCGACTGGTTCATTCCGCAGTTGCAGAAACTGGGTTTCCGCGTGCCGGTGATGCCCGATGGCGCCTTCTACGCCTGGGCCGATGCGTCGGAGTGGTTCGCACCGATGGGGGTGGCCGACAGCTGGGATTTCGTGTTCGCGCTGCTGGAGCGCGCGCATGTGGCGGTGACGCCGGGGCGGGATTTCGGGCGGGCCGGGACGGAGCGTTTCGTGCGCTTTTCCACCGCCAATTCGCTGGAGAATCTGGAACGCGCGGTGGCGCGGCTGGAAGCGTTGCGCTGATCGTGCGTGCTCCCGAGCAAGCCGGTGTCTGCTCATTACTCACCGGCAGGTGGCAGCCAACCATCCCAATTCCGTGATGCCGTAGAGCCGGGCTTGTCCGGCTGCACGTGTTTCCACGTGCCGGATATTTGCGTGCTTGGAATGCCGAAGCCGGGCTCACGATCTGCTGCGTGGATGCCAGCGGCTGCCCGCGGTGGCAGGTGGCTTACATATCGTGGTGGTGCAATTCGAAGCCGCGCGCCTTGTAGTTGAGCCAGCGCTCACGCAGCGGCCCGCGTGCGGCAGGGTCGGCCGGGACTACTTCCAGCACGCGTTCGCAGGTGCCCATGAAGGGCTCGTCGCGCAGGTTGATGATGTACGGCCGATCCGGCACATCGATGTCCGGCGGGACGATGAGGACGGGTGTGTCCTCATCGTCCTGGTCCTGGCCGGCGATCTGGTGCGGCACGTAGGCGTCGTCCTCGAACTCCCAGAGCCGGCCGTCGATCAGATCGGCCTGGGCCGCGTCACGCGCGAGGATCAGCGTGGGCTTGTCGATCCTGAAACTGCGCTTGGCCAGCTCGCAGACCAGCAGCAACGGGTCTTCAATGAACCGGGGTTTGGCGATGACGTAGAAATCCGCACGTGGCATGAAGGCAGGGCCTGGGCTGGGATCAGGCGGCGCTGGACTGTTGGCGGCCCATCAGCCATTCCACCAGCAAGCCGACCGGGCGGCCTGTCGCCATGCCCTTGCGGCCTTCGTCCCAAGCGGTGCCGGCGATGTCCAGATGCGCCCAGCGCTGCGTGTCTTCGGTGAAGCGGGCGAGGAAGCAGGCGGCGGTGACCGCGCCGGCGGACTTGCCACCGATGTTGGCCATGTCGGCCGCGGACGAATCCAGCATCGGCTGGTAGTCGTCCCACACCGGCATGCGCCAGGCACGGTCGTGACTGGCTTCACCAGCGGCCAGCAGTTCGGCGGCCAGCGCGTCGTCACGGCTCATCAGGCCGTGGGCATGCTTGCCCAGCGCGATGACGCAAGCGCCGGTCAGCGTGGCCACGTCGATCAGGGTGTCCGGCTCGAAGCGCTGCGCATAGGTCAGCGCGTCACACAGGATCAGGCGGCCTTCGGCGTCGGTGTTCAGCACTTCGATGGTCTTGCCGGACATCGAGGTCAGCACGTCACCGGGGCGATAGGAAGCGCCGTCGGGCATGTTTTCGACGGCGGCGGCAATCGTCACCAGGTTGATCTTCAGGCCCAGGCGCACCGCGCTCAGGAACGTGCCCAGCACGCTGGCCGCACCGCACATGTCGAACTTCATTTCGTCCATGCCCGGGCCGGGCTTGATCGAGATGCCGCCGGTATCGAAGGTGATGCCCTTGCCGACCAGCACCTGCGGTTTCACACCTTCGCCCGCGCCGTTGTAGCGCAGCACGATCAGGCGCGGCGGGTTGGCGCTGCCCTGGCCGACGGCCAGCAGCGAGCCCATGCCCAGTTCGCGCATCTGTTCGGTTTCCAGCACTTCCAGCGAGACGCTGTCGTTGGCGGCGGCGATCTTCTGCGCGGTTTCGGCCAGGTAGGCCGGGTTGCAGATGTTGGGCGGCAGGTTGCCCAGTTCGCGCGCCAGCGTGACGCCCTCGGCGATGCCGGTGGCCAGGCGCAGCTGGTCGGCGTGGGCGGCGTCGCCATCGAGGCTGAGCGTGGTCAGCGATGAGATTCTGGCCGACTTCTTGGTGGCGGTGTAGGTGTAGCTGACGTGGAACGCGGCCAGTGCCGCCTGGCGCAGTTTCCAGGCGTCGTCGCGGCCGATGACTTCGATCTGTGGCAGCGTGCTGTGCACGCGGGCCACCGGGCCGCCGCGCAGGCTGCGCAGCGATTCGGCCGCGGCCTTCAGGTATTTGCCGGAATCGACCTTGGCCGCTTCGCCCATGCCCAGCAGCACGATGCGCGGTGCGCGGATGCCTTCCACTGCCAGCAGCAGGGTGGAACGGCCGGCCTTGCCGGAGATGTCGCCGCTCTTCAGCAGGGCGCTGATGCGGCCGGCGCTGGCTTCGTCCAGCTGTCGCGCTGCGGGCGACAGGCCCTGGTCTTCAAACACGGCGACGATGAGGGCATCGGTATCGATGTCGGAGGGAAGGGCGCGCAGCAGGCTCAGATTCAGGCTCATGGTTTTCCTGGGACAGGGGGACGGGTGATACTTCGGCGCTAAAATGGCGCCGACACGGATGTCGCCATCGCGACATTTCTCCAGCGGATTCTAGTGCATACCCTTCCAGCCCCCCAAAGCCACGGCTTGAACCTGTTGCCGTCCGTGCCGGTTTCCACCTTCGAGCGGAGCAGCGGATGAACGGCAAACCGTGGTGGCCGATCATCGATCGCTATCTGATGCGCCAGCTGGTGGCGGCTTTCGTGGCCTGTCTGCTGGTGCTGGTGCTGGTCAGTATGGGCGGGCTGGTGGCGGACCTGTTGAGCAAGATCGCGCGCGGCAAGCTGCCGCCGGGGCTGCTGATCTCGCAGCTGGGTCTGCGCGCGCTGGATTTCCTGCCGTTGCTGTTGCCGCTGTCGCTGTTTCTGGCGGTGCTGCTGGCCTACGGGCGCATGTACCGCGACAGCGAAATGGCGGTGCTGGCCTCGGCCGGGCTCGGTATCCGGCGTCTGGCGCGGCCGCTGCTGTGGCTGGCGGTGCCGGTGGCGCTGATGGTGGGCGTGACCTCGCTGTGGCTTTCGCCGCTGGCGCTGCGCACCTCGCAGGCGATGATCGAGGCGGCCAACAAATCCCTGCTGGTGGCGGGGCTGGAGCCGGGGCGCTTTGTCGAAATGCCGGGCCGCAACGGCGTGGTCTACATCAGCCAGATGGATGACGACGGGCGCCATTTCCGCCGCCTGTTCGTGCACAACGAGCGCGATGGGCGGATCGATGTGGTGACCGCGCAGGCCGGCGAGCTGTATCAGGAAAGCATGGGCGAGGAACGCTATCTGCGCCTGATCGACGGTTTCCGTGTCGAAGGGGCGCTGGGCAGCGATGCGTTCCGGATGATGCGTTTCGCCGGCAACGACATCCGCCTGCCGGATGTGGAGCCGGGCAATGTCGGGCGCGCCGAACAGCGCATGACCCCGCGCGAACTGGCGCAGACCGGTGAGCCGGTCGAACAGGCCGAACTGCATTGGCGCATCGCCACGCCGCTGGCGACGTTGCTGCTGGCGCTGCTGGCGCTGCCGCTATCGCATTCGCCGCCGCGCAGCACGCGTTACGGGCGGGTGATGGTGGCGTTGCTGGGCTATATCGTCTATCTGAACATGCTGGCGCTGGGCCGCAGTTTTCTGGCCAGCGGCACGATTCCGGCCTGGCTGGGATTGTGGTGGGTGCATCTGCCGGTGGCGCTGATCGCGTTCTGGCTGCTGTGGCGCGATGAACGCCTGCCACGCCCTCGGGGTGCGGCATGAGCGCGCGCCTGCGCCTGGGCGACCGGCTGGTCGCGGTCAATGTGCTGGGCGCGCTGCTGGCGGTGTGGTTCGTGCTGACCGGTTTCGATGCGCTGACCGCGCTGGTCGGTGAACTGACCGAAGTCGGCGAGGGCGATTACGGCTTCGTGCATATCCTGCTGTACACCGTCTACACCCTGCCGCGCCGCGCCTACACGCTGTTTCCGACGGCGGCGGTGATCGGTGCGTTGCTCGGCATGGGGGCGCTGGCGGCATCGTCGGAGTTGACCGCGCTGCGTGCCATCGGCCTGTCGCGGGTGCGTATCAGTGCTGCGGCAATGGGCGTGATCGTGGTGCTGACGCTGGGCATGGTGGTGGTGGCTGAAACCATCGGGCCAGCCGGTGAACAGCGCGCGCAGTTGCTGGCGATCGAGGCCAAGTCGGCCGATGTCAGCGTGGCGCGTGCCTCCGGATTGTGGGCGCGCGAAGGCGACACCTTCCTGAACGCGCGACGCGGCAACGTGACCGGGCGCGGGGCCGATGCCACGATCGAACTGACCGGCGTGACGCTGTACGAATTCGATCCGGATGGCCGCCTGCTGTCGATCGCGCTGGCGGAAAGCGCCGAGCATGTCGGCAACAGCTGGACCTTGCGCAATATCCGCCGCTCCAGCTTCGGCCTGCGCGAGGTGATCAGCGAGCAGGTGGAGCAGGAGCAGTGGCTGTCCTCGCTGAACCCGGATGTGCTCAAGCTCGGCGTCACCAAGCCGCGCTATCTGAGCCTGGCCGAGCTGGGTTCCAGTCTGGATTATCTGGAACGCAACCAGCTGGATTCGGACGAGTTTTCGGTCGCGTACTGGTCGCGAATCTTCTACCCGTTCAGCGCGATCGCGCTGTGCATGGCGGCGCTGCCGTTCGCGTTCGGCACGCTGCGCTCGGGTGGTTTCGGCAAGCGCCTGTTCGTGGGCATCGTGTTCGGCGTGGGCATGTACACAGTGCAGACGCTGGCGGTGAATCTGGCCCAAGTCTATCGGCTGGATCTGCGTCTGGCCTATCTGCTGCCACCGCTGGCGGTGGCGTTGGCCTCGTGGTGGTATTTCCGCCGCCGGCTCTGATTCCAGCGTGATGGGCGCTGCGCTTCAGCGGCCTTTGGCGACCGGCTTCGGCATCCGCACCATGACCGTGCCGGAGGCCAGATCGTGCCAGGTGCGGCGATTGGGTTCGAGCAGCGACCAGGCAAGCCCCAGGCCGACAGCGGCCAGCGACACCATCGCGACCAGATAGCGCAGCACCAGCGCGCGCCACGGTACCGGGCTGCTGCCATCGACATTCACCAGACGCAGGCGCCAGGCGCGCATGCCCAGGGTCTGGCCGCCGCGGCGCCAGCTCAGGCCCAGATAGGCGAAGGTGACGGCCAGCAGCAGCACGAACTCGACCATCGCGGCCGCGCTGCCGGGCGTGACCCGCACCCCGCCGCGCAGCAGCAACATCACCGCCGACGTGGCCATCCACAGCGCCGCCAGTGGCAGCAGGTCGTAAACCATGGCCAGCAGCCGGATATGCAGCATGGCCGGTGCTGCGGAAGGGGAAGCAACGGCGAAATCGGGGTTCGGGGAGGCGCTCATCGGGGGAAGCGTATCAGGCGGTGGTCGGTACGCGGATGGCCCAGGTGGTGTGGATGATTGATTAAGGGATCGCCGTCAATCGCAGGCGGCATCACGCAACACCTGCGTGGCCCACTGGTTCAGGCTTTTGCCGCTGGCCTTGGCTGCCAGTGTCGCAGCACGATGCAGGTCCGGGGGTACGCGCAGATTGATCGCGCCACTGGCCTTGGCCAAGGGATCAATGCCGCGTCTGGCGCAGGCTTCCAGATACACGCGCAGCGAGGTTGCGCCTTCACGGCGCAGCCCGGCCACGTCCTCGGCATAAAAATCCGCACCGCCTGACAGGCCGCTGAATTCTCCCCGGAACATGCCGATGTCCGGGTCGAACGTGATGACGGCGCGGTGGCCGTCGATGTTCATGGTGTTTTTCATGGGACTAGCCCGTTGTCCGTCAGCCATTTGCGGATGCTCGCCACGGCGTCCTTGTCCATGTCCGGGTGCGGGCGGGGGCGGGGGCGGTGGAATACGCGTATCGAATCGAACAATTCGACGGTGACGCGCGAGCCTTCCGCCTCCTCGAACGAGGCGCCGAGCGCTGCGAGCAGAGACTCGACATCGCGCCACTTCACATTGCCGCTGGTTGGGCTGGAAAAAACGAGTTCCAGTGTGGCGCGATGCTTTCGCTTCATCGCGGAATGGTAGCGTTTTCTGCTTTTATGTGAAAGCACTTTTTGCTACCACTTGCCTCATTCCGCATGTCCTGCCACAACCCGATTCCGGGTGCAGGGCGAGGCCTTGGTATCCTGCTCGAATGTCATCTGAAGCCATTACCCAGCGCCGCCTGCGTGCACGCGCGATGCCCGAGGTGCCGGATGCGGCGGCGGCGCTGATCGTGCGGTTTCTGGATCTGGTCTGGGCCGAGCTGGGCCTGTCGCCGCAGACGCTGGCCAGTTACCGGCGCGATCTGGAGGGTTTTGCGCGCTGGCTCGGGCTGGGTACGGCGTTGACCGGGGTCGACCGCAAGCGCCTGTTCGACTATCTGGCCTGGCGCAATGAACAGGGTTACAGCCCACGCAGCAACGCGCGCCTGATGTCGAGCCTGCGCGCCTTCTATGCGCAGTTGCTGAGGCAGGGACAGATGACGCAGGACCCGACTGCGCTGATGGAAAGCCCACGCCAGGGCCGGCGCCTGCCGCGCACACTGACTGAAAGCCAGGTCGAGGCGCTGCTGGCGGCACCGGATGTGTCCACGGTGCTGGGAATGCGCGACCGCGCGATGCTGGAAGCGATGTATGGCGCCGGTTTGCGCGTCAGCGAACTGGTCGGGCTGGAGTTGGGTGAAATCAATCTGCGCCAGGGCGTGCTGCGCGTCACCGGCAAGGGCGGCAAGAGCCGCGTGGTGCCGATCGGCGAGGAAGCCCAGCACTGGCTGGAACACTATCTGGCGCAGGCGCGGCCGGTGCTGGCCGGCAAGCAGGTGCGCGCGCCACTGTTCCTGTCGCAGCGCGGTGCGCCGATGAGCCGGCAATTGTTCTGGCACGGCATCAAGCGGCTGGCGCGGGTGGCCGGGATCGAGCCGGACAAGGTCACCCCGCACGGTCTTCGCCACGCCTTCGCCACGCATCTGCTGAATCACGGCGCCGATCTGCGCGCGTTGCAACTGCTGCTGGGCCACAGCAGCCTGTCGACCACGCAGATCTATACCGAAGTGGCCAAGGAACGCCTGCAACGCCTGCACCAGCATCATCATCCGCGCGGCTGACGGGGCAGGGCCGTTGCCGGGATGGCTGGCCGAGAAGTGCCGCTGTTGCGTATCCTTGAACTTTCCTGCGCCCGGCCTGTCGAAGGCCTTCGCCGCATTTTTCTTCGCCTGCCGACCTTTTCCCTCCCAAGGAACCGTTTATGACCCGTTTTCTGATCGCCGCCGTGTTTGGCGCGCTTTCGTTCTCCGCCTCGGCCGATCCGGACAGGGTCGAGGCCGCGATCAGGTCGCTGGTGCCGGCCGCCAGCATAGACAGCATTGCCGAATCCCAGGTGCCCGGTTTCTATCAGGTGGTGCTGCAAGGGCAGGTGGTCTATGTCAGCCAGGACGGCCAGTTCCTGATCCAGGGCTCGGTGTTCGACATCGCCAACAAGACCGATCTGACCGAGCAGGCCCGTGGCGGCTTGCGCCGTACCGCGCTGGCCGCGGTCGGCCCCGAGCAGCGCATCATCTACAAGGCGCCGAACGAGAAGTACGCGATTACCGTGTTCACCGATATCGATTGCGGCTATTGCCGCCGCATGCATCAGGAAATCCCGGAGTACAACAAGCGCGGCATCTCGGTCGAATATCTGTTCTTCCCGCGTGCCGGCATTGGTTCGGAGTCGTACGACAAGGCGGTGTCGGTGTGGTGCGCCGATGACCGCAACAAGGCGATGGACGATGCCAAGGCCGGTCGCAGCGTGCCGAAGAAGACCTGCGACAATCCGGTGACGCATGATTACGAGCTGGGCCAGCGCATTGCGGTGACCGGCACGCCGGCGGTGTTCACCGCACAGGGAGCGCAGCTCGGCGGCTATCTGCCGCCGGAGCAGATGGCGCAGCGCCTGGCCACCACTCCCTGAGGCCACGCGCGCGAAAGGCAATCCTGCGGGCCCGCTGGCGATGTCGGCGGGCCCGTTTCGTTAAACTAGGTGTTTCCCTTCGGGACGGATGACGGACATGCTGGTGCTACAAGGTCGGAAGGCGCTGCCCCCGCATGCGCGAGCGCGCCTGGAAGCGCATCTGCACGCGCTTTCGGAGCGGATCGTGCTGGGCCGGGTGCATGAGCTGTTCTTCGTGCTGCCCGAGGCGGGCAAGGTGCCGTCCGGTGCTGATCTGTCCCGGGTGCTCGACGCCCGGCTGCTGGAAGAGGGCGCCTTGCCTGCAGGCCGCCTGGTGTTGCCGCGCCTGGGCACGATTTCGCCCTGGTCGAGCAAGACCACCGAGATCCTGCGCGGTGCCGGCTTGCCGGTGAAGCGCGTCGAGCGCGGCGAGTATTTCGAACTGGCTGGCGTCGATCTGGAGGGCGTCGATGCGGCGCTGGCACCGGCGCTGGCGGCGCTGCTGCACGATCCGATGATGCAATCGCTGCTGCCGGATGTTGCGGCGGCCGCCGGTCTGTTCGCCTCGCCGCAGGCCACCGGCATCGTGCGCATTGCGCTGGATCGGTTGGAACAGGCCAACAGCGAGCTCGGACTGGCGCTGTCGCCCGACGAGATCGACTATCTGCGCGAACGCTATGCCGCGCTGGGTCGTGATCCGACCGATGCCGAGCTGATGATGTTCGCGCAGGCCAATTCCGAGCATTGCCGGCACAAGATCTTCAACGCCAGCTGGACGCTGGACGGGCAGGATCCGGGCCGCAGCCTGTTCGCGATGATCCGCAACACCCATGCGCGCGCGCCGCAGTTCACGCTCAGCGCCTACAAGGACAACGCCGCGGTGGTCGAAGGTTTCCCCGCGCGACGCTTCCGCCGCGATCCGCTGGATCAGATCTGGCGCAGCAGCGAGCCGGTGCCGTCGGCGTTTGCGATCAAGGTGGAAACCCATAATCACCCGACCGCGATCGCGCCGTTCCCCGGCGCCAGCACCGGTGCCGGTGGGGAAATCCGCGACGAAGGCGCCACCGGGCGCGGTGGCAGGCCGAAGGCCGGGCTGAGCGGGTTTTCGGTATCGCATCTGCGTATTCCCGGGTTGCCGCAGCCGTGGGAAGCGGAGCGCCCGCTCAATCCGCGCATGGCGCCGGCGCTGCAGATCATGCTCGAAGGCCCGCTTGGCGCGGCCGCGTTCAACAACGAATTCGGACGTCCGGCGCTGACCGGCTACTTCCGCAGTTTCGAGGCGAAGGAGCCGACCGGCGATGTGCTGCGCGGCTACGACAAGCCGATCATGCTGGCCGGCGGTGTCGGTGCGATCGATCCGGAGCAGGTCGAAAAACTGCTGCTGCGCCCCGGCGACGCGGTCGTGGTGCTGGGCGGCCCGGCGATGCTGATCGGGCTGGGCGGTGGTGCCGCCAGTTCGGTCGCCAGTGGTGAAAGTTCGGCGGAACTGGATTTCGCCTCGGTGCAGCGCGACAACCCGGAAATGCAGCGCCGTTGTCAGGAAGTCATCGACGCCTGCGTGGCGCTGGCCGCGTTCAACCCGATCCGCAGCGCGCACGATGTCGGCGCCGGTGGCCTGTCCAATGCGATTCCCGAACTGCTGCATGATTCCAGTGTCGGCGGTCGCATCGATCTGGACGCGATCCCGCGCGATGATGCTTCGCTATCGCCGATGCAGCTGTGGTGCAACGAATCGCAGGAGCGCTATGTGCTGGGCATCGCGGCCGAGCACCTGGACGTATTCGAAGACATCTGCCTGCGCGAGCGCTGTCCCTATGCCGTGGTCGGGCGCGCCACCGGGCAGGAACACCTGTTCGTGGCGCCGGGTGCGAGCGGTGACACGGCCGGCGAGCCGGCGATCGACATCCCGATGGACCTGCTGTTCGGCAAGGCCCCGAAGATGCACCGCAGCGCCGAGCGCGGCCCGAACGCGCAATGGCCGCGGCTGGACACCGCCCAGCTGCATCTGCGCGAAGCGGGCTTGCGGGTGCTGGCCCACCCCAGCGTGGCGAGCAAGAATTATCTGGTCACGATTGGTGATCGCAGCGTCGGCGGGCTGACCGCGCGCGACCAGATGGTCGGCCCGTGGCAGCTGCCGCTGGCCGATTGCGCAATCACGCTGGATGACTTCTCCGGCTACACCGGGCAGGCGATGGCAGTGGGTGAACGCGCGCCGCTGGCGCTGCTGGATTCAGCCGCTGCCGCGCGCATGGCGGTGGGCGAGGCGCTGACCAATCTGGCCGCCGCGCCGGTCGCATCGCTGGCGGAAATCAAGCTCTCGGCCAACTGGATGGCGGCCTGCGGCCACGGCGACGAGGATGCACGGCTGTACGACGCGGTGCACGCGGTCGGCATGGAACTGTGCCCGGCGCTGGATATTTCGATCCCGGTCGGCAAGGACTCGCTGTCGATGCAGACGCGTTGGAGCGGGAATGGGGAGTCGGGAATCGGGAATGGCAACAGCCCCGAACCTGGCGACGCGGCTGCGGCTTCTCCCCATTCTCCACTCCCGATTCCCGATTCCCAGCACCACGTGGTATCCCCGGTATCGCTGGTGGTATCTGCATTCGCGCGCGTGGCCGATGTGCGGCAGCAGTTGACGCCGGTGCTGACGCGTGAGCCCGAATCGGAGCTGTGGCTGATCGGTCTGGGTGGCGGCAAGCGGCGCCTGGGTGGTTCGATCCTGGCGCAGGTCTACGAGTGTCTGGGCGGTGAAGCGCCGGATCTGGATTCGCCCGAGCTGCTGCGCGGCCTGTTCGAACTGGTGCGCGATGCGCGCGAGGCCGGCATCGTGCTGGCCTACCACGACCGCAGCGACGGCGGCGCTTTCACGACCCTGTGCGAAATGGCCTTCGCCTCGCATTGCGGGCTGGAAGTGCAGCTGGAGCGCTGGGGTGACAACCCGTTCAGCACGCTGTTCTGCGAGGAGCTGGGCGCGATCCTGCAGGTGCCGGTCGAAGACCGGGCCGAATTCGCCGATCTGGTCGATCGCCACGGCCTGACCGCCTGCGCGCAACGCATCGGCCGCCCTCTGGCAGCGCCCCGGGTGAGGGTGCTGGCCGGGCGCCAGACCCTGGCCGAGTGGAGCTGGCAGGAGCTGTTCGACGCCTGGTGGCAGGTGACCCATGCGATGCAGTCGCTGCGCGACACGCCGCAAAGCGCCGATGCCGAGCGCGCGCTGCGGCGCGAATTTGCAGCGGTGCCGCTGACGCCCAGGGTCGGGTTCGATCCGGACGAGGACATCGCCGCGCCGTATATCGGCCGTGGCGCCCGCCCGCGTGTGGCGATCCTGCGCGAGCAGGGCGTCAATGGCCATGTCGAAATGGCGGCGGCGTTCGATGCGGCCGCTTTCGAAGCGGTCGATGTGCACATGTCCGACCTGATCGCCGGGCGCGCGAGACTGGACGATTTCAAGGGGCTGGCTGCCTGTGGCGGCTTCAGCTACGGCGATGTGCTCGGGGCCGGACGCGGCTGGGCCAGTTCGATCCTGGAGCGCAGCGCGATGCGCGAGCAGTTCCAGGCTTTCTTCGAGCGTGGCGACAGTTTCACCCTCGGGGTCTGCAACGGCTGCCAGATGCTGAGCCATCTGCATGCGCTGATTCCCGGCGCCGAACACTGGCCCGGGTTCGAACACAACGCTTCGGGTCGTTTCGAAGCGCGGCTGTCGCTGCTGGAAGTGGCGGATTCGCCGTCGATCCTGCTGCGCGGCATGCAGGGATCGCAGATCCCCGTGGTGGTGTCGCACGGCGAAGGGCGCGCGCGGTTCCGTGATCCGGCCCATGCCGGTCAAGCTCGCGTGGCGTTGCGCTATGTCGGCAACGATGGCGCGCCGGATCCGGCTTATCCGGCCAACCCGAACGGTTCCGTCGGTGCGATCGCCGGGCTCACCAGCCTGGACGGCCGTGCCAGCTTGATGATGCCGCACCCGGAACGGGTGTTCCGCACCGTGCAGCTGTCCTGGCATCCGCCCGAATGGGGTGAGGCCAGCCCGTGGCTGCGCATGTTCCGCAACGCGCGTGTATGGGTGGATTGATGAGGATTTCGCCGCTCCGCGAGTTCGTGCTGGCCGCCACGTTGTGGCTGCCGCTCATGTTCACGCTGTGGTTCGTGCTCAGCTCGGTGGTCGCGTTCCCGGTCGTGCGGCTGGCGCAAGTATGGATCGAGCTGCTGATGCCGGGCCTGCTTAGCGAGGCCGGGCAGGAGTACGCCAAGCTGGCCTATGCCTATATCGTGGATATTTCCGGCGTGCCGGGGCTGCCCGGCGGCAAGCTGCTGATCGACGAGCAGAGCGTCAATGTGCTGATCTACGCCTACGGCATGCCGCTGTTCTGCGGCCTGGTCGCGGCTAGTCCGCTGGACTGGACCCGCACCTTCCTGCAATGGGCGCTCGGCCTGGCGGTGATGGTGGTCAGTTGCAGCCTCGGGGTCGCGTTCGAGGTGCTGTACAGCATCCGCGACGGTACCGGCAACGCAGTGGCCGCCGCCCTGGCCGACGAAGGCTTCGGCATGCTCGCGATGCAAGCCGGCCAGGCCGCCAATGTCTACATCACGCAGCGTTTCGACGACGCCGGTCTTGGCATCGAACTGATCGCGCTGCTGCGCCAGTTCGGTTACCTGATCCTGCCTTCGGTGGTGCCGGTGGTGATGTGGATCCTGCTCAATCGCACCTTCCTGGAGGGACTGGTCGGCTGGGGTGATGAAACCAATCCGGATGACGGCGGTCCCAGCACCGGTCAGGCCGGCGGAGGAGCAACACCGTGAGTGCACAACCGATCGATGTGTTGCCGACGGCCGAAGCGCCGCAGTCGGCGGAGCAGCGCGAGGAACAGATCTGCCAGCAGCTGCTGGAGCGTGGCCGGCTCAAGGATGCCGACTTCGCCCGCGCGCGGCGCCTGCACGAGGAGTCCGGCGGCAGCCTGATCGCGTTGATGACGCGCATCGGTCTGGTGTCCGAGCGCGATGTGGCAGAAGCCAGCGCCGAGGTGTTCGGTCTGCCGCTGCTGGGCTCGCGTGATTTCCCCGAGACGCCGCCGGCGTTGCAGATTTCCACGCGCTTCCTGAAGCAGCAGCACGTCTGTCCGCTGAGCGAAACCGAAGAGCGCATCGAGCTGCTGGTGGCCGATCCGGCCGATGATTATCCGGTCGAGGCGATCCGCATGGCGACCGGACGCGAGGTCGTGGTCAAGGTCGGCGTGCGTTCGGAGATTGATGACCTGATCGAGCGTTATTTCGGCACCGGTCGTTCGGCCATGGGCACCATCGTCGAGGATCTGGGCGATGGCTCGGAAGCCCGCGACGAGGATGATGTCGAGCACCTGCGCGATCTGGCTTCCGAGGCGCCGGTGATCCGTCTGGTGAACCTGATCATCCAGCGTGCGGTCGAGCAACGCACTTCGGACATCCACATCGAACCGTTCGAGAACCGCCTGAAGGTACGCTACCGCATCGACGGCGTGCTGGAAGAGGCCGAATCACCGCCTGCCAACCTCACCGCCGCGGTGATCTCGCGCATCAAGATCATGGCCAAGCTCAACATCGCCGAGCGCCGCCTGCCGCAGGACGGGCGCATCATGATCCGGGTGCAGGGCAAGGAGCTGGACTTGCGCGTTTCCACTGTGCCGACCTCGCACGGCGAATCGGTGGTGATGCGTATCCTGGACCGCGAATCCATCGTCTTCGACTTCAAGAAGCTGGGCTTTACCGACCAGTTCCTGGCTTCCTTCCTGAAGGTGCTGGAACTGCCGCACGGCATCCTGCTGGTCACTGGCCCAACCGGCTCGGGCAAGACCACGACGCTGTACACCGCGCTCTCCCAGCTCAACACGCCGGACGTGAAGATCATCACCGTCGAAGATCCGGTCGAATACCAGCTGGAAGGCGTCAACCAGATCCAGGCCAAGCCGCAGATCGGGCTGGACTTCTCGCACGCGCTGCGCTCCATCGTGCGACAGGACCCGGACATCATCATGATCGGTGAAATGCGCGATCTGGAAACCGCCAAGATCGCGATCCAGTCCGCCCTTACCGGCCATCTGGTGCTGTCCACGCTGCACACCAACAACGCCGCCGGCGGCGTCACCCGCCTGCTCGACATGGGCGTGGAGGACTACCTGCTGACCTCCACCGTCAACGGCATCCTGGCGCAGCGTCTGGTGCGCCGGCTGGAACCGACCCATGCCGAGCGCTACGAGCCTTCGCCGGAAGTGATCAAGGAGTTCGAGCTGCGCCGCTTCCAGCCCGAAGGCACCATCTACCTGTACCGCCCGGTGCCCTCGGCCCTGACCCCCACCGGCTACCTGGGCCGCACCACGATCATGGAATTCCTGGTCGTGACCGAACCGATCCGGCGCATGGTGATGAAGCACGCCGACACCAACGCGATCGAGGAAGAAGCCCGCCGCCTCGGCATGCGCACGATGTACGAGGACGGCTTGCTCAAGGCGATGCAGGGCGTCACCACGATCGAGGAAGTGCTGCGGGTGACACAAGAAAGCTGAGGATGGAGCCGGGATTCGGGAATGGGGAATGGGGATTCGCAAGAGCAGCATATGCGTTGCTTGTACGATCCAGAGCCCTCCAAACCTGATTCCACCCGGTAACCCCTGACTCCCCGATCATCCCGCTTCTACCAATCCCCATTCCCGACTCCCGAATCCCCGCCCTTACAGCCCATGCCCCAATTCCGCTACAAAGCACTCAGCGCCGCCGGCGATCAGATCGAAGGTGTGATGGAAGCCGCCAGCGCCGAGGAAGTGGTGGCGCGCTTGCAGGACGCCGGTAATCTGCCGCTGGATGCGCGCCCGGCGGACGAGGTGCGTGGTGGTGCGTTGACGGCGATGTTCCAGCGTGCGCCGATGAACGGGGCGCAGGTGCTGCAACTGACCCAGCAGCTGTCCACGCTGCTGGGCGCAGGCCAGCCGCTGGACCGCGCGCTGCAGATCCTGATGGACCTGCCAGAGACGCCGCAGGCGCGGCAGGTGATCGAACGCATCCGCGATGCGGTACGCGGCGGCACGCCGCTGTCGCAGGCGCTGGAGCAGCAGGAAAACGTGTTTTCGCGCCTGTACGTGAACATGGTGCGCGCCGGCGAAGTCGGCGGTTCGCTGGATGACACCCTCAAGCGCCTGGCCGACTATCTGGAACGCAGCAAGGCGTTGCGCGAATCGGTCATCAACGCGCTGATCTACCCGAGCATCCTGGTGGCGATGGTGTTCGGTGCGCTGCTGCTGCTGCTGGGCTATGTGGTGCCGCAGTTCCTGCCGCTGTTTGAGGACATGGACGTGGAAATGCCGCTGCTGACCAAGGTCGTGATGGCGGTGGGTACGGCGGTCAGCAGTTACTGGTGGCTGTTCCTGGCCGGCGCGATCGGTGCGCTGGTGCTGTTCCGCAAGCGCCTGCAGGATCCGGTCAAGCGGCAGGGTTTCGATGCCTGGATATTGAAGCGCGGTCTGCTTGGCGGGCTGATCGCACGGCTTGAAACCGCACGCTTGGCGCGCACCTTGGGAACTTTGGTGCGCAACGGCGTTCCATTGCTTACCTCGCTGTCGATCGCGCGCAACGTCATGGGCAACCTGGCCTTGTCCGAAGCGGTGGAGGTGGCCACCGGCGAGGTCAAGACCGGCGGTGGCCTTGCACTGGCGCTGGGACGCAGAAAGCTTTTCCCGCGCCTGGCCTTGCAGATGATCGCGGTGGGCGAGGAATCCGGCGAACTGGACACGATGCTGACCAAGGTCGCCGATACCTTCGACGTCGAGGTCAAGAACACCGTGGACCGCATGCTGGCAGCGCTGGTGCCGGCGATCACGGTGTTCATGGCGGTGGTGGTGGCACTGATCATGATGGCGATCCTGGTGCCGATCTTCAGCCTGACCAGCGCGGTCGGCTAGTGTGTTACGTGGAGGCATCGCCCGCGTTGTGCGGGGCGGCTGCCGGCAAATGTGTGGCATGCCGCACCCCAGCAATCCGACAAGTGATGGAATGAACCGATGAACGCAGAACGCAACTCCCGCATCGCGGCCCGCACCCAGCGCGGCTTCAGCCTGATCGAAATCCTGATCGTGGTGGCGCTGATGGCGCTGATCGCCGGCATGGTGGCCAACCAGGTGTTCGGCGGGCAGGATCGCGCCAAGGTGCGCATGGCACAGGCCCAGGTCACGGCGCTGGCCGGCAAGGTGTCGCAGTTCGAAATGGATACCGGCGCGCTGCCGCAGCGGCTGGAGGATCTGGTTTCGGCCTCGAACAACACCAAGGGCTGGCTCGGGCCGTACTCCAAGGAAAGCGAGCTGAAGGATCCGTGGAACACGCCGATCGAATACCGCACGCCGGGCAGCAGCTCGCCGTTCGAACTGGTCAGCTACGGTGCCGACCGCAAGCCCGGTGGTTCCGGCGTCAACGCCGACATCAGCAGCGACGACTGATGCGCGCGATCCGGCCCGCTTGCCGGGCCGGATCCGGTCCGTCCCGGACTCCTGCGATGCGATCCGCGCGCGGCTTCACCCTGGTGGAGATCCTGGCGGTCATCGCGCTGATCGCACTGGCGATGACGCTGGTCGCGGTCACCGTGGGCGATGGCCTGACCAATGCCCGGGTCAAGGGCGCCAGCCGTGATCTGGTTGCCGCGCTGCGCTACACCCGCGGCCAGGCAATTGTGAAGCGCGAATCCATGGCGCTGGCGATCGATGTGGATGGCCGCCGCTACCGCGCGCCGGGGCGTAAATGGGTCGAGTTGCCCAAGAACATGGAAATGGCACTGGAAACCGCGCGTTCGGAAATGGAAGCCGAAGGCATCGGCCGTATCCGCTTCTTCCCTGATGGCGCTTCCACCGGCGGCAATGTCGAACTGCTGCTGGGCGAGGTGGCGTGGCGGATCGAGGTCAACTGGCTGACCGGCGAAGTCGTCGTGCTCGAACCCCGGGATCTGAACTGAGATGGCCGCCTGTCGCCCCCGTTTGCCGCCACCGCGCCAGCGCGGCTTCACCCTGATCGAAGTTGTGGTCGCGTTCTCGATCCTGGCCGTGGGGCTGGGCATCATGATGCAGATTGCCGTGGGCGCGATGCGCCAGGCACGCAACGCCACCGAGTTCACCGAAGCTGCGCTGTATGCGCAATCGCTGCTGGACAGCATCGGCGTCGGTGAGCGGCTGGAGGAAGGCGGGGATTCGGGCGAGTTCGGCGAGCGCTACCGCTGGGATCTGGACGTCACCCCGTACGAGGCCTTTTCCGAAGGCGACGCCGCGCTGGTGCCGGAAATGGTGCCGATCACGCTGTACCGGCTGGATCTGGTGGTGCGCTGGGATCGTGGTGTGCACACCCACGAAGCGCACTTCGCCACGCTGCGCGCGCTGACGCCGGACGAGGGGCTGCGATGAAACGTCGCGGATCTGCCGTCATGAGACCGGATTCATCCGAAATCATGAATTCACCCGAGCGCTTCGCGCTCCCTCTCCCGCACGCGTGGGGGAGAGGGTTGGGGAGAGGGGGCGAGTGCCGCAGGCGCGAGTGCGTTTGTTCGTCGCCATCGCAAAAAGCCCCCCTTATCCCGGCTCCGCTTCGCCCCCGGCTTGCCGACGCGCATATCGGCAGGTGCTCACAGGATCGCGACTTCGCTGCTCGGAAGTCCTGTTTGCCACCCGTCAGTGGGGGCGAGCGAGCGATTCTCTGCACCCGCAAAGCAAGGACGGCGATTCCCCGCACCGCTCGCGGATTCACCCTGCTCGAAGTGCTGATTGCCATCACCCTGCTGGCCTTGCTGATGGCGATGGCGTTCGGAACGCTGCGCGGTGCGGTCGGGGCCACGCGCAGCGGCGAACGGCTGATTTCCTGGACCAACCAGACCCGCACCGTGCAGGAATTCCTGCGCCGCCAGCTCGGCCATGCGATGGCGATCCCGTTCGAACGCCTGGAGGACATCGGCGAAAATCGCGTGTTCGAGGCCGACCGCAGCGAACTGCGCTTCGTCGCGCCGATGCCGGGACACCTGTCCAACGGCGGCCCGCATGTGCAATGGATCACGATCGCAGGCGACCAGCTGCTGTTCGACCACTCCCAGTTGAACGGCTTTGATCCGCTCGATCCGAAAGCCAACAATCCGCGCGATCCGGTGCTGCTGATGGAAGGCTTTGCCAGCGCCCATTTCGAATACCGCGGCCTGAACGAAGAGGGCGAACTGGACGACTGGACGCCCGACTGGGAGAACGTGCAGCAGCTGCCGCTGCTGGTGCGCGTGGTGGTCGAATTCGAGGAAGAGACCCGCAACTGGCCGGATCTGGAAATCCCGGTACTGGCCGGCAGCGCGATGCCGTCGATGTTTTCGGTCGGGCGCCCGCCGATGCGGGGCAACCGCCCGCAACCCGGAGGCGGTGACCGATGAGCCTTCCCGCTACTGCACCACGTCAGCGCGGGGTGGCCTTCATCATCGTGATCTGGCTGCTGGCGCTGCTGACCATCCTGCTGGGCGCGTTCGCGCTGATTTCCCGCACCGAAGGCATGCAGGCGCGCCACATGTACGACGCCACGGTGGCGCGTTACGCGGCCGAAGCCGGCATCAACCAGGCGGCCTATTTCCTCTCGGTGCCGGACCAGGAACTGCGCTGGATCCCGGACGGGCGCGAGTACCAGGTGGTGTTCGACGAGTTCGATATCCGGGTCAAGGTGACCGACGAATCCGGCCTGATCGACCTCAACGCCGCCGACATCAAGATGTTGACGGAACTGTTTGCCGGAATTGGCGTCGAACAGGACCAGGCCGACGCATTGGCGGCGGCGATCCAGGACTGGCGCGATGCCGATGATCTTGTCTCACCCAATGGCGCCGAAGATGCCGAATATGCCGCCGCAGGTTATTCCTGGGGGCCGCGCAATGCGCCGTTCGATCTGGTCTCCGAGCTGCTACAGGTGCTGGGCATGACTCCCGACATCTACCGTCAGGTGGAGCGTTCGCTGACGGTCTATGCCGGCCAGTCGCGGCCGAACCTGGCGTTCGCCCCGTACGAGATCCTTCTTTCGCTGCCCGGCATGACGCCGGAAATGGCGCAGCAGATCATTGAAGCCCGTCACGCATGGGATCCTGCCAGCGGCATGCCACCGCCACTGCTGCCCGATGGATCGCCGCTGATGGCGCAGGGCGGAACCGGCACGTATAGTATCGAGTCCCGCGCCACGCTCCCGAACGGAGCCTGGACGCAGGTGGATGCCACGATAAGGCTGGGTGGCGGAGGAGTCTCCGGCATGGCCTATACCATCCTGCGCTGGCAGGATGGCGACTCCTTCTGAAGAACCGATGCCCACGTTTCCCGACCAAATCTCACAGCCGCTGAGCCGCTTGGCCGCGCGCTATGCGCAAAGCCCGATCCCCGGCTTCTTCGCCTGGTGGCTGGGCGAACTGCGCGCCTGCCTGCCGCTGCGCTGGCGGCAGCGTTTCCGCGTCGCCGAAAGCCTGGTGTTGTTGCGTCCTGAAGGCGATGAACTGGTCGTCCTGCACCAGCACGACGGCCTGCGCGAGGAACTGGGGCGGCTGTCGACCACGCCGCCGGAAGCGCTGCCTGCCGGTCTGAACGCCTTGCTCGGCGAGGACCGCCGTGAACTGCGCCGCGTGCTGCTGGTGCCTGCTTCCTCGGTGCTGCGCCGCACCCTGCACCTGCCGGCGGCAGCGCTGGAGAATCTTTCCAGCGTGCTGGGCTTCGAACTGGACCGGCAGACGCCCTTCCGCGCCGAGCAGGTCTACTACGACAGCCGCGTGCTGCCCCACGCGCCCGATGCGCGCCAGGTGCCGGTGGAACTGGCCCTGGTCACGCGCGAACGGCTGGCGCAGGCGCTGGCCGATGTCGACGGACTGGCTTCCACCCTGAGCGCGGTCGACGTAGCGCAGGACGATGGCGCGCGCGCCGGATTCAATCTGCTGCCGGCCGAACAGCGCCAGCATCGCACCCACGCCTTCGGCTGGCTGATGGCCGGCCTGGGCGTGGCGACCCTGTTCCTGCTGTGGCTGGGCATGAGCCAGATCATCCACAACCGTGAGGAAGCGGTGCAGCGCCTGAGCGCGGATGTCGATGCCCAGCGTGATGAGGCGCGGGCGGTCACGCGGTTGCGCGATGAGCTGGACGGCGCTGCCGCCGGCGCCAATTTCCTCGCGGTGGAAAAGGCCAGCCAGCCCTCGATGCTGTTGCTGCTCGACGATCTCACCGCGCGCCTGCCCGATGACACCTATCTGGAACGCATGAGCGTGGCGCGTGGCGAAGTGACGCTGGCCGGGCAGAGCACCCAGGCCGCCAAGCTGGTCGAACTGCTGCAGGACAGCAGCACCCTGCGCGGTGCCGCGCTGAGTGGCCCGATCCAGCCCGACAGCCGTACCGGCAAGGACCGTTTCAACATCGTGGCGCAGTTCGGCGCCACCACGGAGGATGGCGATGCGCCTGATGCCGGACGCTAAGCAGGGCCGCGTGCTGGCGGTGGTGTTGCTGCTGATCACCCTGATCCTGGTCTATCTGATCGGGGTGCACTGGTGGTTTGTCGCGCCGTTGTCGCAGTACCGCCAGGAAATGATCGACCTGCGCGAAGAGGAGGCCCGCTTCCGCGCCATCGCCCAACAGCGTGATGCGATCCGCGAAGCGCTGGCCCAGGTGCGTGAATTCGAGAGCAGCAACCCCGGTTTCCTGACCGAAGCCAATTTCGATCTGGCCGCTTCCGGCCTGATCCAGCGCCTGCAGGAGCAGGTCGACGTATTGCAGGCCGGCGATCGCTGCAGCGTGGTCAGCCGTACCCCGTTCCGCGGCAACGCGCCGGGACAGGGCGGGCGCGGCAGCAATGCCTCGGACAGTCCGTTCGAACGTGTCACCGTCAAGGTGCGCCTGCGCTGTGAAATGGAGCATTTCGGTCCGCTGCTGTACGGGCTGGAAAGCGGCAGCCCGCAGCTGTTCGTCAGCGAGCTGACGATCACCGGCCGCCGCGCCGCGCCTGGCGGCCGGGCGCGCTCACGCAACCAGCCCGCCAATGCGGGTTATCTGGATATCGCGTTCGACATGTACGGCTATCTGCGCCGCACACCCGGAGGTGGCGCATGAACCTGCCACAGCTGACCTCCAGCCAGCGCCTGCCGGCCCTGCTGATGGCCGTGGTGGCATTGTGGGCGCTGTTGTTCGCGATCGCCGGCATGGCCGGTCTGGGTGGGCGCTATCGGCTGCATCCGGATGATCCCGGCCGTGTGCCGGCCTTGCCGGCGCTGGATCTTTCTCAGGCACGCAGCCCCTTGCAGCCGCTGGAAACCTACGCCGACATCGGTGAGCGCCCGCTGTTCAGCGACGATCGCCGTCCGCTGCCGCCGCCGGAAGAAGAAGCCGTGGCTGAGGAGGCTCCGCCGCCTCCGGCCGCACCGCTGGATATCGCGGTGACCAGCATCATCATGACCCCGGACGTGCGCATCGCCATCGTCACCGACAACAAGACCGGCGCCAGCCAGTCGCTGCGCGTCGGCCAGACGCTGGAAGGCGAGCAATCGGGTTGGACACTTGCGGAACTGGAGCCGCGAAAGGCGGTCTTCTCCGGGCCGACCGGCCGCTCCAGCGTCGATCTCCGGGTGTTCAACGGCACTGGTGCCCAAGCGCCGTCGCCGGCTGCAACCGCAGCTGCTGCCTCTGGCGAAGAGCCCGGAGCCGCGCCCGCCGAATCGCAGGACGCAGCCGCCGACACCAGCACGGGCGAGCCGATGACGCCCGAATCCCGTGCCGAAATGATCCGCCGCCGCATTGAAGAACGGCGCCGGCAGATGCGCGAAGAAGCCGAACGCGCAAACAACAGGTAGGAACACAGCCCAGTGAACCCGAACAATCTTGCCGCCACCCGGCCCCTTTCCCCGACCCGCCGCCTGCGCCGGGCTGCCGGGCTCTCTCTTGCCACCGCGCTGCTGGTGCTGCTGGCCGGTTGCGCCGCGCGCGAGCCGCGCCCGGTCTACCGGCCGGTCGATGCCTATGCCGAAACCCGCCAGCAGGCCGCCTACCATCAGTCGCCGGCTGTCGAACAGGCCCGCGATGACGATTCCTCGGCGCCGCAGGAAGGGCCTGATACCCAGAGCCTGACCCAGATCGGCACCGGCAGCTTCATCAATGAAGACGTCGCGCGCCGCTCGCCGCCCGGCCCCGGCCCGGTGGGCGAGGTATCGTTCAACTTCGAAGGCGAATCGCTGCATGCGGTGGTCAAGGCCATCCTCGGCGACTTCCTGCAGCAGAACTACGTCATCGCGCCGGGCGTGCAGGGCAATGTGACCTTTTCCACCGCCAAGCCGCTGCGCGGCGACCAGGCCCTGTCGATCCTGGAAATGCTGCTGCGCTGGAACAACACCACGATGGTCTGGCAGGACGGCCGCTACACCATCCTGCCGGTGGCCCAAGCGCTGCCGGGCAACCTGACCCCGCGCAGCGGACCGCTGCAGAACATGCGCGGCTACGAAGTGCGCGCGGTGCCGCTGCAGTACATCTCCACGATGGAAATGGAGAAGGTGCTCAAGCCCTACGCCAAGCCCGAAGCCATCGTCAGCGTGGATCCGGCGCGCAACATGCTGGTGCTGGCCGGCTCGCGCGCCGAGCTGGAAAACTACCTGCACACCGTCGCGGTGTTCGACGTGGACTGGCTGGAAGGCATGTCCGTGGGCGTGTTCAACCTGACCCAGACCGAAGCCGCCAAGACCGTCACCGAACTGGAAAAGATCTTCGGCGAAGGCAGCAACACGCCGATGGCCGGCATGTTCCGCTTCCTGCCGCTGGAAGGCATCAACGCGATCCTGGTCATCACGCCGCAGCCCAAATACCTGGCACGCATCGAGGAGTGGATCGAGCGCTTCGATCTGGGCGGTGGCCAGGCCGGGCAGCGCCTCTACACCTATGACGTGAAGAACGTGAAAGCCATCGACCTGGCCACCACGCTGTCGGACGTCTTCGGCTCACCAGCTCCGACGCAGCGCACCAGTTCCGGCGGCAGCGTCGCGCCGGGGCTTGAATCGGTGCAGGTGCGCAGTGTCGGTTCCGATGGCAGTGTTACCCCGCCGAGCTTGCGCAACCAGAACACCCAGGGCGCCAACCAGGCCCGCCCACGCCGCCGCGCCGCAGATGACGGCCAGTTCGTCCCGGCCGTGGGAGACGGTGGCCCGGTTGTGGACGCCACCGGTGGCATCGCGCTGGGTTCCAGTGACGAAATCCGCGTCTCGGCGGTGGAGGAAAGCAACTCCCTGCTGGTGCTGGCCACTTCTACCCAGTGGGAGTCGATCCGTCGCGTGATCGAGCGCTTGGACACGATTCCTTTACAGGTGCACATTGAGGCCAAGATCATCCAGGTCACGCTTACCGAGCAATTGAAGTACGGCGTCCAGTGGTTCTTCGAAAATGCGGTTGGCGGCATCGAGGGTACCGGCACTGCCATGCAGGAGCTTGCCGGGAGTGCGCGTGGTTGGCGCGACTTTGCCGGTAGCATCACCACCGGCGGAATGGGCTGGTCGTTCATTGGTCCCAACGCTGCCGCAATCATCAGCACACTGGATTCGGTGGCCTCAGTCAATGTGTTGTCGGCACCCTCGGTCGTGGTGCTCAACAACAAGCAGGCATCGATCAACATCGGCAAACAGATTCCAGTCAACAGCCAGTTCTTCAACAGCAACATCGGTGGTAGTGGCACCCAGACCTATGTGCAGTTCCGCGACACCGGCATCACCTTGGACGTCACCCCGCGGGTCAATCCGGGCGGTCTGGTGTTCATGGAGATCGATCAGCAGGACAGCACCCCGGGCCCCACGGATGAGGCTGTCGGCGGTAACGTCTCGGTCGATCAGGCCAAGATCAAGACCGAGGTGGCGGTGCAATCCGGTCAGACGATCCTGCTCGGTGGTCTGATCAAGCAGACTGACAGCAAAAGCAGCAGCGGCTTTCCGGGATTGCATCGCATTCCCGTGATCGGTGCCCTGTTCGGTGGCAAGAGTCGGTCGTCTGATCGCCAGGAACTGCTGGTCATGCTGACCCCGGTCGTGATCAAGAACAGCGACGATGCCCGCCGCCTCACCGAAGAGTACAGTCGCCAGTTCCGCGCCCTGGAGCCGCTGCGCGCGCAAGGATTCGCGCCGGGCTCCGCCCCGGCCACCCAACAACCTCAAGTTGCACCGGAAGACTACTACCCGGCGCATGACGACCAAGGAGACTACCCGCAATGATCCGCCGCCTCATCCTGATTTCCGCCGTCACCGTGCTGCTCGCCGCCTGCGGCGCCAGCACCCCGGAACGCCCCGGCAGCAAGCTGGCCCCGGAAGAAGCCGTCGCCCAGCGCGCCCAGGAACGCTGGGATGCGATCATTGCCAAGGACTACGCCCGCGCCTACGAGTACCTGACCCCCGGTACTCGTGCCACAACACCATATGAAGGCTACGCGCGCCGCCTTCTGGGGGGGGTGGCAATTCGTTGGACCAAGGCTGATGTTGACCGGGTGGAGTGCACTGAGCCTGGGGTCTGCGAGGCCAAGGTGTACATCACCTACTTGGTGCGACCTGCGCAGATGGGCACGGGCAATCTGGAAGGCTACAGCCCCGTTTATGAAAAGTGGCTGCGCAGCGACGACGGACAATGGCATCACTTGCCCAGCACTACGGGCCGCTGATTTGAGACTTGGGTGTCTGCCGTGGCTACTGGGGCCTCCGCGGGCATCATTGGTAGAAGCAATCCGCAGAAGGGGCTTGGCGGATGTTGCATCGAATGGCGGGGTGTGCCTATACTCCCGCCTGCTGCACCTTGCTCAGGACTGATGGCAGTGGATCGCCGTGTTTTCTGTAAGGGTGTGGGCAGAAAAAAAAGCCCTGTGATCTGAAACTCTTAGGAGTGTTGTGATGAAAAAGAATTCGCTGACCACAGCCATCATCGCCGGTGTTGCCGGTGTTGCTGGCTTGGCGGGCGTGGCCCATGCCGTCAACCTTAACCCGGACGGTATCGGTCAGGTTCTCCTGTACCCTTATTACACCACCAATGGTGGCAACAGCACGCTGATCTCGGTAGTCAATACTTCCGATGTCGGCAAGGCTGTCAAGGTTCGCTTCCTTGAGGCTCTGAACTCGAAGGAAGTGCTCGACTTCAACCTGTACCTGTCCCCGTTCGACGTGTGGACTGCCAACGTCCATCTGGATGATGGCAAGCCGGGCATCCGTACTTCCGACAAGTCCTGCATCGCACCGAACTATGTGATGCCGGACCCGGCTACGGGCCAGGCTCGCTTCACCGAATTCCTCAACTACGAGTTCGAATACTGGCGTCCGGATCTGCTGGGTGTTGGCGGTCATGCCAACTCGCCGGTGTATAACGCAGCCCGTAAGAATCAGGGTCACATCGAAATCATCGAAATGGGTGACTTGGGTGGTCTGGCCCATCGCTATGCTCTGCATGGCATGCACGGCGGCGAGTGGAAGCCCGAGAACTGCGCATGGTTCGAGACCCAGTGGACCACCATGGGTACCCCGACCAATCCGACTTGGCTGAGGCAGAGTGGCGGTACCACCACCGATGGCAACAACTTCGGTCGCGGTCTGCACAGCGTCTATCCGCCGGGCTCCGGCTACTGGACCACTACCGTTCCTGCGGAACTGGAATTCAATGATCGCGGTGGTGCTGGCGGCATCTTTGGTTCGGCCTACATCGTGAATGGTGAGGAAGGCACGGCGTACAGCTACAATGCCGAGGCCATCAACGGTTTCTACACCATCAGCGATGCTGATACCGGTAATGCTGCAGATCAGAACCTTCACCATGCTCCGGGTACGGTGTATCCCTCGCTGTGGCAGGCTGCCAACTACTATGATGTAGGTACCAATACCTACTACTCGACAGCAACGGTCTTCAACGCGGCAGGTGAGTCGAACACGCTGGCGTTTGCTCGTTCTACGACCTTGCCTGCTCCGGATGCGGTTTCGGCGGTCCTGAGTGCTCGTCATATCATGAACGAGTATGCTGTCAATGGTATTACCAACGCCATCAGCGACTGGGTGGTGACGTTCCCGACCAAGCAGCTGCACGTTTACCGCACTCGCGGCGCCGTTCCTGCATCCACCTGCGTCACTGGTGTTCCGGGTCTGGCTCCCTTCAGCTGTGCTCAGGGTGCTGGCCTGAACGGTAGCGCCGGGGATAACGTCTTCACCGGCTACTGGCCTGAAGAGTTCTCGGTCGATTACTGGGATCGTGAAGAACTTGAGCCGAGCACCCCGCCGGATGTCGGCTTGGTGTCGCCGTTGCCGCCTCCGGGTCAGCGCGTTGTCTTGGCATTCGGTGCCGAGGCCAACACGCTCACCTTCATCGACAAGGCTCTGATCAGCGCTGAAGATGAAGAGAAGCTGGAGTACTCCGTACTGAAGGCTCCGCCGAGCTCGGGTGGTGGTTACTACCTCGGTATCGAGGAAAACTTCCATGCTGGTTGGGCACGTATCGGCTTCGATACCCAGTCTGTGGTCGTTCCGGCTCCGGCTGTCACGGTTCCAGGTGCTGAAACCACCGCCTTCCAGTTGAATGGTCTGCCTGTGGTGGGCTTCTGGGCCGCCCGGCATATCAATCATGCGGCGGGCGATGGCATCAGTGCGTACTACAACATCATTCACCGTCACCGCGTGACGCGTGATATCGGTGCTGCTCAGACGCCGGCGCCGTAAGTTGTAGTAACTCCTGCGGGGGGAGGTTTCCTCGCGGAGTCGCAAGGATGTACACAACATTGGGGCCTTCGGGCCCCAATGTTCTTTGTGAGGTTAAGCTTCCAGGCTCTTTGTGTGGAGTTAAGCTTTCAGGCATTGGGCATGTCGTGTCTCTGGCGTTGCCTTGTTGCCTCCCAGAGATAGGTGGTGCCAAGCAAGAAGTGGTTGCCGCCTCATGTGCTTTGTAGCAGCATTGCCGTACGCCGCCGGCTTCGACACAATCCAGTCAGCAGGCCTGTTGTTGGAAGCGGACTCGGCTAACGCAGCATTCCGAGGGTTCCATGTTCATCCTTTGGATGGACAGCTTCTGGCATCATCGCCCAATTCCGGTGCTCACGCTGTGGTCTATCCAGCATTGCTCAGCGTAAGTCAGTCATCAAACTTCAAGGAGAACTCGACATGATGTCACGCAACTTGCTGCTTGTCGCCGTCGCAGGCGTGATGGCAGGATGGCTGTCAAACGCCAATGCAGAGCCAAAGAATGTAATTCTTACTGTAGACGACGGCGAACTGATCGTCATCCCGCTTGATCACACAAAGTCTGCAGGCTTCAACAGCAACGGTGATTTTGTTGCCAGCTGTGACCTGGGCGATGGCGGGAAATGCCCAAATATCGGAAGCAGTGCTGATGGGGAGCTGCTCAAACCCAGTCTCACCTCCAGTGGCCCCAGCGGGGTGGTTGCCGCAAACGACACAACTTCGCGATTGCATTGGACGGTCGCCAATGCCCATGCATGCTACGGCTTAGGAGCCCAATCCGGGGTCAGTGGCTGGGGCGTGGTCTGGCCAGCATCGGCGACTTCAGGTACCGCCGGTAGTGGCTTCCCGCTTAGTGGCCTGACGAGACACGCTACTAATAACACGACCTACGATTTTACCTTGCGCTGTTATTCCGGTAGCAGTGCCACGGTTGGGGGTGATGGTGTGGTGGCCTACGAAGACTTCCCGCTATCCGTACAACTTGCACCGTCCGGCGGAACAACACCGCCACCGGCGGGTAACTGTGCTGCCTATCTGGCATCCCTGGGAGATCCAAGCGACCCTGGTTCACCACGTGCTCATTATGATGCTTACGATGCCGGAAAGCGTGGTTTTACATCGGCAGGTACATTCACGTTTACGCAGAAGACTGGTAGGACATTGGGTAAGGACGCAGGCTTGATTGCTAGTCCTCCCGTGCTGCCCGGATCGCTTTCAGATAATCAGTATCTGGCCTTGTCGTTTACCCTGCCAAATGCCAGCGAAGAAAACACCGGAAAGTTCAATGTGCAGTTTATGCCGCCTATCGGGGTAGGAAAAGAACATCGGGTTGTGGCAACTATTAGTCCCTGCCCCGGTGATTTCAGGCCCCGGGACCAGAACAGCACAGATCCTTATTTGACGACGTTCTGCCGTCAGCCTTACAGTATGACCGGATCCGTCAGGGGGAATACGGTAGATGACACCTTCAGGTGCAAGCTGCCAGCAAATCAGACGCTGTATATAAACATTGCACTAAGAGATCTTTTTTCATCAGGTGATGCAAGCACCCTTCCACCGGACGAGTGCTCCACGGGGCAGATCTGTGGAGCCGGTGCCGAGCTTCAAAAGTAATGAGGCGACACACTGTTGGTGATCCAATTCGGTTGGCCATCAACTAATGGCCCGCTGCCTGCTGTGATGGTTTCGTCTTGATGGTTTTGTACAGCGCCTTTTGCGCCAGGTTGCAGGCGTTGTTGTTTTCCCAAGTACTGGGGATGCGTTTTTCGGAGTATCGTTGGTGTATAGGTTGATGGTGTATAAGCTGTTTTTTTTTATTTTGTTTCCATTCTCGGAAACTGTTTTCTCTAGTGAGGCCGAACCTGTAGGATATCTTCCGGACGATGCGGTTGTTGCGGAGCGCGGCGGTGTCTCGATCACCATGGGTGATCTGCGGGCAAAGCTGCGCTCAGGTCTGTCCGAAGATGCATGGTCGAGCTTCTATGCTGACGGGACCAAAGTGGCTTCGATGGTGGATGAACTGCTCACCGCCCGTCAGATGGCAGAAGATGCGCGCAAGGCTGGACTGGACAAGTCCTCTGAGATATTGGCGGATATTAGGGTGCAGACCGAAGAGTTGCTGGCACGTCGGCATCTTGCAAATCATATGGCCTCGCTGGAAGAGCCTGACTATGAGGTCCTTGCAAAGGAACGCTATATTGCGAGAAAGGACGAATACAGCATTCCAGCCACGCGTGATGTTAGGCATATCCTGGTTATGGCTGGTGAGCAGCGCTCAGCTGAGGATGCGAAAGATATTGCTGAGCAAGTATATAATGCATTGAAGGCTGGTTCTGATTTCGATGAGGTCTTTGAGGAATATTCGGATGATCCCAATGTGGATCTGGTGGGCTGGGTGCGTGGTGTAAATCATAAGGATTTTGATCCCGTATTCACTGAGGCGGTATTTGGCATGAGGAAGGTGGGTGAAGTATCTCAGCCGATTCTCTCCAGGTACGGGTATCATGTGATTCGCTACGAGCAGGAAACACCTGCCCGGGTGCTGGCATACGAGGAGGTCAAGGAAGAAATTATAACCAAGATCAGGGCAGAGTTTCGTTTTGCGGCTCGGCAGGATTACGTGGGTAAATTTATGTCAGAGCCACTGCGACTGAATGATGAAACTATGAAGGTGCTTCCCACGCTGGAGTACTGATTTGAGGCGGCTGATTGCAGCCACCTAAGAGTCCTCGGCCAAGAAGGGGCATCCGACGGTTATGATTATTCCGCCCTTTGTGTTGCGCTGTTGATGTCGACACCCTTGATTTGGCTGCTTGTGCGCCAAGACCTCCGCCAACGCTTCACCGCCAACCTCCTCGGTGCGGCATGGACAGTGCTGGCGCCGTTGTTGCAGTTGCTGGTGTTTGCGGTGGTGTTCGTGCACATCTTCAAGGCGCGGGTGCCGGGGTTGGATGAGGGCGGGTATGTGGTCTTCCTGGCGCTGGGCATGTGGCCGTGGTTCGCGTTTTCCGAGGCGGTGGCGCGTGGTGCATCCGCGCTGATCGATGGCGCCGGGCTGCTGGCCAAGGTGGCCGTATCGACCTGGGATGTGGTCGCGGCGCGGGTGATCGCGGCCTTTATCGTGCATGGCGCCGGTTTTCTGCTGGTGGTCGTGGTGCTGGCGTTGTGGAAGGGCAATGTCGCGCTGACATGGCTGCCGCTGGCGCTACCGAGCTGGATCGGCATGTTCGTATTCGCATTGGCGCTGGCGCAGATCGGTGCGATCTGTACCGTGTTTGCGCGTGATACCCAGCAGATCCTGGGCTATCTGTTGATGGCATGGATGTTCATGTCGCCGATCCTTTATGACGCGAGTCTGCTGACCGGCATGTTCGGCACTTGGTCGCAGGTCAATCCGATGAGCAGTCTGATCAACGGCGTGCGCGGACCCTTGCTGTGGCAGGACGCGTCGACTGCGTTGCCGTGGCCGGGATTGCTCGCTGCTGCGGTGACGCTGTTGCTGGCCTGGGCAATGTCGCGGCGCTTCCGGCCTTATCTGCGGGAGTTCCTGTGAGCGGAGTTCCTGTGAATCCGGTGCTGCTGCACGCCGAGCATGTCGCCAAGTCCTATCCGCGCAGCGGTGATGCGCGTACCCGCCTGGCCTCGTTCGGGCGGATTCTTTTTGGGCGCCCGTTTCCGCAGTGGGAAGTGCTGCGCGATGTCGGGTTCACGGTGCGGCGCGGCGAGTCGCTGGGCATCATTGGTGAGAACGGCGCCGGCAAGTCGACATTGCTGAAGCTGATTTCCGGCGTGCTGCAACCCAGCAGCGGTGTGATCCAGCGCAGCGGCACGATGGGTGCGCTGCTGGAGCTGGGTGCTGGTTTCGATCTGGAACAGACCGGCCGCGACAACATCGGCATTGCCGCCGGATTCATGGGCTGGAACGCGGCCCAGGTGCGCGAGCGTTTCGATGAAATCGTCGCCTTCGCCGACATCGGGCGTTATCTGGACGAACCGGTCAAACACTACTCGTCGGGGATGGTGGTGCGGCTGGGTTTTGCCGTGATCGCGGCGGTGCGGCCGGATCTGCTGGTCACCGATGAAGTGCTGGCGGTGGGCGATGAGTCGTTCCAGAAGAAGTGCATCCGCTGGATCGAGGACTATCTGGATTCGGGCGGTACGCTGCTGCTGGTGTCGCACTCGATGTACCACGTGCAGAAGCTGTGCAAGCAGGCACTGTGGCTCAACCAGGGCCGGGTGCAGGCCTATGGCGATGTGTTCGACGTGACCCAGGATTACCTGGCCTTCCACGAGCGCAAGCAGGCCGAGCAGCACGGCCCGACGCTGGAAGCGAACTATTCCGGCGAGCACTACCGCATCACGCGTGTGCTGCTGGATGACAGCGAAGACGAAGCCGTGCGGCTGGTGCCGGCCGGTGGCAGTCTGGCGCTGGAGGTCGAGGTGTATTCGCCTGATGGCCGCACGCCGCATCTGGCCTTCGGCATCGTGCGCGTGGATGGCACGGCGATTTTCGGCACTTCCAGCGAAGTGGAACAGGCAGCACCGTCTCCCGTGGGCGAACACCATTGGCGCTACCGGGTGGATCTGCGCGATCTGCCGTTGCTGCCCGGCAGCTATATCCTGCGCCTGCACGCGCTGGATCCGGAAGGGCTGCGCCTGTTCGATACGGTTGAGCGCGGCATCACGATTCGTGGCCAGTCGCGCCAGCTGGGCAGTGTGCGGATCGCGCACCACTGGAGTTGAACATGGCGACCAGCATCGTGATACCGGTCTATCGCGCCGCCGATGAGCTGGCGCGTTGTCTGGCCAGCCTCGAACACACCGTGCCGGCGGATGTCCGCATCTTCATCGCCGACGATGCCTCGCCCGATGCGGCGGTGGCGCAGGTGATCGAACAGATGCAGCAGCGCGGCCGGCTGCGCATCGAGATGACGCGGCGGGCGGAAAACCTCGGCTTCATCGGCAATGTCAATCTGGCCCTGGCGCAAACCGCGCCGGATGACGTGATCCTGCTCAATTCCGACACCGTGGCCACGCCCGGCTGGTTCGAAGCGATGCTGGCCTGTGCGCAGTCCGATCCGCGCATCGCCACGATCACGCCGTGGTCGAACAACGCCGAGATCTGTTCCTTCCCGCGTTTCTGCGAACCTTCACCGCTGCCTGGTGAAGAGGAATCCGCGCAATTGGCCAAACTGCTGGCCGCCAATCCGTCGCCGCAGTATCCGGAGCTGCCCACCGGCGTGGGCTTCTGCATGTTCATGCGCCGCGCCGCGCTGGATGCGCTGGGCGATTTCGACATGGCGACCTTCGGGCGCGGCTATGGCGAGGAAAATGATTTTTGCCTGCGCGCCACCGGCCATGGCTGGCGCAATGTGCTGTGCGATACCGCCTATGTCGGGCATCAGGGTGGCGCCTCCTTCAGTCTGGAAGGGCATCATCCCGGCGGCGAGAACCTGGCCCGGCTCAATGCGCGCTATCCCCACTACAATGCGATGGTGGCCGAATTCATCCTGGCCGACCCGCTGGCGCCGTTGCGCGAACGCATCCTTGCGGCGCTGCGTGAGCCGACTCCTTCCACTGCCGCTGCGCCGCCTGCGGCGGCTGTCCAGAGCGACCTGTTCTCTCCGCAATGACCGATCCTGTCCTGGAATTCACCGGCGAGCGTTTCACGCCTGAGTGCGTGCGCGAAATCTGGTACGAACACATGCACCGCTACGCCTTCGCGCGCCCGTTCGCGCGTGGCCTGCGGGTGCTGGATGCCGCCTGCGGCGAAGGTTATGGCGCGGCCCTGATGGCGCAGGTGGCCGATGAAGTGGTCGGGTTGGATATCTCCGGCCAGGCGATCGAACACGCCCGCGCGCGCTACGGCGATCGCGCCAACCTGCGTTTCGAAGTGGCCGACTGCACTGCGCTGGATGATTGGGACGGCGCGGGTTTCGATCTGATCACCAGTTTCGAGACGCTGGAACACGTGCACGAGCAGGAGCGCATGCTCGATGGCTTCGTCCGGCTGCTGCGCCCCGGCGGCGTGCTGCTGGTCTCCACGCCCGACAAGCACACCTATACCGACCTGACCGGTTGCACCAACGAATTCCATGTGCGCGAGTTGTACCGCGACGAATTCGAAGCCTTGCTGGCGTCGCGCTTTTCCGCGTTCCGGCTGTTCGGGCAGAAGCTGCTGTTCCAGTCGGCGTTGTGGGACGTGTCGGCGCCACCAGCGGCCCCGGGATGGCAGGCGGCGGTGCTGGATCAGGACAACGACTCCGTGAGCGAGAATCTGTCGTTCGCGCCGGTCTACTACATCGCGGTGTGCAGCAACGCGCCCGGCGGATTGCCGCCGTTGCCGTCGCTGGCCCTGTTCGGCGATGCGCAGGAAAGCGTCTACCAGCACTACAACGAAGAAGTGCGCCGGCACATCGCCGCCGGACTGCGCCTGCAGGAACTGGAGGCGGAACTGGAGCGCGAACGCGCTGCCCGCCAGGTGCTGGAAGCACGGCTCGCCAGCGGCTGACGTTTCCGGCAGCGCGGCCGCCCCATGGCATTGCGCGGCGGCTCCTTGCCAGCGCCGTTCCGGATTCGCGCCGCGTTTGTCACTGATCGAAATCGCGTATCGCCAGCATCCGGCAGCGCGCTGTTTACCCCTCAAACCACGGATTCGCCATGCAAGTTTCTTCCACCACACCCGCCGCCATTCCACCGTTGTTCGCCGCCGTCGATGGCCGCGTGGCCGATCTGGGTGGCGAGGAAGCGGTGTTCTTCGAAACCGCGACCGGCCGCAGCCATGTGATGACGCGCGACGTGGCGCAGGCGTTCGCGTTGTGCCAGGGCTTTCTGCCGATGGAGCAGCACGTGGCGCGCATCGTGCAGGCGCTGCCGGCGCTGAAGGGGCAGGAAGCGGCGGTGCAAAAGGTGCTGGACATGTTCGTGGCGCGTGGCCTGATGCGCAGCGATGCGCAGTTCATCGCGGGCTTCAGCGCCGATGCCGCAGCTGCGCAGACGCAGAAGCAGGTGCCGGTGGCCGGGCTGTTCCTGTGCGCGCCGTCGGCCTCCGGCGTGCTGCGCAACGCGCTGGATGCGCTGGCCGCGCATGTGCAGCGCTTCGGCTTCCAGTGGCCGGTGCATATCGTGGATCTGTCCACGGATGAAGCGCTGGCGCGTGAGCATGCGGACGCCGTGGCGGATTTCGCGCGCAACAGCGGGCTCAGCGTCCGGCATGTGGACGCGACGCAGGTCGAGGCCATCCGCAAGCGGCTGGCACAGGCCTTCCCGCAGCAGGCTGAAACGCTGCGCTGGCTGCTGACGCCGGCTGGCAGCGGTACGGGTGCCGCGCGCAATCTGGTGACACTTCTGGCCGCTGGCAGCCGTGCGCTGGTGCTGGACGCCGATACCGCGCTACCGCTGCTCGATCACCCGGAGCGGGCGTCGGGGCTGTTCGCCGATGCACGCGCCTTCGCACTGCGCAGTTTCGATTCGCCTCAGGCCGCACAGACGGCCGGTGCCGCACCTGATGCCGATCCATTGGCCGCGCATCTGGCGGTATGTGGTCTGTCTCTGGCCGAAGCGATGTCGCTTCAGTCCGATGCCGCCTTGCAGCCAGAAGGGCTGTTCGGCGTGGTCGCCTCGCGCGCGCCGGCGCTGCATCCGGAACGGCGCGTGGCGTGGACCACGGTGGGCCGCGCAGGGCGCTTCGCGCTGAACGATCCGACCCTGCCATTCCGCCTGGATCCGGCCGAACGCGCCGGTCTGGTGGCCTCGCGCGACAGCTATCTGGCCGGTTATCGCGAGCCTTCGCTGTGGGTCGGAACGCGCCACTACCAGGTCGGACAGGGCGATCGTCTGGCGCCGCTGGCACTGGATGCAGGCCAGCTGCTGCCGTGCACGCTGCCGGGTGCTGCATCGCATGGAGAACTGTTCGCCGCGCTGCTGCGTCTGGTGCATCCGCAGGCCACCGATCTGGGCTTTCCGCAGGCGCTGGCGCGGATTGCGCCGGGCAATGCCGCCGATGATGCGCTGGGCCGGCCGGATGCCGCGCAATGCCTGGCCGGGCTGGCCGCCTACGTGGCGCAGGACCTGTATTCGGCCGAACCGGCGCAGCGCCTGGCAGTGATGGCCGCGCGTCTGGCCGACATGGCCGGCGGTTCGGATGAGACCCTGGATCGCTATCTGTCCGAATATCTGGCCTACCACCGCTCCACGGTGATCGGGCGCATGCAGCAGATGCTGGCCTCGGAAAAATCTCCGCCGGTGTACTGGCTGGCGGACCTGCGCGCAGCGGTGGAAGCCCAGGGCAAGGCGCTGGTCGGTGGTGAAGTGCCACGTCTGGCGGGTTGGCCGGCTGGGCTGGATCGTGCCGGGTGCGCAGCCGCCTTCCGCGCTGAATTGCAGGGTCTGGCCGAAGGTCTTGCGGTGTGGCCGGCGGTGTTCGAGCACGCGCGTGCGCATGCGGCGGAATGGCGTGATGCCATCGGCGCCTGAGTCGCCGGTTCCGCAAAACCCGGACGATGGCGCACACGCGGCGTCGCAACTCACCGCCGTGGTCGTCAGCCACGACAGCGGCGGTTGCCTGATCGATTGCGTCAACGATCTGCTGGCGCAGCGGATGCCGCTGGATGTGGTGGTGGTCGACAACGCCTCGCGTGATGGCGCGCCCGACCGCTTGCCGGCCGATGCGCGCGTGCGCGTGGTGAAAAATCCCGACAACCGGGGCTTTGCCGTGGCCTGCAACCAGGGCGCGGCGCTGGCGGGTGCAGCGCGCCTGCTGTTCATCAATCCCGACTGCCGGCTGGCACCCGATGCCGTGCCGGAACTTTGCCGGCGGCTGGATGCCACGCCGCAGCTGGGCATCCTCGGCGCCGATCTGCGCAATGCCGATGGATCAGCGCAGGCGGCGGCGCGGCGTCGGACACCGTTGCCGATGCGCGCCATCGGTGAACTGCTCGGCCGCAACACCACGGCTGAAGCGGTCGAGGTGGACGGCCTGATCGACGTTGAAGCCACGTCCGGCGCGCTGATGCTGATGCCGCGTGCACTGTTCCAGCAACTCGGCGGCTTTGATGAAGGCTATGTGCTGCACTGCGAGGATCTGGACCTGTGCCGGCGCGTGCTCGACGCCGGCTGGCGCATCGCGGTTGATACCAGTGTGCCGGTCACGCATCTGAAGGGCACCTCCAGCCGCCGCCGTCCGGTCTGGGTGGAATGGCAGAAGCATCGCGGCATGTGGCGCTATTTCCAACGCTTCGACGCGGCCACCAGCCCATGGTGGCTACGCCTGCTGGTGCCGCTGGGCATCACCGTGCATTTCCCGCTGGCGGCGTTGCGTGCGCTATGGAAAAGCCGCAGCTGAAAGCCGGGCGAGCCTGCTGGGCGCCGCATCTGATCACCGACCATCTCGTCGCTGCGGAAATCTCAGGCTTTTGTAGCCCGGGTAAGGCATCGCCGCACCTTCCCATGACCCTGTCCCGGGTGTGGCCTTGCCTGCAACGCTGACGTGGGTGCTGCGTTCCGGATGAATCCGGTCCCGGGAGCGCTGCGCTTACCCGGGCTGCGGCAGTTCCGGTGTCGCGATGTGTTTCAGCGGCTGCATTCCCGGATAGATGCCGAGGGGCGCCGTATCACCCACCGCGAACTTCAATAACGCGCCGGGCTGAAATCGCGGCCTTCGCGCATCAGCGGCAGGGTGCTGGTCGGATCGCCATCGTGGGCTTCGGGGGTGATGCGCAACAGGCGTGCCAGCAGCGGGTAGACGTCGACATTGTCGAAGTCCGCCACACGCGCGCCGGGGGCGAAATCCGGACCGTGCGCGACGAACAGCGAAGCCATCGACGCCAGCGCCGGGTCGAAACCGTGCGCGCCGGGGTTAGGCGTGTGCTGTTTCAGGATCGCGCTGTCGTAGATCGTCCAGCCCTCGTCGCCCAGGCATTGCCAGGTCGGCACGCGGCGGTGGCTGCCGTAGCGGAAGCGTTCGGGCATCCGCGTCTTGTGCCAGCACTGGACATGCGGAATCGGCTGCGACAACGCCGCTTCCAGTTCGGCTTCGCGGCCTTCACGCGGCTCCAGCCCGGCCAGCGGGCCGGCGGTAATCATCCGGAACAGCTTGCGCGGCACATGCTCGTCGAGCCGGATGATCTGCTCCGGCGGCGTCGCGGCCATGCCGTGGTCGGACAGCACGATCAGATTGATGTCCTCCCAGATCCCGCGTTCGCGCAGGCCGGCAACCAGTCTGGCGACGGCGGCATCCGAACTTGCGACGGCGGCACGGACCTGATCCGAATCCGGGCCGTGGACATGGCCATCGTGATCGACATGGTCGAAGTACAGCGTGACGAAATCCGGACGCTGCGCCGCAGGCAGGTCGATCCACTCCAGCACCTGTTGCACCCGCGCGGACGGGCTCAGCGACATGTCGAACGGCAGCCAGTAATGCGGGTGGTGGCCGCGCACCGGGGCTTCGGAGCCGGGCCAGAACATCGTCGCGCTGCGTAGCCCGGCGGCACGTGCGGTGTTCCAGATCGGCTGGCCGTCATCCCACCACTGGCGGTTGCCGACCGCGTCGCGGTTGCTCAGCGTGAAGCGCTGCCCGTCGATCGCCGGGTCGCGCATCATGTTGTGCACGATCCCGTGGTGGTCCGGCACCAGGCCGGTGACCAGGCTGTAGTGGTTGGGAAAGGTCAGCGAAGGAAACGACGGCCGCATCGCTTCCACATGCACGCCAGATTGCGCCAGTTGCCACAGCGTCGGAGTCAGTTCCCGCTCCAGATAATCGGCGCGGAACCCGTCGATCGACACCAGCACCAGCAGCGGTGGACGCGCCTCGTGTGCAGGCCGGGTGGCGGGCTGGCAGGCCGACAGCAGGACAAGGCACAGGGCCAGCAGGAACGGCAGGATGGTACGGATCTTGGCGTGCGACATTGCGGAGACGGGCAGTGGAAGGCAACGGTGCAGCATACAGTCTCCGTGTGTCGCTTCATGTACCGACGGTCCGGCCGCGCGACCCGGCCCGCGATGATGCGCCCGGCTGCGGGAAGTAGCGTATTCTGATGAGGATTGGATACTTACGCCGCCATGTCATCGCTGCCCTATCAGGACCTTTCCCCGGCTGAACTGGATGAACTGCTCAGCGCGGTGCTGCCCGAAATTCCGGGTTACCGCGTGGTGCGGCTGCTAGGCCGTGGCGGCATGTCCTATGTCTATCTGGGCATCGAGGAAGCGCTCGACCGGCAGGTGGCGATCAAGGTGATTTCGCCGCTGGCGCTCAACGACGAGGTCAGCCGGCACCGCTTCGAAAAGGAAGCGCGCACCATCGCCAAGCTCCAGCATCCGGGCATCGTCGGCATCCATGCGGTGGGGCGCATGGAATGGGGGCTGCTGTATTACGTGATGCCGTACCTGTCCAACGGACACATCGGCAAGCGCGATCTGCGCCACGACCAGGCGCGCATCATCGGCGTACTGCGGGCGCTGCTTGGCGCGCTGGACTACGCCCATGCGCAAGGCGTGGTGCACCGCGACGTGAAGGCCGAAAACGTCCTGTTCGACCAGAACGACCGGCCGATGCTGACCGATTTCGGCATCGCCACCAGCCGCCGCGACCGCAGCCGCATGACCGGCGCCGGCAATGCCATCGGCAGCTGGGGCTACATGGCGCCCGAGCAGGCGCGCGGCGAACTGGTCGATGGGCGGGCCGATCTGTACAGCGTCGGCGTGCTGACCTTCGAAATGCTGACTGGCCGCTTGCCGTTCCAGAATCAGGACACCGTGGCGCTGGCGCTGATGCACGCGATGGATCCGGTGCCGGCACTGCCGCAGGATCGCGCGCATTGGCAGGGTTTCATCGACCGGGCCATGGCCAAGATGCCGGAAGCACGTTTCGCCAGCGCACGCGAAATGTTGCTGGCGCTGGACCGCATCGCACTGGCACCGCGCCCATCAGAACCCGCCCGCACGATGTCCGGCGAACACCTGATACAGCGGTTGCGCACGCTGCGCCCGGCCGCCTGGCTGACCGCAGCGGCGGTGCTGTTGCTGGTGGCGGTACTGGTCAGCGGCCTGTGGTATCGCAGTTCGCGCGAGGCACCCACCGTGGCGGCGGCACCGCAACCGGCGACGCCGCTGGTGGCGCAGGTGGCACGGCCTGAACCTTCATCTGCCGTCGTGCCGGCCATGTCATCCGATGATGCCGGGTTCGACGATGCGGAAGAAGCGACCGAACTTCTGCCGGAACTGCCACCTGGCGAAGCCGCACTGATGACGGCGGCAGAACAGATCCGCCGCCATCGCCTGACCCAGCCGGCCGGCGCCAGCGCGATCGATTCGTTGCTGGAAGCGCGTCGCCTGCTGGGCCCGGATGCCCGCGTCACCGCCCAGGCCGAACGCTGGATCAGTACGCTGCATCCCTATCTTGGCAAGGCCTTGCAGGAACGCGACGACACCTCCGCCAGCACCCTGCTGGCGCATGTGGAACGGTTGGAAAGCGGACTTTCCCTGCAGGACAGCCAGGCGCTGGGCGAACTGCGCGACAGCGTGACCGACGCGCTGCGCGCTGATCTGCGCAACGCGTTGGCGGCGAAGGATCTGTCGGCATTGCGCGCCGCCCGTGCCCGCGCCGGGGCGCTGGGCGTGGCAGCGGATCTGCTGGAGCCGGAATATTCGCAACCGATCATCACCGGCCGCATCGGCGCCACCTTGGCCGGCAATACGCCGATGGTCATCGTGCGCATGCCTGAAAACGGGCAGCCTGGCCTGGCGGTGATGCCGGCTGCGGTGACTCGGCAGCAATACGCCGCCTTCGCCCGTGCCACGGGCCGGGAGGCAGGCCAGTGCCGTATCCGTACTGCCGTGGTGACGGTGCGGACGCGCAACTGGCAGGAGCCGGGTTTCGCGCAGTCCGCAGATCACCCGGTGGTCTGCGTCAGTCTGGCCGATGCCAGGGCGTATGCCGTCTGGCTGAGCCAGCGCGATGGTGTCGGCTACCGGATTCCCGCTGCCGCTGAGTGGCGTGTGGCGACCACCGCACCAGCCAACGCCAGCTGCGAAACCGCCGGTGTGCGTTGTCAGGGCGAAGGCACTGCGGCAGCCACGACGGCGGAAAAATCCGCTCAGGGCGTGTATTCGACCTTGGGCAATGTGCGCGAATGGCCTGGCGACTGCGCCGGCTGCCGCGATCATCCGCTGCTTGGCCTGGGCTGGCGCGATGCCACGCCGTCGCGTCGTGGCGATCAGGTGAATCCGGAATCCGGCTACGACGATGTCGGCTTCCGTCTGGTACGCGATGTCCCGCGCGAGGCGGTTGAACAGCGCTGATTGCAGCCCGCCGCCGCTGCGGTGTGCGCTCCTGCAAAAACCTTTCCTCCCCCATAAAAACAGCCTACGGCAAGGTGATCATTTCATATCGCCAGCCACCGATTCCGTCACATCCGCGCGCACTCGCCGGTCAGTTGCGGCACCCTGTAGACATCGTGCCGAAGGAGACCGCTGATGAAACCCATGGCTCGCACGCTTGCCGCCGCTCTCGCATTGTTCGCCGTGAACGCATACGCCCTCACCGATTCCGGATTGGCCGCACTGGTCGATCAGCGCCTGGCCGGTGACCGCACCGGCGCCTGCATGGCGGTGGCCGTGATCGAGCAGGATGCCGTGGCGCGCGCCTTCCGCTGCGCCGATCCAAAGGACGCATCGCGCATCGATGTGAACACCGCATTCGAGATCGGCTCGGTCAGCAAGACCATGACGGCCGTGTTGCTGGCCGACCTGATCGGCCAAGGCAAGGCATCGCTGGATGAGCCGCTGTCCGATTACCTTCCGGAAGGCGCCGCCGTGCCGGAGTTCGAAGGCCAGCCGATCCTGCTGCGCCATGTCGTCACCCATACCAGCGGCCTGCCGGCGCTGCCATCGCGGCTGGGTGCGACCGATATGAACGACCCTTACGCCAACCTCACCGAAGCAGCGTTGCTGGCTTCGCTCGGCGATGTCACGCTGTCGGCCGCGCCGGGCAGCGCGTTCGAGTATTCCAACTTCGCCTCGATGGTGCTGTCGCTCGCGGTGGCTCGACGTGCCGGCAGTGATCTGGAAACCCTGCTGAAGCAGCGCCTGTTCGCACCGCTGGGCATGGATTCGGCCTACATCACCAATCCGCCGGACGGCGTGCGTGCTGCCACCGGCCATACCCCGAACACGAAGCCGACGCCGGCCTGGACCTTCGCCACCGATCTGGCCGGCGTCGGCGGCGTGCGCGCCACGCTGGATGACATGGTGCGCTATGTGCAGGGCAACCTGGGCTTCATCGAATCATCCATTTCCCCGGCGCTGGAACTGGCCCAGCAGCAGGTCGGCGAGCAGCCGCCGATGGCGATGAACTGGATGCTGGCGCAGGTCGGCAACCGTCGCGTGCATACGCATGAGGGCGGCACTGGTGGTTTTTCCGCCTTCGTTTCGGTGGATCGCGGACTGCGGCGCGGCGTGGTGATCCTCTCCGATACCGCATGGCATTCGATCGGCAGTCTCGGCAGCCTTGGCCTGCATCTGGTCGATGCCGCGTTCCCGCTCGGCAAGCCGCGCAAACTGGCGCAACCGCCACAGGAATTGCTGGAAGCGCTGGCCGGCGACTACCAGCTGCAGGGCGCGATGAAGATGACGCTGCGCCAGCGCGACGGCAGCCTGTTCGCGCAGGCCGCAGGCCAGCCCGAGATTGCGCTGGCGTTCGATGATGCCGGCGACTTCTTCCCGCTGGAACTGGACGCGCTGCTGACACCGCAGAAGAAGGCCAACGGAGAATACGGCTTCACCTGGACGCAGATGGGCGCGGTGCTCCCCGCCACGCGGATCAATGAGAAAGATGAATCCACGTCCGCGCCGGCGCTATCGGATGAGCAACTGATTGCCTACGCCGGTGACTACCCGCTGATGCCGGGCTTCGTGCTGACGGTCCGCACCCGCGATGGAAAACTACACGCACAGGCCACCGGGCAGGGCGAATTTCCGCTCGATGCCCGCGCGGCTGATACCTTCGAAGCGGCGGCTTTCGGTATCGAAATCGTGTTCAAGCGTGATGCGGACGGCAAGGTGGTTTCGCTCGATCTGCATCAGGGCGGGCAGGTGCTGAGCGGTGTGCGTAACTGACGCCAGCCCATGCGACGACTGCTTGCTGCTGCATGCCGTCGTAGGAGCGCACACCGCAGGTGGGCGCGATGGGTATCAGGTACCACGACACGATTGACCCTGGATTTCGCGCCCACCTGCGGTGTGCGCTCCTGTCTTCGTGGTACCTGCGTGAAGGGTGCGCGGCGGGCGATGCGATAATCAGCAAATCGTTTCAGCAAGAGGCCGTCATGTCCCGTACCGATCCCCGTCACGATCCATCCCGTCGCATCCGCGCGCCGCGCGGCAGCACCCTGAACTGCCGCAGCTGGCTGACCGAGGCGCCGTTCCGGATGCTGCAGAACAACCTCGATCCGGAAGTGGCCGAGCGGCCGGAGGATCTGGTGGTCTACGGCGGCATCGGCCGCGCCGCGCGCGACTGGGCCAGCTTCGACGCGATCTGCGCCACGCTCAAAACCCTGGGCGATGATGAGACCCTGCTGGTGCAATCGGGCAAGCCGGTCGGCGTGTTTCCGACGCACGCGGACGCGCCGCGCGTGCTGATTGCCAATTCCAATCTTGTGCCGGCGTGGGCCAACTGGGAGCACTTCAACGAGTTGGATCGCAAGGGCCTGATGATGTACGGCCAGATGACGGCCGGCTCGTGGATCTACATCGGCAGCCAGGGCATCGTGCAGGGCACCTACGAAACCTTCGTCGAGATGGGCCGGCAGCACTACAACGGCAGCCTGCGCGGGCGCTGGATTCTGACCGCCGGGCTGGGCGGCATGGGCGGCGCCCAGCCGCTCGCGGCGAGCTTGGCCGGTGCCAGTTCGCTGACCATCGAATGCCAGCAGAAGTGCATCGATTTCCGCCTGCGCACGCGCTATGTCGATGAGCAGGCCAGTGATCTGGACGACGCGCTGGCGCGGATCGAAAAGTACACCGCAGCCGGTGAAGCCAAATCCATCGCGCTGCTCGGCAACGCGGCGGAGATCCTGCCCGAACTGGTGCGCCGTGGCGCCAAACCCGACTGTGTCACCGACCAGACCAGCGCGCACGATCCGGTGCACGGCTATCTGCCGATCGGCTGGAGCGTGGAGCAATGGCTCGACGAGCAAAAATCCAACCCGGAGAAGGTGCGCGACGCCGCGAAAAAATCCATGCGCACGCATGTTGAAGCCATGCTCGCCTTCCATGCCCAAGGCATCCCGACCGTGGATTACGGCAACAACATCCGCCAGATGGCGCAGGACGAAGGCTGCATCAACGCCTTCGACTTCCCCGGCTTTGTGCCGGCTTACGTGCGCCTGCTGTTCTGCCGCGGCATCGGCCCGTTCCGCTGGGTCGCGCTGTCCGGTGACCCGGAAGACATCTACAAGACCGACGCCAAGGTCAAGGAGCTGATCCCGGACGACGCCCACCTGCACAACTGGCTCGACATGGCGCGCGAGCGCATCGCCTTCCAAGGCCTGCCGGCGCGCATCTGCTGGGTCGGCCTCGGGCTGCGCCACAAGCTCGGCCTGGCCTTCAATGAAATGGTCCGCAACGGCGAACTGAAGGCACCCATCGTGATCGGCCGCGACCATCTGGACTCGGGTTCGGTGGCTTCTCCGAATCGTGAAACCGAGGCCATGCGCGATGGTTCGGATGCGGTATCGGATTGGCCGCTGCTCAACGCCATGCTCAACGTCGCCGGTGGCGCGACCTGGGTTTCGCTGCACCACGGCGGTGGCGTTGGCATGGGCTACTCGCAGCACTCCGGCGTGGTCATCGTCTGCGATGGCAGCGAAGACGCCGACCGCCGCATCGCACGCGTGCTGTGGAACGACCCCGGCACCGGTGTCATGCGCCATGCCGATGCCGGCTACGACATCGCCATCGACTGCGCGAAGGAGCAGGGGTTGAAGCTGCCGATGGTCTGATTGCCATCCATCCCGGATGGCGGCGGCAATTGCCGACGCCTTTCCGTGCCGCAGGTCCAGGCGGCAGATCGGTGGATCGTCTGGATATCAGGTATCGGTTCGGCCTGCGCCACCACTGAGCCGCTCTTCACGCAGCAGGCGCTCGGTGCGCATGACATGCACGATGAAGACCTTGTGTCCGTCGTGCCGATAGAAGATGCGGCACGTGGATTCCACGAGCTGGCGATAACGGGACTTGCCCAGTTCCTGCGGACGGCTGCCGCTTTCCGGATGGTTCGCAAGGTGTTCGACGTGCTCGAAGATGCGTTTGACCAGTGCTGCGGCTGCGGCCGGGTTTTCCAGTGCGATGTAGTCGGCAATGGCGTCGAGGTCGGCCAATGCAGGATCGGTCCAGACTATTTCAGCCATCGGTCAAGGTGCTTGCGGGCCTGGGCATGCGTGGCCACGCGGCCCTCGGCCGCGGCCTGCTCGCCGCGCGCGATCCCTTCGAGGATGGCCATGCGCTGCTGCATCAGCTGGTAGCTCTCCACGTCCAGCAGATAGGCGCTGGGCAGGCCATGCTGGGTGATCAGGATCGGCTGCTTGTCGCGCTCGATATCGGCGAGCAGTTCGGTCGCTTGGCGTTTGAGGGTGGTGACAAGTTCGGTACGCATGAAGTGACACTATAGTGATACTTGTTGTCGCGCAAGCTTTCATCCGGGTCGCCGCGCGGCTTTGCCACGCACGGGCTGTGCCGGAGGTGGCAATGATGGGCGAACGGGCGGGCGCATCGGGATTGTCCCACCACCACCACACGGCGTAGGCTGCACGGCTCGATCCGCCAGACCTTTCAAGCGAGCCATTCCCGAATGAATTCCGCGTCCAAGTCGCCGGCCACGCCGTCGCGCAGCCTGTTCCGCACCAAATCCATCGAGCAGACCATCGCCGACGCGGCCGAGCCGGGGCGGCGGTTGAAACGGTCGCTGACGGCCTGGGATCTGATGATCCTGGGCGTGGCAGTGGCGGTGGGTGCAGGCATCTTTTCGGTCGGCGCGCGGGCGGCGGGGAGTTTTGCCGGGCCGGCGGTGTCGGTGTCGTTCCTGCTGGCGGCGCTGGCATGCGCGCTGGCGATCATGTGCTACGCCGAGTTCGCGTCCAGCATCCCGGTGGCGGGCAGCGCCTACACCTATACCTACGCCACGCTGGGCGAATTCCTGGCATGGATCATCGGCTGGGATCTGATCCTGGAATTGCTGACCGCCGGCGCGGTGATCGCCAAGTACTGGGGCATCTACCTGGCGATGGTGTTCGAGCTGTTCGATGTGCACATACCCACGACCCTCGACGTGTTCGGCCTCGGCATGGACTGGGGGCCGTTGTTCATCGTCGGCGTGTTCACCGCGTTGCTGATCGCCGGCACCAAGATTTCGGCACGGGTCAACAACGTGTTCACGATCATCAAGGTCGGCATCGTGGTGTTCGTGATCGTGGTCGGGCTGACTTACTTCAATGCCGAGAATCTGTCGCCCTTCATCCCGCCGGCAGTGCCGACCGATGGCGGCACTGCGGATGTCTGGTCGCAGTCGCTGTTCTCGTGGATGACCGGCGCGGCACCGGCGAAATACGGCGTGGCCGGGGTGCTGTCCGGGGCGGCGCTGGTGTTCTTCGCCTTCATCGGTTTCGACGTGGTGGCCACCTCGGCCGAAGAGGTCAAGAACCCGCAGCGCACCTTGCCGCTGGGCATCTTCGGCGGGTTGGCGCTGGTGACGCTGCTGTACATCGGCGTGGCCTTCGCGCTGACCGGCATGGTGCCGTACACCTTGTTGGCCGAGGCCGAAAATCCGTCGCTGGCCACGGCCTTTGTCGCGGTCGGAGCGGGCTGGGCGGCGCAGGTGATTTCGGTTGGCATCCTGGTCGGCCTGACCACGGTCATCATGGTGCTGCTGATGGGCCTGTCGCGCGTGCTGCTGGCGATGAGCCGCGACGGCCTGCTGCCGCGCTGGCTGAGCGTCACCTCGGAAACGCGCCGCACACCGGTGCGGCTGCAATTGATCACCGGCGCGGCGGTGGCGCTGCTGGCCGGCTTCACCCAGGTCGAAATCCTGGAGGAGATGATCAATATCGGCACGCTTTCCGCCTTCGTGCTGGTCAGCATCGCGGTGTTGGTGCTGCGGCACACCCGCCCGGACCTGCCGCGCGCGTACCGGGTGCCGTTCTCGCCGGTGCTGCCGGTCATTTCGGCGCTGCTGTGCTTCTACCTGATGCTCAACCTGACCACGCTGACCTGGGTGCGTTTCGCGGTCTGGCTGGTGATCGGCGCGGCGATCTATTTCGCCTACGGGCGCCGCCATGCGCGGCTGGGGCAGGTGTAGGCAGGCCGGATCCAAGCAGTAGCCGGGCCGAAGCTGAGCCGGTTCGGCACGGTTTGACGCCTTCCTGTGCAGGCGGGTGTGATTTCGCCCGGTTGGAGACGGGAGGTGGCGCAGATGAACGCATATGCATCCGTTCGTGCCGTGCTGGTGCTGCTCGGCGACGTACTGGGCGGTGGGATGGCCGGATCGCCGGCCAATGCCGGACTGGTGCCGTTCGATGACGTGGTGGATGTGGCCGCCGGCCTTGCGCACAGTTGTGCGGTGACCGGCGCAGGCGCGGTGTATTGCTGGGGCAGCAACGAATACGGCCAGCTGGGTGATGGCAGCAGCATGGATCGGGTCACGCCGGTGCAGGTCACTGGCCTGGATTCGGGCATGCAGGCGGTGTCGGTCGGGCGTGATCACAGTTGTGCATTGAGCCAGGGCGGGGCGGTGTGGTGCTGGGGTCGCAACAGCTTCGGCCAACTGGGCGATGGCACGGCCGTGCAACGGCTTTCGCCGGTGCCAGTGTCGAATCTGTCCAGCGGGGTGCAGGCGATTGCGGTCGGCGGCAGTTTCAGCTGCGCGTTGAATGCGTCCGGCGGTGTGCTGTGCTGGGGTGCCAACAGCTTCGGCTCGCTGGGTGACGGCAGTACCAACAACCGTGCCGTACCGGGGCTGGTCTGGGGTATGGGCAGTGGCATGCGTGCGATCAGTACAGGTCAGGCGCATGCCTGTGCCATCGCCACTTCGAACGGTGGCTTGAAGTGCTGGGGGTACAACGCCGGCGGCCAGCTCGGCATCGGCAACACCGAAAGCCAGGCGACGCCGGTGAATGTTTCGGGTCTAGCCTCCGGCGTGGCCACGGTTGCCACCGGCGTGCTGCACACCTGCGCGACACTGGAAGGCGGCTGGGCGGCCAAGTGCTGGGGCAACAATTTCCTTGGACAACTGGGCGATGGCAGCAATACCAATCGCCTGCTACCGGTGGATGTGGTGGGACTGGGCAGTGGGGTGGCGGCGATGGCCGCCGGTCATTACCACAGTTGTGCGCGGAGCGGCGATGGCACGGTGCGGTGCTGGGGAACGCATTACAACGGCCAGTTGGGTGTCGGCACTGAAACTTACAGTCAGACCACGGCAGGGCCGGTGCCGGGGCTGGCTGGCGTGACCGCGCTGGCGGTCGGGGATTACCACGGCTGCGCCATCGTTGCTGGTGGTGCGCTGCACTGCTGGGGGGCGAACAGCCGGGGTCAGACCGGTATCGGTGACGTGTCGTGGCCCGTGTTCGGGCGTACGCCGGTGGATGTGGTGGGCCTGTCCAGTGGCGTGGTTGCGCTGGCCGCCGGCGGGGACCATACCTGCGCGAAGACGTCGGCGGGCGCGGTGAAGTGCTGGGGCAACAATGGATCCGGCCAGTTGGGTGATGGCAGTTCCGTGCGCCGCTTCACGCCGGTCAGCGTGATCGGTCTGCCAGCCGGCAGCGTACAGATGCTCGCGCCGGGTAATCGTCATACCTGCGTGCTGGTCGGCAATACGGTGCGATGCTGGGGCGACAATTCCCAGGGCCAGCTTGGTGTGCCCGCCACGCTCGAACCGCATCCGCCGGTGAATGTGGTGCTGTCCGGCAATACAACGATGATCGACGCGGGTTCGTTTCACACCTGTGCGCTGAACAGCGCCGGCCGGGTCAGTTGCTGGGGCATTTCGCCATTCGGCTACAACGGCGGGACGACGACGCTGGCCGATCTGGTCAGCGGCATCCGTTCGGTTGCGGCGGGTGGGGGGCACAGTTGCGCGGTAACCACCACCGGCACGGTGAAGTGCTGGGGCAGCAACGACGGTGGCCAGTTCGGCTATTACGGCAGCGACAGCCCTTACCAGACGGTTCTGATCGAGGGCCTGTGGCCGGGCACGAAAAAAGTCAGTGCAGGCAGCAGGCACAGCTGCGCGATCGATGCCCTCGACTGGGTCCAGTGCTGGGGAAGCTCAGTGTATGGACAGGGTGGCACGCCGGCCCCGATGGCGCTGAGCGGCGTCAACGGCGTGCAGTCACTGGGCACGGGCGACCTCCACAACTGCGTGGTGATCGCCGGTGTGGTGAAGTGCTGGGGCAACAATGCGCGGGGCCAGATCGGCGACGGCGGCAGCAGCACGCCGGCGTATATGCCGGTGGAAGTGGCGGGCCTGGGCAGTGGGGTCCAAGCGGTTGCCGTCGGCGATTTCCATGTGTGTGCGCTGACCGCTACGGGCGGGGTCAAATGCTGGGGCGACAACGAATACGGGCAGATGGGCGATGGGCGTTTCCCCGGCGTGCCGGTGCCGCAGCCGGTGATGCTGGACCCGGCGTTTTTCCGCAGCGGCTTCGAGGCGGGCGAAGATGGGCAGGGCCGGTGAGTCCGGCTTGCCGGCTCCGTTCGCCGACCAGAGTAACGCTGGTTAGACCGTGCCCTGCGGCGCGGGCGTCTGGTCGCGGATTGCGGGAATCTGGCGTAGCAGGAAGTCGTGCAGATCGGTCAGGTCAGCGTGCAGCAGTTCCGGCAGCGGTTCCAGCGCGGGCGGCGGGGTCAGATAACCCAGCGATTGGCTCAGGGCTTCGATCGCGTGATTGATCGGCGGCATGTCGTCGGGCCGCAGATGGACGATGGGTGTGTTGTCGTCGTCGTTTTCACACAGGTTGCGCTCGGTGTCCCAGCAGGCGGCCAGCACGCGGTAGGCCAGGCGCTGGCAGATTGAAATGCCGGGCCACCACAGTTCGGCCGCGTTCCGCTGCGCACGCGAGCCGGCGAGGGCGTCGTCCACGCCCTGCTGCAACTGGAAGCTGCACTGTTGCAGTTCGCGCCGGGTGATGCGCGCGGCGGTGGAGGTGACATCGCCGGAGGCCAGCAGCAGGCTGGTGCGGCGGATCGCCGACAGGCATTGCACCATGCTGCCGACCAGGGTTCCGGCATCGGCGCGCGGCGGCAGCAGGCGGAATACGAACAGTGCGCAGGCGCAGCCCAGCAGGGTGTCGACGCCGCGCTCCAGCAGCAGGCCGCCGATGTCATCGACCGGTTGCCCCCCGGAGGCGATGGTCAACGCCACGCCGGTGATGAACACCACCGCGATCGCGTAGTTGCGCACCACGGCGATCTCGATCACGAACTGCATCGCCATCACCATCAGCAGCAGCCACAGCCCGGCCGGATTCCACCACAGCATCAGGCCGGCCAGCAGCAGGCCGATCCAGGTGCCCAGGGTGCGCTGGATGCTGCGCAGCAGGGTGCGCGGCCAATCGAAACCCTGATGCAGCATCAGCACCGCGGCGGCGATCGTCCAGTAGGCGCGCTCGGCTTCCATCGCGGCCGCCAGCGCGCCGGCCAGCAAGGCCGCCACGCCGACCCGCAGCACCACACGCAGCGCGTTGGAACCGGGCGCCAGACTTTCCCGCAGCCACGTCCACGAGCGCGGGTAGCCATGCGGAATGGCACTGAGTGGAAGTGAGGGTGGGCGCCGGATCGCCGGGCGCATGGTGTCTTCGAGCAGCGCATTGGCGCGCGCCAGCAGCGATTGGCGGCGCTCGTCGGACAGCTGTTCGTCCAGGCTGCTGGCAAACAGCAGATGCAGTTCGCGGTTGACCCCGCGCAGGCGTTCCAACTCGCCACCATCGCGCGCCGGGATCGGCTGGAAACCGACCAGCATCTGCCAGCTCTCCTGCAACGCGCGGGCGGCGGCATGGCGTGAAATGTGCTGCGGGGTGCCGGCCTGGAGCCAGGCCACCACCGCGCGCCCGGCCGCTGCCACGGCCTGGCGCTCCGGACCGCGCAGCTGGATCAGGGCGCCAATGGTGTGCAGCACCCACGCACCGATGCCACCGCCCAGCACCAGCGCGCCGGCCTGCCACACTTCGGTGTGTTCGGCCGGCAGCGCGGTGCCGGCGGCGCAGACCAGTACGAACATGTACGCGCCCGGCGGTCCGAGCCTTACCGCATTGCACAGCCAGGTCGCCAGCATCGCGACGAGGGTCAGCACCGGCACGATCAGCCAGGGCCAGTTTTCCAGCCACAGGCCGAACATCACCGCCAGCGAGAAAGCGCAGGCGACCACGGCCAGCGTGATCGCGCGCGAGGCATACGGCCGGCCGGCGCAGTACAGCGCGGTGAACGCGCCGAGCGTGGCCATCAGGCCGGCGGAAAGGTCATCGAACCAGATCCCGGCCAGGATCGGCAGGCCCATCGCCAGCGCCGCGCGCAAGGCGAAGGCCCAGCGCTGCGGCGGTGCCGGGCGCACCTGTGCCAGCTCACGCAGCAACTGGCGCAGCGTTGTGGGTTCGGGTGTCGGAATCGGGGGAAGCGGGTCACGCATGACGCCATCGTAGCCGGGCGACAATGGCGCACCAATGACTGGTGTGCAGGCGTGCGCAGCGAGTCCGCAATTTCAGTTGCGCAGGTGCAGGCCCGCTGGGATTTCGGGCCGGATGGCGGCGGGCGGTGACGGGATCAGTGCGGCGGTGCGCTGGCCGGATCGTCGAACAGTTCGGCGTAGTGCCGCAGCGCCGCATTCATGCCGGCCAGTGGTGTGCTGTCGGACGGATCAGTGTGCAGCGCGCGGCTGCCGTTCATCAGCGCCGCGAGGATGTGGTGCAGGGCGGCGTCCGGTTCCGGTTCCAGCTTGCAGTTGGCGAACAGGTACTGGATCGCGGCATCGATCCGGTCGGCGTGCGCGATCACCCGGGCCGGGCCCAGGCGTCCGATCTCGTGCGGAGCCAGATCGTGCAGCGCGCTGCGGATGCGCGCCATGCCTTCCAGCAAGGCCGCATCCGGGGTCCAGCGCACGTGATCGGCGGGCACCTGCCAGGTGGCGTGCGATTCGGCGGCGTGGTGGTCATGGCCGTGTTCGTGTTCGTGCTGATGCGCGTGTTCGACGCCATGTGCGGGCAGGGCGAGGGCGAGCAGTGCCATCAGCGGCAGTAACGGCAGGAGGCGGATCGATTTCATGGTGGGCACCGGAAGGCAGGGGCGGTACCGGAATGGTGGAGCAGATGCCGGAAGGCTTCCATGACACGGATCAATTCGGGCCGGGCCGTAAGGAAATGCCCGCCGGCCGGTTCAGGTGTGCCTGCTCAATCCCGGCCTTCATCCAGCGCCGCGCGCACCGCATCGCGCGGCAGCGATCCGCTCAGATGCAGGTGGCCGGCGTCCAGCATCGCCGGCAGCTGGCGGCGCCAGTCCAGCGGCAGTGGTTCGGATGCGCCGGCGTGGATCCCGACCCAGCCGTTGCGGCCGGCGCGCTTGGCGGCGTACAGCGCCAGATCCGCCAGTTCCACCACATCGCTCCAGCTGGTCTGGTGGGGAAACGCGGTCTGCAGTGGGAACGTTGCCTGGCCCAGTGAGCAGGAGCGGTGCAGGCGGCGCCGGTCGGGCAGTTCGAAGGCGCGGCTGCCGATGGCCTGCACCACGCGGTCGGCCAGTTCGGCGGCATGGCGGCGGGTGGCGTGGCGCGCGACGACGAGGAACTCTTCGCCACCCCAGCGCACCAGATGGTCGCTGTCGCGGAAGCAGTCGTGCAGGCGCTGCGCCACCTGCATCAGCACCGCATCGCCGGCGGCGTGGCCGTATTCGTCGTTGACCTGCTTGAAGTGGTCGATGTCGACCATGAAGAACAGCAGATCAGCCTGCGCCGCGTTGCGGCCTTCGGTGCTGGCGGCGTCGTGGCGTTGCAGGCTCTGCGCCACGTCGGCCTCGATGTGGGCGGCGAAGTAGCGCCGGTTGCGCAAGCCGGTGAGCGGGTCGGTGAGGCTGGCTTCCTCCAGTGCCTGCGACTTTTCACGCAGTGCGATCGAGACATCCTGCAATTCCCGGGTGCGTGCGGTGACGTGCTGCTCCAGCTCGTGCTGGCGCCGGCGCAGCCAGCGCGTGCGTTGATGGATCAACGCGTGCAGCAGCACGAACAGCAGTGCCAATGCAGCCAGCCGCGCCCACCAGGTCTGCCACCAGGCCGGATACACGCGCAGTGGCAACGACAGCAATTGATCTCCGGACTGGCTCGCGCGCGGGTTGCTGCGTAGTTCGAAACGGTAATTGCCGGGCGCCAGGTTGGCGAAGGTCGCGACGCGGTAATCGGCCGTCGTCGTGGTCCAGTCCTCACGCTCGCCCAGCAGGCGGTAGGCGTACTGGATGCGGTCGGGCGCGTTGTAATCGAGCGCGGCGAATTCGATTGCGAGGCTGCGCTGGCCGGGCACCAGTTCCACGCCTTCCATGCCGAGTGCCTGCGGCGTGCTGGTGCCGTCGATACGCAGATCAGTGATGGCCAGCGGCGGCGCGTGGTCGGAAAGCTGGAAATGTTCCGGCAGCACCGCGACCAGCGCCTGTGTGCCGCCGAACAGCAGGATGCCGTCGCGGGTCTGCGCATAGGCGCGGAACCAGGGCGAGCCCAGTTCCACACCATCGCTGGGGCCCAGCGTCAGTACCCGCTCCAGCGCGGGATCCAGAACGTGGCTTTGCGTCCAGAGCCGGCCTTGCGCATCGCGCAGCAGATTGGCGCCGAAAGGCTGGCCGGGCAGACCGTGCCTGCTGCTGATGGCTTCGACGGTTTCGCGGCCTTCGGTGTCCAGCTTCAACTGGAACAGGCCCGATGGGGTATCGAACCAGACACTGCCATCGTCATCGACCAGCAGGCCGAGCACGTCCGGGTTGTGCCCACGCGCCGGGTGCGCGGCTTCGATCCGGCGCGGTTGCGCATCGGGATCATCCAGCAGCGCGAGGCCGGATTCGCTGCCGATCCACAGGCGTTGTGCGGCATCCAGACCCAGCGCATTGATGTCGCCACGCAACGACGTGGCCGCATCGCCGGATTTGCGTTCCAGTGCCGTCGCGCCGGGCCGGTGCCGCCACAGGCCATCTTCGGCGGCGATCCACAAATCACCGCGCGGATCGGCCAGCAGGCGTCGCACGCGCCCGGTGTCCAATACGAAATCCTGCAACGGTCCGTTTTCGGCGGCGCGGCGGAAAAGTCCCGCATCGCTGCCGATCCACAGCGCACCATCGACGGTTTCCGCCAGCCCGGTGATACGCACGCCGCGCAGCAGCGGCTGGCCGTTTTCATCGCGCAATACATCCTGCGGTTGCAGCGCGGCATCAAGCACCGCGATGCCGCGCCCCTGGGTGCCGAGCAGGATGCGGCCGTTCGCGAGCACCGCGATGGCGCGCACGCTCAGATCGTCCGGCGCGTCATCGACGGCGGCGAAGGCATGGCGGTCGCGCAGGCGGAAGGCGGTATTGCGCGAGTTGTGCCGCTGCACCCCGCCGCCATAACTGCCAACCCAGAACTGTTCGCCGCGATCGCGCAACAGGGCGCGGACTTCGCCATTGGCCAGCGAGGCGGGGTTGCCGGGCTGGTGGCGAAGATGATGCAGCAGCCGGCCATCGCTGATGGCGCGGATCTCCACGCCGTTGGCGCGCCCGGCCCAGAGCTGGTCCGGCCCGGTCTGGAGCAGGGCATAGATCGCGGCATTGCCCGCATCCGCGATCGGCTGTGCGATGGCGTTTTCATCACCGGCGGCGATGCGCCACAGCCGGCCATCGCGGCTGCCGACCCATATCTGCCCGTCATCGCTTTGGAGCAGGGCGGTGATGCGCGGTGTGGCATCGCCCAGCGCGACCGGCGTGAACGTGGGGGCATCGGTTGTGCGCCGGGCCAGGCCGTTCCAGCTGCCCAGCCAGAGCGTGCCGTTGTGGTCGAACAGCAGTGATTCGATGCGGTTGTCCGGCAGACCGCTGCCATCGCCGTAGCTGAATTTCCGCAGTTGCCCGTCGCGGCTGCGGACCAGCACGCCCTGGTCGTCGGTGCCGATCCACAGCTGTCCCTGCGCGTCCTCGACCAGCGTGTTGACCGAGAACGACGGCGGCATCAGCGCGCCGGTGTCGACCGGCAGCAAGCGGTCGCTGGCCGGTTCGTAACGCGCCAGCCCGGCGAAATCGGTACCGACCCAGAGCGCACCATCGCGGTCGGCCAGCAGCGAGCGCACGAACAGCGAGGTTTCCTCCGGCGCCGCGCTCCAGCGGTTGCCGTAAAGCCGGAAGCGATGCCCGTCGAAACGCACCAGCCCGCGCGCCGTTCCCATCCAGATGAAGCCGGTGCTGTCTTCGGCCAGCGAGGTCACCACGCTGCTGGGCAGGCCCGGCCCGGCAGCGGCGAAACGTGGCAGATCAGGTGCAATCCCGCGTGCTGCCGGCAACGCGTGCGGCAGCAGCAACAGCAGAAGGAAGGCGAGTACACGGACGGGCATGGCGCATCCTAGCCCGGATATTTCATGAGATCGCAGAAAAGTGCCCCGCAAACCTCACCAGATTGCCATTTGATCCATGTTTCCGCTTTGGATGAAGTGTCCCGCGCACTTTTCTGCTGACGCGGCGCTCGCGGGTCTTTTGCGCCGCTCGCTGTGTTGCTCCTCCCCCCGGTGGGGCCTGCCACCGGGAGTCGTCGCGCCTTGCGAGCGGCACAAAATCCCTCGCGATCATCCACGCCCCTCATGAAATATCCGGGCTGGCACGATGCATATCGGGCCGCCCGCCGCGAAGGGATGGCTGCCACTCAATCCTGCGATTCGAAACCGTCGACATGCAGTGGCGGGTGGCCGCTTTCCGCGCCGGTTTTCGCCAGTTCGCCGATGAAGGCCAGTGCGAACCATGCGAACGGCACGCTCGCCTGCGCCGTGCCACCGACATGGCCCAGCGTATCGTTGGCGGTGTGCAGACCGGGATAGAACGACTGGGTGGGCGAGCCGGGTTCGGAAGCCATCACCGCGGGAAAGCCCTTGGCTGTCCACGAAGCATGGTCGGAACAGCCATAGCCGCAGGCCAGGTCGCGCCGTTGCAACCCACGCGAACCCAGATAGACATCGAACAGCTCACGCGAAAAGTTCAGCAGTGGGCCGTTGCTGTAGTCGCTGATGAAGTGCAGATGGTAGGCCACACCGACGTGGTAATTGGTCATGTCCAGTTGCAGCACACCGACCACATTGACGCCGTCAGCGGCGTAGCTTTCGGCGATCGCGCGCGAGCCGCGCAGGCCGATTTCCTCGGCCGCGTAACCCATGAACTTGACGCTGCGCTTCGGTCGCCAGCCGCTGTCCAGCGCGATGCGGATCACCTCGGTGATCACCGCGATGCCGGAGGCGTCGTCATCGGCGCCGGGCGCGAACTGTTCCGGGTTGCTGCCGGCGCCCGAGCGGATCGAATCCAGGTGCGCGCCGACCACGACCACCTCGTCCGGCAGCTCCGTCCCGGTCACGGTCAGGATCACCGAGGGCTGGGTCGAACACAGCGTGCAGGCGGTGAACAGTTCGGCCTGCACATCGCTCCGGCCGGCCGCCAGTCCGGCCCAGCGGTCGTGGATCCAGAGTGCGGCATCGAGCCCGTGCGGGCTGGCGTAGTAACGGTTCTGGTAGCTGGAAAGATGCTCGATCGTGGCGCGGATGTTGGCCTCGGCCACCTGCGGAAACCAGGGCTCGATAGTGGCGGCGTTGTCGATCGTGTAGCCGCTGCCGGCCGGGGCCAGCAGGGCCTGCAGGGAGCGCTCGCGTGCGAGGAAATCCTCGGCTTCCGCGCGGCTTTCGAATGCGAAATAACCGCCACAGCGGCCTTCGCGGTGATGCAGGTGTCCGGTCAGCAGATGCTGCTGGGCGGTATCCAGTTCCAGCAGTTTCAGCGCGGTGCCGAGACTGTCGCGCCGCTCGCTGGCGGGCAGGTGGCGCAGCGGACTGTTGCGCAGGCTGTCTGCGGAGGTCAGCACCCAGGCCGGTGGATCATCCGCCACCTGTGCTGCGGCGGTGGGCGACAGGCCGGCGGCGACTGCCAGCAGGAGGGGCCAGCGGAAAATGCAAATGCGGTGCGGCATATGGTGTTGCCCCCGGAGCGGTGGTGTCGCGCCCGCGTATCCGGTGGTCCGGGCGCGGCATGTGTCCCCTGCGGGCGGATTCTACGCGCGTGATGGGCCTGGCGTTGCTGTGCCGTGCCGCGCTTCCTGCATCAGCAACGCGATCTGTGCGCCCAGCACCAGATCGCCGATCTGGCCGAAATGCTGGTGCCGCAACCGGCCCTGGGCGTCGATCAGGATGATCGTCGGGGTGCCGCGCATGGCGTAGGCACGCATCGTCTGCGGGATTGGCTCGCCGTCGCCGGGGCGGTCCACGCCGACCGGGAAATCGATGCGGTATTCGTGCAGGAAGGCCTGCAAGGACACCGGCCGCATTGCATCGTGGTGTTCAAACACGGTGTGCAGGCCGATCACGGCGACATCTTCGGGCGAAAAGGTGGCGCGGATACGCTGCGCCTGTGGCAGGCCGTGGCTGACGCAGCCCGGGCACAGCATCTGGAAGGCTTCCAGCACCACGACCTTGCCGCGCAACGATTCCAGCGTCGGCGCCTGCGCGGTGTTGAACCAGTGTTCCACCTGCCACGGTGGAGCGGGTCGGGGCGGGATGTCCATGCCGGTGCGTTCGTGGGGGCAGCCGGGGCGGCTGGTGCCAGTGTATGGCGTGACCGGTTCAGCCGCTGCCGAGCAGCTGACCTTCGGTGTCGAGCAGGAAACGGGCACGTTTGCGGCCGAAATAGAAGCTGGCGCGGTAGCGGCCTAGGTCTTCGCCGGTGCCGCGTTCGCACAGCACGGAAATCCTGCCGTCGGCCATCAGTTGACGGAAGCGCTCCACTTCCAGATCCAGTGCGCGCGCCACCAGTACGCCGTCGATGTCGATCGATGGGTTGGGGGTTGCGATCATGTCGCCACGTTCCTCTTGTCTGGGTCGGACTCCAGATTGGCGCTGTTCGCCGTGGCCGGCCATGACCTGGATCAGCTGCGCTGGCGCAGTTCAGCGCCCGCCAATCCCGCCGCCACCACCACCACCGCCGGAGAAACCGCCGCCGCCGGAAGAGCCGCCGGAGAATCCCGAACCGCTTCCCGGGGGTGTGGCGACGTGATCGATCCGGGTTGTGAGCGATCTGCCGACCGCTCTGCTGAAAGCGCCCATATCGGACACCGGACGGCCATTGCTGCTGTACCAGGCCATCGTCGAAGTGGCTGCGGCAGCGGCGCTGGCGCCCACGGCGAGGGTGAACTTGCGGGTCCAGGCGTCCTCGACCTTCAGTGCCACGGCATAGGGCAGAAGAAACTGGTAACGCTGCTCATCCAGTATCGGATCCTGTGTGCCCGGCGGTTGCAGGCGCTTCAGTTCTTCACGGTCCGCCACGCTCAGGTAACGGCGGAAACCTTCGATACGGTCCCGGAGGACGCGGCCTTCCGGCGTGACTGCGGGCAGCAGGAGGGCCAGCACGATGGCGGCCACGATGGTCAATCCCACCAGCGGAAGGGCCAGCAGTTGGCCGCCGCCGGTGCCATGGCCGATAGCCAGCGCCGCAACGCTGAAAGCCACGGCGATTCCCAGAACGATCAGCACGCTGCTGCCGTTGCTTTGATACAGGCGCCCGCCATACAGGCGCTTGAGCATCCGGCGGATACGTTGCTGATGGGCGAAGAAGATGGTGCGGGCGCGGCTGGCGCCGCTGTCATCCAGGGTGAGATGCGGCTCCTTGCGGAACAGCGCGCGTGCCAGCGGTTCCAGCCCGGGTGCCAGCGCGTCATCTGCGGTATCACCTGCCTCGCTGTCATCGGTGCGTTCAAGGCGCCAGGTTTCCGCCCTTCGACCCTTTTTCTCCACTTTGATCCGCAACTTGCCGGCAACCGCCAGCGCCAGCACATCGGCCGAGACGCCGCGCATGTCGGGATGGCGTCTTTCGATCAGGCGCAGCATCGACGGCGGCAGGCCATCGGGCGGGTTGTATTGCACCACCACCGGGCCGGGCCTTGCATCGCGCCCGATCCGGTGCCAGCGCGGCAGGCCGTAGCCCAGCACCGCCAGCAACCCGAGCAGCGCGATCAGGCCGGCGCGGTTGTCGGTCAGCAGCCACCAGAACTTGCGCAGCGGGCCGGGTGCTTCGACCACGCCTTTGGGAAAACCCAGCACGATGGTGAAAGCTTCGCGTGGTTTCAGCGGGGCGGTCAGCTGCCAGCGTGCAACACCCGGTGCCGTGATTGCGCCCTCCCAGTTCTGGTCGCGGCTGCCCCAGGTTCCGGTATAGGCCGTGATCCGCATGGCTTCGGGATCCACTTCATACGGTAGCTGCACCTCGACCGTGGCCGTCTCTATCGGGAAGATCGAGCCGGTGCCGATGGCGCTCCAGTAGAGCTCGTCGTGCTCCTGGAAAAATCCCAGTTGGCGCGTGGTGTGGTAACGGAAGGTGTAGGTGAATTCGCCCGGCACCGGCAGGAAGTTGTCGTCGCCGGTGTTCAGCCGTATGCCATTGAACAGCGTCTCGGTGAACCACGGCTCCGGTTCACCGTCGCGCAACACCGTATACACCTCGAAGCCGACCCGGACGCGGTTGCCGTTGCCGTCGATGTAACCGGTCGGGAAATCCCGCGTCAGACCGCGGCGGATGTTCTGGCCCTCGGCCCGCACCCTGATGTGTTCGGTCACGTCCATGCTGCCGTCGGGATGGATGAGCACCTCGCTGTCGTGCGAGAGAATGCGTTCCTGCGCGAACAGCGGTGCGCTGCCGGTGCACAGCACCAAAGCCAGCAGCAGCTGGAACAAGGTTGCGCGACTCATGGTTGTGCCACGTCCGGTGCGATGCGCCGGGCCGGATCGGCACTGAAGAATGCTTCCGCCGGAAAACCCATCGGCCGCGCCAGCAGCCGGGTGGGGAGGCGTTCGACCGCATCGTTGTGATCCCGCACCGCACCGTTGTAGAAGCGGCGGGCGTATTGCAATTGTTCTTCGACCTGCACCAGATCGCGCTGCAATTGCAGGAAATTGCCGCTCGCTTTCAGTTCCGGATACGACTCTTCCAGCGCCAGCAGGTGGTCGATGGCGCGCTGCAACTCCTCCTCGGCCTGCGCCAGTTCCGGCCGGGTATGCGTGGCGAGGGCACGCTGGCGCAGCGCGGTGACGGCCTGCAAGGCGGCGGTTTCGTGTGCCGCAAAGGCGCGTACCGCGCTGACCAGTTGTGGCACCAGATCGTGCCGGCGCGCGAGTTGCACATCGATATCCGACCAGGCGGTGAGCACCTGATTGCGCAGCCGTATCAGGCGGTTGTAGGTGGATATGGCCCATGCCAGCAGCAGGGCAAGGAGCAGACCGATAAACAGGATCATGATGGTGTGCGGTTGGCTGGCATGGGCATCGGGCTGATATGGCCGGATTCCGTAGGGTAGCGCAGCGACGCCGGCATGCTGTCCGGCGGCTGGTCACTGTTGGCGGTGTCGTTGATGGCTTGTCCTGCCGGCAGCAGTGCGTGGGTCGGAGTGGTTCAGCGCTGCATGCAGTGGCGATAGCGGTCGTAGACGCGGGTGGCGAACCATTCGGTGGTCAGTTCGCGGGTGATCTTCGGGCTTTCCAGCCGGATGCCGGGAATCACGGCACGCGGCAGCGCGTTGCCGGCGGCTGCTTCGCCCAGTTCGAACACGCGCCGGTGCAGGGCCGAATCACTGAATTCCAGCCGGTCGGCGCGTTCCAGTTCGCGCCGGATCTGGCGGGGGGTCATATCGAGTTTTCCAGCGAGCGAACGCACCGCGGCTTCGGTCAGGCCGGGCTGGTCCAGCGGTGCGCCGGGCAGCAGCAGGTCGCCATCCAGTGCCAGCGGAATCCCGCTGGCCTGGCTGACCGCATTCTGGAAGGCGGCATTGCGGCTGGCGTAACGTCCGGCGTTGTAGTCGGCAAAACGATGCACCTTGCGGGTGTACGGCGTGTCGTAGCCAAGCAGGTGTGCGATGCCGAAATACATGCCGCCGCGCCGGCTGAAGACTTCGTTGCGGATGCTGCCGTCCACCGCATACGGGTAGCCGCGCGCGTTGGCCTGCGCGAATGCGATCGAGACCTGCATCGGGCCGCCGGTTTCCACCGGATTGCGTTTGCCGAACAGGCGCTGGCCCAGCGGCACGCGGCCGATCAGATCGTCGTACAGCGCGCTCAGTTCGCGTTCGGTGCGCACCTTCGACAGCCGTTCCTCGTAGCTGCGGCCATCGGTGGATTTGAGCTTCAGCGCGGCGGCGACGGCGAATTTCGGGATGTGCAGCGCGGCGGCGCGGTCTTCGATTTCCTTGCGTGCGATCTTCGCCAGATTCGGCACCGAGGGGTCGGCGCGGTAGCCGGATTCCTGTTCCAGCACCGCCAGCACGGCGCAGATGTTTTCCGCATTCGGCGTGATCGACTGGGCCTGGAAGGCGATCTGGATGTCGGCAGCCCAGCCGTCGCGATCAGGGGCGTTGGCAGGGATGCGACGGACGATCTCGGCGCGCACTTCGGCCGGGGTCGGGCCGGCCGGGGTTTTGGGCGCCTGTCCGGCGCAGGCGGCGAGCAGCAGCGCGGCCAGTGCAGCCAGTACGGTGGCCCGCAGCATGGTGTTCCCGCCTTGCCCGGCGCGATGGCGAGCGCTGCATTGCGCGCCGCGCGGACTGTCTTCATGGGCCGCGCTTCCGGTGAATCGGCTCATCGCGGATTCGACACCCCGTGCGGCACATGCCCGGCGGCGACATGCCGGGCCGCGTTCTGGATGTTGTGGGTGCAATCGTCGAAAAAGATGTCGGCCCCGAAGGCGCGCAGGAACGGACCCTTGTCGCGCCCGCCGAGGAACAATGCCTCGTCCAGCCGCACGCCCCACTGGCGCAGGGTCAGGATCACGCGCTTGTGCGCCGGTGCCGAGCGCGCGGTGACCAGCGCGGTGCGCAGCGGGGAGTTTTCCGGCGGGAACGCGATCTGGATCTGGTGCAGCGCATGCAGGAAGCCGTGGAACGGCCCGGCCGACAACGGCGTCGCGGCCAGTTCGCGCTCGTTGCGGGCGAAGGCTTCGAGCCCGTCCTCGCGCGAGATGCGTTCGGATTCATCGCCAAAGATCACTGCATCGCCATCGAAGGCGACCCGCAACTGGCTGTCGGTGCGCGCTGCGGCACGCGCCGGCAGGATGGTCGCGGCGGCGACGCCGTTGTCGAGCGAAGCCCGCACCGATTCCGGATTGGCGGAAAGGAACAGGTGCGCGCCGAACGGCTTGATGTAGGGCCACACCGGCGCACCGCTGGTGAAGGCCGCGCGTACGATTTCCAGTTCGCTGCGCTCGATCGAGTTGAAGATGCGCAGCCCGGTGTCCGACGAATTGCGCGACAGCAGGATGACCTCGATGCGTGGCAGTTCGGGTTTGCCCAGTGCGTTGAGCGCCAGCAGTTTCTTCACCAGCGGGAAGGCGATACCCGGTTCCAGCGGCTCGTCCTCGCGGCTGCGCTGATAGGCGGCGTAGGCGTCCACGCCCTCGGCTTCGAACACGGCGTGGCTGTCTTCCAGATCGAACAGCGCGCGTGCCGACAGCGCCACCACCAGGCGCTCCTCGCCCGGCGCGGCGGCCAGATGCGGGTTCAGTTCGATCACGGCCGGGTCAGACGGTGAACTGCTCATCGAAATTGCGCTCTTCCATATTGTGTTCGGGGTCGAACAGCAGGGTGACGGTTTTGTCCTTCGATTCGCGGATCGTCACTTCCACCACGTCGCGCACTTCGAACGAATCGGCGGTGGCGCTGACCGGGCGTTTCCACGGATCCAGAATCTCGAACCTGACCTCGGTGTCGTTGCGCAGGATCGCACCACGCCAGCGGCGCGGCCGGAACGGGCTGATCGGCGTCATCGCCAGCAGGTCGCTGGCCAGCGGCAGGATCGGGCCGTGCGCGGAGAGGTTGTAGGCGGTGCTGCCGGCCGGCGTGGACACCAAGACGCCATCGCAGACCAGTTCCTCCAGCCGCACCCTGCCATTCAGATGGATCCGCACCTTGGCCGCCTGCTTGGTCTGGCGCAGTAACGACACCTCGTTGAACGCGACCGCGCCGACGCTGCCGCCGGCCTCGGTTACGGCGACCATTTCCAGCGGCTTGAACGTGGTGCGCTCGGCCGCCTGCAACCGTTCGATCAGCGCTTCGGTGGAAAAGTGGTTCATCAGGAAACCGACGCTGCCGGCCTTCATGCCGTAGATCGGCTTGCCCAGACCCATGTGCCGGTGCAGGGTCTGGAGCATGAAGCCGTCGCCGCCCAGCGGCACCAGGATGTCGGCCTCGTCCGGCGACACCTGCTCGTAAAGCTGTTCCAGCTCGGCCAGCTGCGCCTGTCCTTCCGGCGTGCGGCTGGCGAGGAACGCGATGCGGGGAGGTTGGTTCACGGGCAGGGTCACCTTGTGGGGCGGGGAATCCACACTTTACCCCGCAATGGCCGCCGGCCCCATCCGTGACCGATGAGCATATCGAGACAGCGCAGGATCATGGCTCGCGGGGGAACAGCAGCGGCAGGTAATCGCGCGCGCCGTGCAGGATGTGCAGCACGACCACTTGCCCGGCTTCCACGCGATAGAACACCAGATGATGGCCATGGACCCGGCGTCGTACGCCCATGTCCGCGTAGCGTGGCACCAGCGGGAACGCCAGCGGTGCATCGCCCAGAGCCAGGCAGCAGGCGCGCAGTTCCTGCATGAAGCTTACGGCCCGGCCCGGATTGTCACGCGCAATCCAGTCCGCGATGGCTTCGAGATCGGCTTCGGCTTCCTGCGTCAGCCGCACCTTCATGCCGTGGTTTTCGCCATTGCCGCGTACTTGGCCTCAAGCCGGTCGAACACGGCCTCGGCCGATTGCGTGCGGCCGGCTTCAGCATCCTCCAGGCTGCGCGCCATCGCTGCATCCAGCACGGCAAAGCGGGCCTCGCGCTCCTGGATCAGCCGGACCCCTTCGCGCAGCACTTCGCTCTTGGAGCCATAGCGTCCGCTTGCCACCAGATCGCTGATGAATTGTTCCAGCGGTTTACCGAGTTCTGCACTGATCATGGCGTGCTCTGCGTTGGACGGATCGCCAGCCTAAGGGTCTTGATAACAGTTATCAAGGTGAGCTGGGCATGATCAACCGCGCCGTCAGGAAAGCAGGGCGCATACGGAGCGGAATCCGGATTGCCGGCGGTTTGTGGGAGTAAGCCTGCCCAAGATCCCGATATTCGGACATCGTGTGGAAAGTGCTGTCGCGGCGGGTTGCTTCCGCAGGAGCGATTGGGTGAGGGCGGTTCAACAGGCGCGCAGCCAGCCCGGATTAGACTCATGCGATGGAAAAATCCGCAGCAATCTTCCCGCAGGTGAAAACAATGGCGCCGGCCCGGCCGGCACGGGTGCTGCTGGTGCCGGGCATCTGGATGCCGGGCTGGTCGATGCGCTGGTTGGCGAAACAATTGGCGGGCGAAGGATTCTCGCCGCGCTGGCTGGGATATGCCGGCGTCTCTGGCGGCCCGCAGCCGACCCTGCCGCGTCTGCGCGAGGCGATGGCCAGCGCCGACGCGGTGGTGGCGCACAGCCTCGGTGGTCTGATGGTGCTGGAAGCCTTGCGCGAAGCGTCGGATATTCCCGTCAGCCGCGTGGTGTGCCTGGGTTCGCCGCTGGCCGGCAGCTTGGTGGCGGCAGGCCTGGAGCGGCGCGGTCTGGGCTTCATGACCGGACGCAGCCGCGAGCTGCTGACGGCGGGTGTGGCATTCCCGTGGTCGGCAACTGCACAGGTTGCCGCCGTGGCCGGCACATCGGCACGCGGCGTCGGGCGCATGCTGGGCGGGCTGGATGGCCCCGGCGATGGCACCGTCAGTGTCGCCGAAACCCGCTGGCCCGGCCTGCGTGCCCACACCACGGTGCACGCCAGCCATTCCGGCCTGCTGTTCTCGCGCGATGCGGCGCGGCAGGTGGGTGCGTTCCTGCGTGGCGGTGGTTTCGAAGCGGAAGCGTGACGCGGTGGCGGCAAGGGCGGGGACATTTCGTCCGGCTATTCGAGAATCGCCCGAACCGCTTCCAGCGCTTCCTGCACCACATGGGCTGGCGCCTTTTCCAGATGCCGAAACGTCCCCGCCCGGGCATCGACGGTGCGGGTCTGGTCGCAGAGCACGATGCCGTGGGTACGCAGCCCGGTTCCCATCAGGGTCACGCTGAAACCGGTCTCGCGCGAGGCGCTTCCACCTTGGGTAATCGGGGCCACCAGCAGCAGACCCGAGGCGCTGTTGAAAGCATCGGCCGACAGCACCAGCACCGGGCGCGAGCCGCGTATCTCGCGGCCCTGGGTCGGGTCCAGGCTCAGCTCGAGTATGTCGCCCCGCTGCGGGATGGCGCGGCTCACAGCGCCTCCCTTCCTTGAGCGGTGTCCTCCAGCCAGTCGGTGTCGCGCTGCCACAGGTCCGGGGATGTCGGGCTTTTCGCCAGCCGATCAGCGAGGCTGCGCCGCGCCGGCGTCACCGAGAGGCTGTCGCCAGAGACGGTCAGCTCGACCACCGAGCCGGCATCCACGGCCAGGGTGTCAGCGATGGCCTTGGGAATCGAGAGGATGATGGAGCCGCCGGAGCGGCGGAGGGTGGCGACACAGCTCATGATGGCCGTTCCTTTTGTTTTACTCACGTAAAACATACGCGGGTGCGGCTAGCTCGGCAACTGGATCAGCCGCTTTCACCAACCGCCGGCAGGTGTAGCATTCGACATGAAATCCACCCAATACAATATGATTCTCGTTCTCATTTGAAGGAGTTGTGCGCCATGTCCATCCGCTGCCTGCCATTGCTGTTGTTGCTCGCGCCGCTGGCGCACGCCGGAACTGCGCTGGATGCACCCGAAAGCTGGGGCGAGACGGTGCCCGAACAGCAGGCGCTGCCGCTGGACCAGGCGCTGGCCTCGTTCGATGCCGCGATGAACGAGCCGCGCGTGTATCAGGGCCGCATCGTCGAGGTCTGCGAAAAGCGCGGTTGCTGGGCGAAGCTGGAGCTGGACGGCCACTCGGCCCGGGTGATGCCGCGCGATTACGGCTTCATGATGCCGCGCGACCTGCGTGGCGAAGCGCTGGTGTACGGCGTGTTGCAGGCCGGCGATGGCCATGGTCATGGGCACGATCATGGAGATGACCATGACCACAGCCATGCACACGATCATGACCACGCACATGGGGAAGGTGAAAGCCATGCGCACGCTGCTTCCGCAGTGGCGGAGCGCAGCTTCCGCATCGACGCACTGGGCGTGGTGATGGTGGAGTAGCGCACCACGGCCGGCGGGCTGCCTGCCGTTGTAGAATCGTCGGCTGTTTCCACTACACGTACCGACGGTTCCACCATGGCAGGACACAGCAAATGGGCCAACATCCAGCACCGCAAGGGCAAGCAGGATGCCAAGCGCGGCAAGATCTTCACCAAGATCATCCGCGAAATCACCGTGGCAGCCCGCCTCGGTGGCGGTGACCCCGGTTCGAATCCGCGCCTGCGCCTGGCCATGGACAAGGCCCTGGCGGCCAATATGAACAAGGACAACATCGAGCGCGCCATCAAGAAGGCGACCGGTGAACTGGAAGGCGTCAGCTACGAGGAAATCCGTTACGAAGGCTATGCGCCCGGCGGCGTCGCGGTGATCGTGGACACGATGACCGACAACCGGATGCGCACCGTGGCCGAGGTGCGGCACGCATTCAACAAGTTCGGCGGCAATCTGGGCACTGATGGCTCGGTCGCCTTCATGTTCAAGAAGCTCGGCGTGGCCTCGTTCGCGCCTGGTGCCGACGAGGACGCGATCACCAATGCCGCGATCGACGCTGGTGCCGACGATGTGGTGGTGCATCCGGAAGATGGTTCGATCGAAGTGATCGCAGCGCCGGAAAACTTCGACGCCGTGCTGGCCGGGTTCGAGGCCGCCGGGCTGAAGCCGGATGAAAGCGAAGTCACGCTGCGTGCCGACAACGATATCGCGGTCGAGGGTGATACCGCTGTCACCGTGGTCAAGCTGCTGGACTGGCTGGAGGATCTGGATGATGTCCAGGAGGTCTATTCCAATGCCGATCTGCCGGCCGAGGCCTATGAGGACTGATCTGGTCCGGCGGCGATGAAGCCGGTACTGGCCACGACCCGCATCCTGGGCATCGACCCGGGCTCGCAGCGCACCGGCGTGGGCATCATCGATGTCGATACCGCCGGCGGCATCCGTCATGTGCACCACTGCGCCCTCAATCTGCTGGCGGCCGATTCCTTCCCGCAGCGGCTGCGGCTGCTGCTGGACGGATTGCGCGAACTGATCGAGCTGCATGCGCCGCAGGAAGTGGCGATCGAAAAGGTCTTCATGGCGCGCAACCCGGATTCGGCGCTGAAGCTGGGTCAGGCGCGCGGCGCCGCGATGAGCGCGGTGGTGCTGCGCGATCTGGCGATCCACGAATACGCCGCCAAGGAAATCAAACTGGCCGTGGTCGGCACCGGCGGCGCGCAGAAAGAGCAGGTGCAGCACATGATCGGCCTGATGCTGAACCTGCCCGGCAAGATCCAGGCCGACGCCGCCGACGCGCTGGCGGTGGCCGTGACCCACGCGCATGTGCGCGCCACCGCGCGCCGCATCGGCGTGGATGTGCGGCAGGCCTGGGGACGGAAGTAGGCGCGGCACACGCCGCAATCGTGCGGAAAGGAGCACAGCGTGATCGGACGATTGAAAGGCACTCTGGTGCACAAGCAGCCGCCGTGGCTGATCGTGGATGTGGGCGGCGTCGGTTACGAGCTGGAAGCGCCGATGAGCACCATCTACGACCTGCCCGAACTCGGGCGCGAAGTGGTGCTGTTCGTGCATCACGCGCAGAAGGACGATGGTGTTTCGCTGTATGGCTTTCTGCATGAAAGCGAGCGTCGCCTGTTCCGCGATGTGCAGAAGGTCACCGGCATCGGCGCGAAGATCGCGCTGGCGATCCTGTCCGGCAGCAGCGTCGCCGATTTCGCACGCCAGGTGAAGGACGGCGATACCGCCGCACTGTCGCGCATCCCCGGCATCGGCAAGAAGACCGCCGATCGTATCGTGCTGGAATTGCGCGACAAGCTCGACGGCCTTGCCGGTGCTGCTCCCGGCGTGACGACGGCCGAACGCAGCGCTCCGGCCGATGCCCTGGGCGAGGCCACGGTGGCGTTGCAGCAGCTGGGCTACAAGACGCCGGAAGCTGCGCGCATGGCGCGTCAGGCCGCAGCGGACGGCGACAATGCCGAGGCCATCATCCGCAAGGCGCTGCGCGCCGCGCTGAAATGAACCTGCGGCTGTCCGCGCGTGATATGCCTGCGCCGCAGGGCCGGATTTGGGTCACAATGCCGCGATGACTTCCGACCGCATCATCGCCGCCGACGCCACCAGCGAGGACGCCAACTCCGAGGCCCATATCCGTCCGCGTTCGCTTGACGAATACCTGGGCCAGCAGGCGGTCCGCGAGCAGCTCAAGATCTACATCGAAGCGACCAAGCGCCGCGGCGAGGCGCTCGACCATGTGCTGGTGTTCGGCCCACCCGGGCTGGGCAAGACCACGCTGGCGCATGTCATCGCGAACGAGCTGGGCGTCAACCTGCGCCAGACCTCCGGCCCGGTGATTGAGAAGGCCGGTGATCTGGCTGCGCTGCTGACCAATCTGCAGCCGCACGACATGCTGTTCATCGATGAAATCCACCGCATGCAGCCGGCGATCGAGGAAGTGCTGTATCCGGCGATGGAGGATTTCCAGATCGACATCATGATCGGCGAAGGCCCGGCCGCACGTTCGATCAAGCTCGACCTGCCGCCCTTCACGCTGATCGGCGCCACGACCCGCGCCGGGCTGCTGACCGCGCCATTGCGCGACCGCTTCGGCATCGTGCAGCGGCTGGAGTTTTATTCGCCGGAAGAACTGACCCGCATCGTGCGGCGTTCGGCCGGCATTTTGGGCATTGATTGCGAGCCGGAAGGCGCGGCCGAAATCGCGCGCCGCTCGCGCGGCACCCCGCGCATCGCCAACCGCCTGCTGCGGCGGGTGCGCGACTACGCCCAGGTCAAGGGCGATGGCGTCATCACGCGCGCCATCGCCGATGCCGCGATGGTGATGCTGAAGGTCGATCCGGAAGGCTTCGACCAACTCGACCGGCGCATGCTGAGCACGATCATCGAAAGCTTCGACGGCGGCCCGGTCGGGATCGAATCACTGGCCGCGGCGCTGAGCGAGGAGCGCGGCACGCTGGAAGACGTGATCGAACCGTATCTGATCCAGCAGGGCTATCTGGTCCGCACCGCACGCGGCCGCATGGCCAGCGCCAAGGCGTATCAGCACCTTGGACTTGGGTCCAAGGTGCGGGACTCGGAAGTTGGGAGTGGGGAATCGGGGGAGCTGTTCTGATGGCCCACGATGCCTGCGAAGCTGGCGATGCCAGCGCGTCGCTTTCCCAATCCCGAATTGCCAATTCCGAATCCTCGCCGTTCAGCCATCCGATACGCGTCTACTGGGAAGATACCGACGCTGGCGGTGTGGTCTATCACGCGTCCTATGTCCGTTTCCTCGAACGCGCGCGCAGCGAGTGGCTGCGCAGCCTGGGCATCGGACAGCAGACATTGCGCGAGCAGCAGGGTGTGGTGTTCGCGGTGCGCGGCATGCAACTGGATTTTCTCGCGCCGGCACGGCTGGACGATGCGCTGTCGGTGCTGGTCGGCGTGTCATCTCTTGGCCGCGCCAGCCTGGTGTTTGAACAGCGCATCGTGCGTGACGCCGATGCGCGGGTGTTGCTGACGGCCACGGTCAAGGTGGCCTGCCTGTCGGCGCCGGATTTCCGTCCGCGCCCGCTGCCTGATGGCATGCGGGAGCGGTTCAAGCAAATTTCGCATGAGGTGTGATCGATGATGCTGTTGGCGATGTTGCAGACGGCGGCCCCGGCCGCTGCCGAAGCCCTGGGCGAGGCTGCGGTCTCCGGCCTGCCGCCGGCCCCTGTCAGTGCCGAACTGGACACGCTGCAACTGATCCTGCATGCCAGCCTGCCGGTGCAGCTGGTGATGCTGTTGCTGCTGCTGGCCTCGATCGCGTCCTGGGTCATCATCTTCCGCAAGCGCAAGGTGCTGGGCGGCGCCAGCGAAGAGGCCGATGATTTCGAGGAGCGCTTCTGGTCCGGTGGTGATCTGGCCGCGCTGTTCCGCGATGTTTCCGGACGCGACCAGCGTCCGACCGGGCTGGCCGCGATCTTCGAGGCCGGCTTCCGCGAATTCGCCCGGCTGCGGCAGAAGCGCGGTTCGGATTCGCGCATCCAGGTGGAAGGCGCGCAGCGCGCGATGCGGGCCAGTCTGGCACGCGAAGTGGACGCGCTGGAAAGCAATCTGGAACTGCTGGCCAACGTCGGTTCGATCAGCCCTTACGTCGGCCTGTTCGGCACCGTGTGGGGCATCATGATCTCCTTCCACGGGCTGGCCTCGATGAAGGAAGCCACGATCGCGACCGTCGCGCCGGGTATTTCCGAAGCGCTGATCGCCACCGCGATGGGCCTGTTCGCGGCGATCCCGGCGGTGTGGGCCTACAACCGCTTCGCCACCAAGGTGGACCGCATCAACGTGCGTTACGAGGCCTTCGCCGAGGAGTTCAGTTCGATCCTGCAACGCCAGTCGCAGGATGAATTCTGAGCCGCCGCATGCAGCCCCGTTTCCCTGTCTTCCACGTTGAAAGCATGCCCGCCGTGCGCGTCCTGGCGCCGTGGGCCTTGCCTGGAGTATCCCGTCGATGATGACCCGCCGCAGGCGCCGCAAGCTCAATGCCGAAATCAACGTCGTGCCCTACATCGACGTGATGCTGGTGTTGCTGATCATCTTCATGGTCACCGCGCCGCTGTTGCAGCTGGGCGTGGACGTGAGGCTGCCGCAGGCCGATGCGCGCGGCATCCAGGCGCCGAAGGATCCGGTCGTGGTGGGCGTGACCCGCGACGGCCGCTATCTGCTCAAGCTCGAAGGCCAGCCGGCGGAAGAACTGGACGAGGCAGGGCTGGAAACGCGCATCGCCGCCTTTGTGCGCCAGAGCCCGGAAACCGCGGTCTTCATCGATGGCGACATGGATGCCTCCTACTCGCTGATCTATCGCGCGATGGCGGCGCTGCAGCGTGCCGGCGCCAGCCGCATCACCTTCCGGGGCGAGCCGGCCTCCAGCGGCGCGCGTTGACCCTGCGATGGAAACCCGTGCCGACAGGATCACCTCGGTCGTGCTGGCCATCGGCCTGCATCTGCTGCTGTTCGGCCTGATGTTTGTCGGCATGCTGTTCCAGCGCGAGCGTCCACCGCTGTCGGTGGCCGGCGGCTCGATCGAAGCAGTGCTGACCGAAGCCTTGTCCACACCGGCATCTGCACCACCCCCGCCGCCGCGCCCGGCCCCGCGTGCCGAGCAGGAGACCGCGCCCCCGCCGCAGCCGCGCCCGGAGCCACGCCCGCAGGATTCGCCCGAACCCGAACAGCCTGACGCCCAGGCGCCGTTGACCCGGCCCGATACCGTGGATCAGGAGAAGGTCCTGCGCGAAGCCGAGGAACGCGCCGAAAACGCACGCCGCGAACAGGAAGAACGCCGCCGCCAGGAACAGGTGCAGCTGGAAGAGCAGCGCGAAAAGGAAGCCGCCGAACGGCGCCAGCGTCTGGCCCAGCAGCAGGCCGAGCGCGACAAGCAACTGGCCGACATCCGCCGTCAGCGTGAGGAGGCGGAAAAGCGCCGCCGGATGGAAGAGGGAAAACTCCAGCAACTGGCCGACCGCCGTGAACAGGCTGCCACCCAGGCTCCAACGCCTGCGGCCGCGCCAGCTTCGAACCAGCCGCTGTCCGACCGGCTCGGCAACCAGGGCACCGATGATGGCTTGGCTGCGCGCTACGCATTGGCGATCCAGCAACAGATCGATCGCAACTGGCTGCGCCCGGACAATCTGCGTCCGGGCCTGCGCTGCTACATCGGCGTGACCCAGATGGTCGGCGGCCAGGTGACCGGCGTGGATTTTTCCCGCTGCCAGACCGATGAGATGACACGTCGCTCCATTGAGGCCTCGCTCATGCGTGAGCCGCTACCGTACCGTGGCTACGAAGATGTCTTCGAGCGCAAGCTCATCGTCCCATTCTGTTATCCGATCGAGGTCTGCACCCGATGAATCGTCTGCTGATGCTGCTCGCATTCCTGCTCGTCCCGCTGCATGGCCTGCATGCCCAGACCCTGGAAATCAACCCGATCAGCGGCAGTGCTGCAGCGTTGCCGATCGCGGTGGTGCCGTTCGACTATCTGGGGGCATCGGTGGCACCGGATGTCGATCTGGCGGCCGTGGTGCGGGCCGATCTGAACCGTTCCGGCTCGTTCCGCACGCTGGCCGACCGCGATCTGGTCGAACGCCCGCTGCGCCAGTCCGACGTCAATTTCGGTACGTGGCGCCTGCTGCGGCAGGATTACCTGCTGGTGGGCCGCGTACTGGACGATCCGGCCGGCGGTTACCGCACCGAGTTCGAACTGTTCGATGTCGCCAAGCAGGAGCGCATGCTCGGCCTGGCGCTCAGTGGCCGGCCCGGCAACATGCGCGACATCGCGCATCAGGTGGCCGACCATGTCTACGAGAAGATCCTCGGCACGCGCGGCGCGTTCTGGACCCGCATGGCCTACGTCACCGCCGTGGGCCTGGGCCGCGACACCACCTATTCGCTGATGATCGCCGATGCCGACGGCCACAACCCGCAGACCGTGGTGCGCTCGCGTGAGCCGCTGATGTCGCCGGCCTGGAGTCCGGACGGGAAGCGTCTGGCCTATGTCAGCTTCGAGCGGGGCGCGTCGTCGATCTACATCCAGGAGATCGCCACCGGCGCGCGCGAGGTGGTATCCAGCTTCAAGGGCATCAACGGCGCACCGGCATTCTCACCCGACGGCAGCAAGCTGGCGCTGGCGCTGTCGCGTACCGGCAACCCGGAAATCTACGTTATGGATCTGGCCAGCCGCGCCCTGACCCAGCTCACCAACCACTGGAGCATCGACACCGAACCGGTGTTCACACCCGATGGCCGCAGCATCATCTTCACCTCCGACCGCGGCGGAAAGCCGCAGCTGTACGAGGTCGCCATCGAGGGTGGGGAAGCCCGCCGCGTCACCTTCAGCGGACAGTACAACGCGCGTGCCACGATCGAGCCGGAAGGCCGTATCGCTATGGCGCAAGGGGCCGGAAACGTTTATCGTATCGCTGTTCTGGATCGCAGGTACGGCAGCGGAGGGGAGACGCGGTTGATCTCCCCGGGCAATCTGGACGAATCGCCGAGTTTTGCCCCGAATGGAAGCATGATCCTGTACGCCACGCGTGAAAATCAGCGCGGCGTGCTCTATGTCGTGTCCGCGGATGCGCGGGTGCGGCAGCGTCTGGTTTTGGCCGATGGTGACGTCCGGGAGCCCGCCTGGTCGCCATTCAGGCAGCGGTAAGTTTATTGGACGGGCTTCTCCAACAATCAGCTTGACCACCCGATTACCTCATCCTTGCAAGGATCTGTTTCATGAACACGACACTGCGTTTTGCCCTCTTCTCCGTCCTGATGCTGTCGCTGGCGGCCTGCACCAAGCAGACCAAGGCACCCGAGCCCGAGCCCGAGCCGTACGTGCCGCCGGCACCGGTCGAGACCCCGGTGGTCGATGATGGCCGCTACAGCCCGGAAGATCTGGACACCGATTCCTGCCTGCGCCAGCGCGTGGTCTACTTCGACTTCGACCAGGATGCGCTGAAGCCGGAATTCACCGCGATCATCGGTTGCCACGCCAAGTACCTGCAGGACCGTCCGTCGGCCCGCATCACGCTGGAAGGCAATGCCGACGAGCGCGGCACGCGTGAATACAACCACGCCCTGGGCGAGCGTCGCGGCAACGCGGTGTCTTCAGCTGTGCAAGCCAGTGGTGGTTCGGGCAGCCAGCTCAACGTGGTCAGCTACGGCGAAGAGCGCCCGGTCTGCACCAGCTCGAACGAATCGTGCTGGAGCCAGAACCGTCGCGTCGAGATCGTCTACACCGCCAAGTAAGCGATGACGTTTCTTCGCACCATTGGATGTGCAAGCGTAGCGGTGGCCCTCTGGGCCGCCGCTGCGTCGTTTGCAACCGCCCAGGATGGGCGCCTGAGCCTGGCCGATCGCGTGGCACGGCTGGAACAGCAGCAGGCTGGCGGTTCGGGCCAGCAGGCCGGCAGTGTCGAACTGCTCAACCGCATCAGCCAGTTGCAGACCGAGGTCCAGGTGCTGCGCGGAATGCTGGAGGAGCAGGATTTCAAGCTGCGCGAGCTGGAACGGCAAAGCCGCGATCTGGGCATCGACTTCGATTCACGTCTTGAACGCCTTGAAAGCGGTAGCGGACAGTCCGGACGCTTCATCGATCCGGAGCCGGGATCCGCGGGTGGCAGCCAGATGGGCGGCATCGTCGGCTCGGTGGTGATGGAAGAGCCTGAGGTTCGCGCTCCGGTGGATGCCGGCGTCGCGCTGCAAGGTACCGAAAGCGATGCGTTGCAGACGCAGGAGCCGGTCATCGCTGATCCGGCGGCCGAGCGCGCCGCGTACGACGCCGCGTTCGAAGCCCTGAAGAATGGCCAGTACGCCGAGGCCGCACGCCGCTTCCAGTCTTTCCTCGAGCGCTTTCCCGATGGCGAGTACGCGCCCAATGCGCAGTACTGGCTGGGCGAATCGTATTACGTGACGCAGAACTACCAGATCGCGCTGGACGCGTTCGAGACCCTGCTGGCGCGCTTCCCGAACAGCAACAAGGTGCCCGACGCCCTGCTCAAGGTGGGCTACAGCCATTACGAACTGCGCAACTGGACCCAGGCCGAGGACACCCTCAACCAGGTCGTGCAGTCGTATCCGGACAGCACCGTTGCACGTCTGGCCCAGGGCCGGCTGCGTGCGCTGCGGCTGGAAAACCGGCAATAAGGCGGACAAGCGGAATGGACCCCGCAGACACCGACGTGCTGCGGCTGCGCATCACCGAGGTATTCCTTTCACTTCAAGGTGAAGCCCGTGACGCGGGCTGGCCGACGGTGTTCGTGCGCCTGACCGGCTGTCCGCTGCGCTGCACCTATTGCGATACCGCCTACGCCTTCCACGGCGGTGAATGGCGCAGCATCGATTCACTCGTCGCCCAGGTGCGTGCCTTTGGCGTGCGCCATGTCTGCGTCACCGGCGGCGAACCACTGGCGCAGAAGCGCTGCGTGGTGCTGCTGGAGCGGCTGTGCGAAGCCGGTTTCGTGGTGTCGCTGGAAACCTCCGGTGCGATCGACATTTCCACCGTGGACACCCGCGTTTCGCGCATCGTCGACATCAAGACCCCGGATTCGGACGAAGAAGCGCGCAACCTGTGGAGCAACATCGAACAGCTGACCGCGCACGATCAGATCAAGTTCGTGCTGTGCTCGCGCGCCGATTACGACTGGGCGGTGGAGCAACTGCGCCAACGTGCGCTCGATACCCGCTGCACCGTCTGGTTCTCGCCCAGCAAGGATCAGCTCGATCCGCAGCAACTGGCCGACTGGATCGTCGCCGACTGCCTGCCAGTGCGCTTCCAGATGCAGCTGCACAAGCTGCTGTGGAACGACGAACCCGGCCGCTGAGCGCCCGGCAACAATGAGGATTGGAACGTGAAAAAAGCAGTGGTGCTGCTGTCTGGCGGCATGGATTCGGCGGTGGTGCTGGCGATCGCACGCGAGCAGGGTTTCGCCTGCCATGCACTCAGTGTCAGCTATGGCCAGCGCCACACCTCGGAACTGGAAGCGGCCTTGCGCCTGGCCGCCAGCTGCGGTGTCGAGCACAAGGTGGTGTCGGTCGATCTGCGCAGCATCGGCGGCTCGGCCCTGACCGCCGACATCGATGTGCCGGAGGCGCCGCAGGACGGCATCCCGGTCACCTACGTGCCGGCGCGCAACACCATCATGCTGTCAATCGCGCTGGGCTGGGCCGAAGTGCTTGGCGCCAACGACATCTTCTGCGGCGTCAACGCGGTGGACTACTCCGGATATCCGGACTGCCGCCCGGAGTTCGTCGAAGCCTTCGAACGCCTCGCCAACCTGGCCACGGTGTCGGGCGTGGGAGGCAACCGCTTGTCCATCCATGCGCCGCTGATGCGGATGGGCAAGGCGCAGATCGCAAGCGAAGGCCGGCGCCTGGGCGTGGATTTCGCGCTGACCGTGTCCTGCTACCAGGCCGATGCGCAGGGCCGTGCCTGTGGCCGCTGCGATGCCTGCCGGTTGCGGGCCGAAGGCTTCCGCACCGCCGGCCTGAGCGATCCGACACGATATCTGTGATCCGCAGACCTTGTGTCGCAAGCGCTGCGTGACTAGAATTCATCCCCTTTCGCGCGCTGCCTGCAGCGCGCCACCGGCACACGCGGTTCCGCGCCATGCCAACCCTCCTTACCCATCTCCCGGGCCGTTAGCTCAGCGGTAGAGCAGTGGACTTTTAATCCATTGGTCGATGGTTCGAATCCATCACGGCCCACCATTAAAATCAACAAGTTATATCCGTTTTCCCGAGTTCCATCGCGGATAATTTGCACACAGGTACGATTTCAGTACAGTTGAGCGCATCCATGCCACTCGGAGGATGCGCATTGGCCACATTCGTAAAGACCCCTTCCGGCACATGGAAGGCCCTCATTCGAAAGACTGGCTGGCCGAGCCAGGCCAAGACGTTCCGAACCAAGCGCGACGCAGAAGATTGGGCGCGACGCATTGAAGATGAGATGGTGCGGGGCGTTTTTATCGAGCGAAGCACGTCGGAACGACTGATCTTCAGCAACGCGCTGGATCGCTATCTGGCTGAAGTCACCCCATCCAAGAAGCCTTCCACGCAGCGCGCCGAGCGCTTTCGTGCCGCTCCCCTGCGTGAGTTTTTCGGCGCTTACGCAATGGCTGCAATCAGCGTCGATCTGGTTGCTCGCTACCGCGATCAGCGGCTGACCACCCAGAGTCCGCGCAATGGGGTAACAGGCACATTGAGCCCGACAACGGTTCGCCTGGAACTGGCGTTGCTTGGCCATGTCTTCACCATGGCGATCAAGGAGTGGAGGATCGGGATTGTCCAAAATCCCGTTCAGAGCATCCGAAAGCCATCGCCGGGGGAAGGGCGGGATCGTCGGCTCAGCGCCGACGAGGAAAAGCGGATTCTGGCGGCTGTGGATGGCTACTCAAACCCGATGCTCGGCTTGATTGTTCGCATCGCGCTGGAGACCGGCATGCGCTCCAGTGAGATCACGGCGCTGCGCCTGCCTCAGGTCGATCTGGCTCGACGCATCGTGCGGCTTGCTTACACGAAGAACGACTCGGCGCGGACAGTGCCTATGACCCGCAAGGCGCAATCTGCGCTGGCGGCTGCGCTGGCCAATCCGCTTCGCCCGGAAGGCTGTGACTTGGTTTTCTTCGGCGAGCCGGGGCGCGATGGCCGCCGGCGGCCTTACAACTTCAACAAGGCTTGGAACATGCTCAAGAAGCAGGTGGGGTTGGCCGATCTGCGGTTCCACGACTTGCGACATGAAGCAGTGAGCCGATTGGTCGAGGCGGGACTCGGAGATCAGGAGGTTGCCGCCATCAGCGGTCATAAATCCATGCAGATGCTCAAGCGTTACACGCATCTGCGTGCCGAAGATCTGGTGGGTCGGCTGGACGCGATCGGGAGCAAACAAGGTCGATGACAGGCGCGCCTTCTTGCGGGTGAAGGATGGGCTACAGCAGCTTCCACGCCTCCATTCCTTTCCAAAGGGTGGAGGGGCGGCTTCCGTAGAGTCCATCCACCCAAGCGGAAACCAAGCTCTGCCAGTCGCTTCTTGGCACACCTTGGTAGAGATGCGGTCGCAGTGGTATGCAGCCCTCGGGGAGGTTCTCGGAGAACGGCCACCAGCGCAAGATTGCAGAGCGAGGTTCGGGGTCGATGGCGCCGCCAATGGAAAGGCGTCGAAGCACTTCGGAACGTGAAACTTTCAAGTGTTCTCCGATCTGTGCCAGTGAAAGAAGCTCGTTTCCACTCGCTTTGGCGCCGCGCTGCAACTCGACAATTTCCAATGCCTTAGTGACCTGTATGGGGAGCCGTTGCGTCATGAGGTAGGCCACCATGCGAATGCGCATCTGGTACAGGTTTGCTGCGGGAAGGCGCCCGAGCCCATCGGCGTGAAACATGGCCGGATCTGCAGTGACGACTCGTTGCCAGCAGGCGTCATCCGCCGGGGCCTGAAAGCGCGAGCGGTAGTGAACGTCCTCCCGACAGATGGCCTCAATCAGCTCCGAGAACCGACTCTTTCTGCGGCGGTCCGTCCAGTAGCGAGACCCTTCCGTCGTCGTGTGCCATGAACAAAATCGCCCGCTGAATCTGGCAAGGTCCTCGTGTTTGGTGCGGCCCGCATCGTGTTCCAGACGGGCGTCCTTTTCGGTCAGACGCCAGCAAAGCTCGCAGTAAGGGGCTTCTTCATGATGGAGGCGCTCGACCGCGCTGCGCCGGAACTGGGCTTCGCCTTGAAACGGATGGTCCGATCCTGCTTTCACCCGTTCGGGACGACGCCATCCGCCGAGCGGGAACGCCAGTTCACGCACGGTATCCGCCGCGCTCGTCCCGAGTCGCTGCTGGCCCGCATCGAGAGCCCTTCGCCAATGGTGACCGAGGGCTGCGCCGAAGCGGTGCATTGAGCTTGCGTCGCCGAGAATCTCATCGAAATCGAGACTCTGTCGCCAGAAGGCCACAGAAGCCTGCGCAGGATTGGTCCGCAACAGGTCGTCTAGGTGACTAGAAAAGGCTGGCGACAGGTGGCGTCGGTATCGAACCCGAACCGAGCGAAGCGGCATCAGATGGCCGGTGTCCGTCATGCTGCGGTGCAAGTCAGAGAGCAGGGTTTCGACTGCCTCCCACAGCGTGGGCGGGGCGATTTCGCGGAGATGAGTGCGTGCCCTTTCGAGCCGATCCAGAGCGAGGGTGCAGGCTGGAGTGTTCATTGATTTATTCAAGTTTTATGTCTGACCAAATCCTATAGCTCTTTTAAGTTTGTGGCCACCTATCGCCAACAATCGGTTACGCCATGACTGCTCCGAGTTCCTCCTTGTCCTCCCTGATGTTCGATCGCTACGGCCCCTTGGTCACGTTGGCGCAGCTGGCGAAAATCCTGAATCGATCAACCGACGGAGTTCGAATGGCGCTGCGTGAGTCGACCCCTTACGCGCTGCGGCTGAATCAGGCCAAGGTTCGGATCGGCCGTCGCATCTACTTTCGCACCACGGATGTCGTAGAGGTGATCGTAACCGGGGATCGGCAGCAGGACTGATCCAAGGCTCCTGCCGTGAGCAGCAATATTCGGGGAATGCGGCATGGCACTGTCGATGCGTTGCATCGCGCCGTGGCCCTCCACGCACCGCCCAAGGCGGATCGGTCCGGCTTGGAGCTGCCACTTTTTGCCCTTCGTGCCGGTGATCGAAAGGAGAGGGTGTATGAAGATGCGAACTGCCGCGTCCACATCATTCCAAGCACTTTGGGGGCCGCGACACAGCACGACAAGGATGTGCTGCTGTTCTGCATTTCCCAGCTTGTAGCCGCACGGAATCGGGGTTTGACGATCATCCCGCGCACGGTGGTGATACCAATGGCGGCCATCCTAACGTACTGTCGACGCGGGACGGGCGGTGCGGACTATGAGCGTCTGATGCATGCGCTGACGCGTTTGCGCGGGACGACGATCCGCACAAACCGCATCACTGGAGGCCGTGAAATCACGGATGGTTTCGGGCTGATCGACAGCTATCGGATCGTGCGTAGCCAGAAGGGCCAACGCCAGGAAGAAGTCGAAGTCACATTGTCCGAGTGGCTGTGTAATGCCATCGACGACCTGGATGTTCTAACGCTCGATCCCAGCTACTTCGCCTTGCGATCTGGCCTTGATCGTCGCCTGTATGAGCTTGCGCGAAAGTTCTGTGGCAATCAGCGGAGCTGGCCCGTGAAGGTGACGACCCTGTTGCACAAAAGCGGCAGCCGATCCTGCGAGAAGGACTTCCGCCGGAAGTTGCGACAGATCATCGAGGCCGACTCTCTTCCTTCCTATCGCCTGGAGTTGGATAGCCGGGGGGATAGGGTCACGATCCTTGCACGAGCACCCGATCGCCCATCCGCAGCTGTTTCGATGAAGCCCTCGATTGGCTGTCAGGGCGCGTCAGCAGTCTGGGCCCGGATTGTGGAGAACTTGTGAATTGCTTCGGGCGTCCAGCCACCGCAGGGGCCAAAATCATCGTGCATCCAGCCACCGGACCATCGGGCATCCAGCCACCAAAATCGGCTACAAGCCGCGTCAAATAAGCGCTCCAGAAACCGTAACACGCGCGCGCGTCTTTTTAACTTCAAAAGCTATTAACGCCTGAAGGCGGACGGCATGCCTGTGGGTAGATGGGAGTGATCGACTACGAAGCGCGAACACCAGTTCGGCGCGTTGCCTTTCCTACTTTGGCGTAAAGTCGTCGTAGCTGCCCTGTGCGGCTCGCTTGGTATGTTGCGGGGAGCCCTCTGCGGATGACTGAGGGTTGCTCATACAGGGGCGCCCAGGGCGTTTCCATGGGCTTTGGGAGGGTGGGTCTCAAATCAGTTGGCTGATATCACTTAACGGGTCGTACTCGAACCGCTTGAACTTCCCCATCGACGCATTGGATCTCGAGAGCGAAGTGGAGGCTGCCACGGGGTTTGCAGCGGCGGGAGTGGGTGGTGGTTGTGCGCGGGACGTGGCCGAGCGCACTTTTGAAGGCCGATATGGGGTCGAGTCTGGGAGGTAGGTCTTTGCCAGCCGGGTGAAGTGGGAATAGCTGATTGGGAGCGCCGCTTGGTGCTTGTCGTAGAACGAGCGCAGCGACCGTCCCTGAGTAACCCAGACTTGAAGGGTGTCTAGTCGGCAGATGACGCATACACGCCCATCACCGTAACGTTTTTCTTTCATTTGTGCCCATCCAAGGTTGGTATGCAACTCTTTGCAATTTTGCGCAATTGTCAGAGTTTTTGCGCGCCGAAACGCAACTCTTAACGCTTTTGTGCGTTGGTATGCAACTCTACGCAATTCATCGTAATCTTTCATCGCATATGCAAAGAGTTGCGGTGAATTGCAAAAAAGCAGACGGCAAGATGTGTATTGTAGGCCTACAAAGTGAACTTTGTAGGCCTCAATACCGCCTCGGACTCGCCTAGCAGCTCGACCTGATCTTGCTCTGCGAGGCGTACGGCTGCTGCCGCAGCGGCTGGGTGGGTCATGCGATGACACGCTCCCGTCTCCCCATACGCCACTCACCGCGTGATCCCAGTGGTGCAAGATGTGATTGAACCTGTCCACCGATAACGGACGCCAAGAAGCACAGGTTCAAGCTTCCTTCCTCAGCTTATTGGCATAGTCATTGGGCGACAGCTAGCCAAGCGCCGAGTGCAGGCGGGTGGGACTGTAGAAGCCTTGGATGTAGCCTGTGATCGCGGCGTGGGTGGCGGTTCTGGTTTCATAGCCGCCTTAGCCCTGTTGCCGTCGATGCTTGAGTAGCTGGCGGTGGAGCATCGCGGCAGGCGCTTGTGGGTGGCCGCCACTGACACGCCGATTGCAGTGCCCAAGCTGCTGCAGGCCATCGCGCAGGAATGGCAGCGCCGGCGCGATTCTGGCGACGGGCGGTCGGCTTAAGCCGGCAGCCCTCGGGCCACACTTTGTCTGGCGATGATTTTGGGTTAAAACGTCAGTCAGGCTTGGCCCATGCTGGCGGCGTGTCTTCAGATGAGCCAATGACAAGAAATCTAGGGGCGAGAAATGTCGAATCGCAATCGAGCGGCGTGGTGAGCGGGAATGCTGGGGACAGTCCCTTGTCGGGCGCGGAGGTGCCGTTTCCGATCTTTGATCGGCTCACCGTTACCGACTATGGTCTCTATCCAGGCGCATCGAACCGGCCCGGCCTGCATATTGAATTCAAAGAAGGACTGACCCTGATCGTGGGGACCAACGGTCTGGGCAAGACGACGCTGATCACCCTTTTGTATCGAATGCTGGCTGGCGGGTTCGAGCTGGGGCGCAACACCTTGCAGGCCCAGGAGTTAGGCGGTGCAGACCTTGAGGTCTATCGCCTCAAGCCCAAGCCGCGTGCCATGTTTGCTGATCGGGTCAATGACCGTGCGCGAAACGCGCGTGCAACACTGGTGGTTAAGATCGGCGGCTCCGAGCTCTCGATTCAACGTCGCCTTGACAACTTGGGGCTGGTGGCATTCGAGCGGGACGGTGAGCCCCTGCAAAACGACGAGGAATTCTTCCAGCAGGAAATTCTGCGGCTGGCGGGCTTGGCCACGTTTGGCGACTGGCTCATCGTTCTGCGACAGATGGTGTTCTATTTCGAGGACCGCCGCTCGCTCGTGTGGGATGCATCGGCCCAGCGGCAGATGTTTCGTATTTTGCTGCTGCCCGCCGATGAGGCCGATGCTCTCTATCGACAAGAGCGCGACTACCTGGCGCTTGACAGCAATGTGCGCAACCTAACCTTCGCCCTGCATCGGCTAGTTAAGCGCATTGCTGAAGATGATCAAGCTCAGGAAGGTAGCGAAGATGTCCGTTCACGCATCGCGTCGATCAGCCCAATGCAGGATGCGGACATTCGTAAGCGCAGCGAATTGATCGAAGTTCACGATCAGCTGGATGAAACGCGCCGTGGATTGAGGCGCGATCTTCTCCAGGCAGAGGACACGGCGGCGATCCTGGAGGGCGAGATGGACGATGCGCGGCTACGTCTTGTCTACAGTCGCTTTCCCGATGGCTCGGCGACGGCCAAATATCTGCTGTCGCAACTGCTCTCGGACGGCCGATGCTCGGTTTGCGCGAATGAAAGCCCGGCCTTGGTCAGCACGTTGGCCGAGCGGGAGTCCACGATGTCCTGCGTGCTATGCGGTTCTGTGGAGGCAGAGCCCCGGGGGTTCGAGGCTCTGCCCATCGATCAGGCGCGATTGCAGCAGTTGCGTGTTTCCCTCGACACGCAGCGCACGCGCATAGCGGAGATCTCGTCAGACCTGCGCGAGACCACGGAACGGCACCGCAAGGTGAGCAGCCACCTTGTGCAATTGACGGAAGCGATCGAAGACCGACAGCAGCAGCTCGACGACCTCATGGCCCTCTTGCCCTCAGACGAGCAAAAGCAGGTCGAAGCGAAGGAAGAACTAGAGGTGCTCAAGGACAAGATTGGTGACGACAAGCGCAAGCTGGACGGGTTGGCTGCCGCGTTGACCGCGACGACGCAGAGTCTAAACGCGCGGGTGCTCGAGAAGGCTGACGCGATCAAGGCGGCATTCGCACGCTATGCGGGCGACTTTCTATTCGAGACGGTGGCGTTGAAGTGGTCGCCTCAGATGCGCCGGATTGGTCAGTTGCAAAAATTTGAGACCGCGTCATTCGAACTCGACATGTCAGGCACCGATTTTTCTCAAGCACAGCGACGCGAAGGCCCCGAAGCAGTGTCGGAGAGCCAGCGCGAGTTCATCGACTTGGCTTTTCGGATGGCCCTAATTGAAGTTGTAGGGCAACACGGTTGCGGGTCGCTCGTGATCGATGCTCCAGAATCGTCTCTGGATGCGGTGTTCGTCGAGCGTGCGGCCGAGGTGCTGACCCGGTTCGGGCGGCCCGGCTCAGACAATCGGCTCATCATCGCATCCAATCTAGTCGACGGACGTTTGTTGCCACAGTTAATACGCCATGGCGTGCCAAAAGCCGAGCGTGAAGATCGTTTGATTAATCTGATGGACATCGCTGTGCCCACTGCGGCCGTACAGCGTATGCGAGGTACCTACGAGCAGGAATGGAATGACATCCTGCAGGAAGTGGGCTTCGCATGAGCGAGGCGCTGGCTCACGCAAGCTTTGTCGATTCGCGCCGGCGACACATCGTGCTCGTGGGTCTGTTCGATGCACTGGACTGGGCTGGCATTCGTCCTGTCGCACCGGCGCAGCTCAACGCGTTGTGGTATCTAGCCAATGCTCTGGCGCCGGCTTGGCGGCTGGCGCCTTTCGATGCAGCAGTTCTTAAGACTGAACGCCCGCCCTATTTCCCCATGCTACAGCGCGACCTTGACGCTCTCGTCGGCATGGGCATGCTGGATGTGGCCGGTCTGGAAATGGATGCGCAGCGATCGCGGATGGAGGGGCGTTTCGCGCTCAATCGCTCCTTTGCCGATCCCGTACTGGCGATCATGCGGACGGTGCAGGAGGAGGCGGATCTGCTGGAGTTTTTGGGGGAGGTTGTCCAGGCGCTCAATCGTTTGACAGACGCCGAACAACGTACGGGCCTAGTGGAAGACGCCACTTATGCCGACCCAGACGTCGACATCGGCAATGTCGTGGATCTGGGTGAGTGGTTAGAGCACGGCGGACTCACGCGAACCGCCGATGTGCTTGAACGCATTGAAGCACTTGCCGGCGAAGATCTCGAGCCCGCGCAATGCATGGACATCTATCTCGACCACTTGGGTCGAAGGCTGCGCCATGCATAAGTTGGCACCGGATTGGACGGATACGGCGCTACAGGCCACGATCCGCAATTATGTGGGCTCAGGCTATACGCAGCAGGCTCCGGAGCTGGCGCAGTTCTGCCATGCCGCGGCCAAGATCATCCGCAAGCGTCGCGCTTGCGCGCCGGACTCGCTACGAGCGGCACCGGCCGTGTTCGTGATGGCGCGCCTTCCCGCGGTGGACGCGCAGGTCGAGCGTCAACCACGATTCGACACCGCACAGGTCGAGGTCTCAGGCCGCGTGTGGTTTGGCTCTAGGCGGCTCGCCAGCGCAACGGGGATCGCGATGCCGACAAGCGAGCTCGATGACTGTGCGCTATTCGACTACGTCGTTATGACACTGGGCGTGGGTAATTCGCCGGCGATCGTCTACGACGCCGCGATCAATGACGGCGTCATGCGCATCTATCACAAGGGCATGGCCGACCCTGACGAGTACGAGGAGCTGTCGCTTGATGCAGCCAATATCACGCTCGATCACTTGCACGACCTTCTGAAAAAGCTGCATGAGAAATTTCTGGAAACGCCGACGGCTTCGGAGTCGCAGCGTGATCTGTGGGAGGATCGCGCCAAGTGGCACCCAGTCAACGAGTCGGAGAAGGCGATTCAGAAGATCCTTTATATCGCGCTCAATACGCATCTTATGCATAGCTCGCTGCATATCAAGCAAGAAGATACGACCGTAATGGGGCGGTGCGACTTCATTTTGAAGGAGCAGGATCCGGTCGACAGCTCGAAGTGGACGCACCACGCGATCATTGAGCTGAAAGTCCTCAAGGACTTCACGCACACTGGGAGTCCCTTTCCCGCGAGTGGCAACAAGAAGGCCGTGACTGAAGGCTTGGATCAGGCACGCGACTATCGATCCGACCATGCGTGTCGGCTGGCGGCGCTGAGTTGTTACGACATGCGCAAAGCGCCCAATCCTGTTGAGGCGATTGCGCATGAGGTGGGTCGGGCTAAGCGCGAACAGATTGGCCTGTGGGTCTGGCCGATTTACAACCAAGCCAAGGCCGCGCGGACGTCGCGTCGCGCCGCGGGAGTGGTCGCTGTGACGAAAGGGGTGGGCTGATCAGTCAAGCTTCTTGATCAGTCAAGCTTCTGAAGGACAATGAGCGACTCGTCCAACTGCTGCTGACCGCCCTGTTGTGCGGAGACGCGCATTGAGCGAAAGGGCGTAATGCTCTTGACGCAAAAGCCCAGCGCCGGTGCGTAGTCGGCAAGCACACGCGCCACCGGGATCTGCACGCCGGCATAGCGGCTATCGCCCACCACAGCCCACACTTCTCCCTGTGTGCTGAGCGTGCGGCTCAGTTTCGTAAGGAGCTGATGCATATCGTAGAAGTAGTGCCCCACCATGTCAGGAATCCATGACGACCATAGCGCATCGCGCTCACGGCGAAGGCGATTGAGAGCGCGCGTCAACCGCAGCGACCCCGCGGGCGCCGGCTTGAACTCTCGTTTGATCTGCACGTGTGAGCACAGGGTGGCGTGGCGCAGCGACTGGTTGCTTGCCGATCCATCGAGATACCCTAGCATCCACAGTTCGACGTTGTAGACGTCGGTGTAGTCGAACGAGTTGGGGTACGGGGGGGAGAAGACTGCCAAGTCAGCAGCATCGACTTGATCGAGTTGCTGGAGGCAATCCCCGCGCAGCAGGGTATGCCCGCGATGACGCCGATGACGGTGGGCGTGGATCTCGGTGATCGCCGATTGGCAGCGCTGGCGAAACAGCGCATCGACCTTCGCTGGTGCCGTCCGCCGGTTCATCCAGCCCTTGCGATAGCGGCGCCCCTTGCCATTGACGACGACATTACTCACCGCGATTAGCATGCCTCCCAGTAGGATCTTGAACAGACGTCGATGGTGGGGGCGCGCTAAACACTCGATCGCTTCCAGATGTATTGCGATGCGTCTAGCCACCGCACGGTCGTAGATCCAGCGCTCCGTCGCACTGGACTCAATGAACGTCACCGGCATGTGTGCGAAACGGCTCATGTCTGCACGCAGGGTGCCCACCGCACGCACGATGCGGCCCAAGTCGGCAACAAGATCATCGGCGTCGTAAGCGGTCAGCTTGGCTTCGATCAGGTCGGCTAGATAGGGATTGACCTCGATCGTGGTTGGCGCCACGCCTAGAAACTGGCAGGCCAGTGCTGTGGTACCCGAGCCCCCGAAAGGATCCAGGCAGCGCGTGACAGGGCGTTCGCTCTCGCGCACCGCACGGGCGACGACCTCCGGGGCGAACGCTTCCTTGAAATGATGCCAGCCCTGAAAGGGCAACGGCTCGGCGCCAGCATTGGTGCCGATCGACACGATTTTGCGTTGACGGGTCCACGACTCGAAGGAGACGCAGATGTCATCGCCCACCCAGTGGCCCGTAGGTGCCAGCTCCATCGCAATGCCTCCGCTATCGGTTGCCAGCTTATCAGCATTGGTCGAGCCCTCAACGTCGATCCATCGCGGGCTGGCTGTATCGCTACAGGTGAGCTTGCCAAGCTGGGCGGTCGTGCATTGCTGTACAGCTCATTTTTGGCCCGCAAGGCAGGTTTTACTAGCGTAAAGCATGCACCTAATTTTGCCGGGCCAGCAAGAGTGGCGCTCGTCTGGGTAAGTCTTTGGCTTTGACGCTCCAGTTTTTACCTCACCCAGAAATGTAGTAATGTTCATACGTTGGGAGAGAGCAGGAGATGCCCGATGGCTATTACAACCCTATCCAGCCGAGAGCTGAACCAAGATGTGACGCGAGCGAAGAAGGCCACCAAGGGCGGTCCGGTGTTCATCACTGATCGCGGCAAGCCTGCGCATGTGCTCTTGAGCTTTGAGGACTACCAGCGGTTGATCAAGCAACGCCGAAGCATTGCTGATGCGCTGGTCATGCCAGAAGCTGCGGACATCGAGTTCGAGCCGCCACGCGTGATGATCGGAGCCCGGCCGGCCGATCTTTCATGATGTATTTGCTCGATACCAACGTGGTGTCCGAGTTGCGCAAGGTGCGGCTTGGCAAGGCCGATGTGAACGTGGCTGCATGGGCCGACAGCATCGATGCCGCCGAGCTCTTTGTATCGTCGATCACCATCATGGAGCTGGAGCTCGGCGTGTTGTCGATCGAACGCAAGGATGCGGCCCAAGGGGCGGTACTGCGCACGTGGATGAATAGGCATGTGTTGCCTGAATTCGCCGAACGCACGCTGTCTGTCGATACGGCGGTGGCGCAGCGGTGCGCCCGACTGCATGTGCCTGACAGACGCGGCGAGCGTGACGCGCTCATCGCGGCGACGGCGCTGGTCCATGGCATGGCGGTGGTCACGCGTAATGTGGCAGATTTCGAGCCGACGGGAGTGGCCATCGTCGATCCATGGCGGCCATCGCCATGATCGACAGGCGGTCCAGAGCTGCCCCGGATTTCGGTACATCAGCGGTACACCCGTCAGTTCGCCGTAGCTCGGCCAGCCTTCTCTAACTTTCTGATTTGAAACTAATTTAGTCTTCCTCAGTCTTCGGTGTCCTTAGCTTGTATTTCAGTAACTTGCTGATTTCATAGCGAACTTTTAATCCATTGGTCGATGGTTCGAATCCATCACGGCCCACCACTCCCTCCCAGCGTATTCACGCAGTTGCCGAAATTCTGTGGCAGACCGCCAGTTGGTTGTGGTGTGTATCGGTCACGGTGTCACTGTCAGCGACACGGCGATGCCACGCCCCGCGACGGATACCTCGAAGCCCGAATCGGGCGCAGGCCGCACTCTTCGTCACCCTGTGATGCGGCATCAGGCAGATCCGGTTGCGTGGCTGGTAAAAGAGACTCATCGGGCCGGCGCGATGCGTGCATCTGCGCCGGCTTCGATAGGGATCAGGCGATCTTGCGCAGCTGATCCTTTGCAGGTTCGGGCCGGGTTCGTGCGCCATTGGCGGCGATACTGGCCGGTTGCGGCTTCAGCGGCGTGGAGTCGCGCAGAAACGCCTCCAGCGAATCGTCCATCGCCTCCATCCACGGGGTGTGGTGTGGCGGCGCCAGGGTGCCGGTGATGGTGGAGCGGTAGGACTTGTTGCGGTAGTCAAGGATGCCCTCGCGCTTGTCCCGCATCCATTGCTTGAACATTTCCGCCACTTCTTCGATCGCGAAATCCGGATAGTCGCTGCGGTCCACCAGATCACGCACGTAGGCGGCCTGGAAATCGATGTCATCATTGACGCCGGCGCAGGCGTTCTCACGCGCGAACCAGGCTTCGCTGTCGGCCACCATTTCCTTGCGGCCCGGCAGGGCGGTGCGGCCCATGATCACGTCGCGCGCCACCCAGGCCTGGGCGTCGAACATGTTGAAGGTGTAGTACTGGTCCTGCATCCCGAGATAGATCAGTTTCGGGTTGTCGATCCAGAACACGCCCTGATACAGGCCCTGCGGATACAGGCGGTTGTTGGTGCGCAGGGTCAGCTCGTCCGGCAGGAACGGGAAGTGGTGCTGGTAGCCGGTGCACAGGATGATCGCGTCGACATCGCAGTGGCTGCCATCGATGAAGTGGGCGGTATTGCCTTCGACCCGTTCCAGCAGCGGCTTCTCGCTGAAAGCCTCCGGCCACTCGTAGCCCATCGGCGCGCTGCGATAGCTGAAGGTGACCGATTTCGCGCCGTACTTGTAGCACTGGGTACCAATGTCCTCGGCCGAATAGCTGCTGCCGACCAGCAGCAGGTCCTTGCCTTCGAACTCGCAGGCATCACGGAAATCGTGCGCGTGCAACACGCGGCCAGGAAACTGAGACAGGCCCGGAAATGCCGGTGCATTCGGCGTGGAAAAATGGCCGGTGGCCACCACCACCCAGTCGAATTCCTCACTCACCATGCGGTCCTCCAGCAGCTCGCGCACGGTCACGGTGAACCTGCCGGTCTCCTCGCTGTACTCCACCGAGTGCACGGCGGTGTTGAAGCGGATCTGGTCGCGCAGGCCGCTGCGTTCGATCCGGCCCATGATGTAGTCGCGCAGCACCGGCCGCGGCGGATAGGAAGCGATCGGACGGCCGAAGTGTTCCTCGAAACTGTAGTCGGCAAACTCCAGGCACTCCTTCGGACCGTTCGACCACAGGTAGCGGTACATGCTCGCGTGCACCGGCTCACCGTGCTGGTCCAGGCCGGTACGCCAGGTGTAGTTCCACATGCCGCCCAGGTCGGACTGCTTTTCGAAACAGACGATCTCGGGTACCTGCGCACCCGCGCGGCGGGCCGCGTCGAAAGCGCGAAGTTGTGCCAGCCCGCTGGGGCCGGCGCCAAGAATGGCGATACGTTGGGTCATGTGATGGTCATCTCCTTTTCACGGCAACGCCCGTTCGGGGGCGTGGCCTGGCGCAGGATGCGCCGGAACGCCGCCCGGGAGCGGGCAACGCACGAAAGCGCCCGGCTGCAAGGTGGAGTGCAGTGGATGGAGGGAAGGAAGATGTCGGGGCTCCTGTGGGAGCCGGGTTCCACCCTGCCGGTGCCGGGCATGGGCGAATGCGCAAAATATGGTGCCAGCCCGCAGAATGGCTGCGAACATCGGGCAAAACAGCCGAATCCGGCTGAAAATCGCGCAAAACGCAGCGCGATTCTAGCACATTGCCTGAGGTGGTGCCTTGCCGCAGTCGGATTCAGTGCCGTGTGAATAGTCCATAAGTGCTCGATGCAGGAAGATTTCAAACTCGAGACGGGTGTTGGAATCGGGGTGTCATTTCAGTGGGGTGAACTGTTCAATATCGGGAGCAACTTCCCCGAAGTTCATCGTGAAGAATGTCTGGGTCGATTCTTGTCCGGATATTCCAGAAACAGCCGGCCCGGTGATCGTGTGGGCGGGCTGTTGAAGTTGCCGTGAGGCGACGTGGAAACCCTGTTTCAGCGCATCAGCGCCAGTGCTTCGAGGACCGCTTCGCCGTAGCGTTCCAGCTTGGCTGCGCCGACGCCGGAAATCGTGGCCAGCTCGTCCAGTTCGTTCGGGTCGGTTTCGGCGATATCGCGCAGCGTGGCGTTGCTGAAGATCATGTAGGCCGGCACGTTCTGTTCGCGTGCCAGTTGGGTGCGCAGTTCGCGCAGGGCGTCGAAACGGGGCTGGGCCTGGCGTGAAATCTCGATATCGCGTGTCGGGCGCGAGTCGCCGCGCGCGCCGGAGCGGCGACGTGTGGGGCGCAGGTCGCGGCGCAGCTGGATGTTCGTTTCACCGCGCAGCACCGGACGTGCGGCTTTGGTCAGCAGCAGGCTGCCGTAGCCTTGCACATCGACATCCAGCAGGCCGCCGGCGACCAGCTGCCGGAATACGCTGCGCCAGGTGTTGGCATCCAGATCGGCGCCGATGCCGAAGGTGCTCAGGCAATCGTGGCCGAACTGGCTGATGCGCTCGTTGCGCACGCCGCGCAAAACATCGATCACATAACCGACGCCGAAACGCTGGCCGGTGCGGTAGACGCAGGACAGTGCCTTCTGCGCAGCCTCGGTGCCGTCCCAGGTCTGCGGCGGCTCCAGACAGTTGTCGCAGTTGCCGCAGGGCTGCGGATAGGTTTCACCGAAGCCGGCGAGCAGCACCTGGCGGCGGCAGCGGGTGGATTCGGCGTAGCCGAGCAGGGCGTCGAGCTTGCGCCGTTCCAGCCGCTTGCGTTCCTCGCCGGCATCGCCGCCGTCGATCATGCCGATCAGCGTGGCGACATCGCCGAATCCGTAGCACATCCAGGCTTCGGCCGGCTCGCCGTCGCGGCCGGCGCGGCCGGTTTCCTGATAATAACCTTCCACCGATTTGGGCAAATCAAGGTGCGCGACGAAGCGCACGTCGGGTTTGTCGATGCCCATGCCGAAGGCGATGGTGGCGCACATCACGATGCCGTCTTCACGGATGAAACGGCGCTGGTTGTGCGCCCGCACCTCCGAATCGAGGCCGGCATGGTAGGGCAGCGCGTTGATGCTGTGGCCTGCGAGGAACTCCGCGGTTTCCTCCACCTTGCGCCGCGAAAGGCAGTAGACGATGCCGGACTGGCCGCGCCGTTCGCTAAGGAAATCCAGCAGCTGGCGGCGTGCGTCGTTCTTCTGCACCACGCGGTAGCGGATATTGGGGCGGTCAAACGAGCTGATGAACCAGCGCGCCTCGCGCAGTTCCAGGCGCTCGGCGATTTCCTCGCGCGTGGGAGGGTCGGCGGTGGCGGTCAGCGCAATACGCGGGACCTGCGGCCAGCGCTGGTGCAGCACGTTGAGCTGGCGGTATTCGGGGCGGAAATCGTGGCCCCACTGCGAAACACAATGTGCTTCGTCAATCGCGAACAGCGCGATGTGGCTGCGATCCAGCAGATCAAGAAAGCGTGAAGTCAGCAGCCGCTCCGGTGCCACATAGAGCAGATCCAGCTCACCGGCCAGCAGCGCGCGTTCGGTATCGAACGCCTCCTGTGGGGCGAGCGAGGAATCCAGCCGCGCGGCACGCACGCCGAGCTGGCGCAGCGCATCGACCTGATCCTGCATCAATGCGATCAACGGCGACACCACGATGCCGGTGCCCTCGCGCAACAGCGCCGGCACCTGGAAACACAGTGACTTGCCACCGCCGGTGGGCATCAGTACCAGGCAGTCTTCGCCGGCCAGCAGGTGCTCGACGATGTCCGCCTGCGGGCCACGGAAGGCATCGAAACCGAAGACGCGCTTCAGCAGTTCCAGGGCGGGCTCAGACATCCGGACAGGATAGGACAAAAGCCTGTGTTCGGGGATGGGGCGGTGTGGTGATGGTGCAGGAAGGCGGCACTATCAGCCGGGCCAGGGCCGTTCCCGACCGGGCTTTCAGCCGCCGGATACCGGCAGCCGCCAGCCGTGCCGGATCGCCAGCCAGCGCAGCGTGAAGCACAGCACCATACTGGCGACGGCGATGGGTTCACGCGGCAAATCGAGCATGTCGCCGGCCACGATCATCGCCGCGCCGACCAGCGCTGCGACCGCATACAGTTCGCGCTTCAGCACGCTCGGTACCTGTGCCACCAGCATGTCGCGCGCCATGCCGCCGCCGATGCCCGATACCATGCCGAGCATGATCGCGCCGCCGGGGCCGAGTCCGGCGTCGAGCGCCCGGGTCGAGCCGATCACCGCGAACATAGCCAGCCCGATCGCATCGGTGATCTGCACCGGGTTGCGCATCCGTTCCACTTGCGCATGACGGAAGAAGGTCAGCAACCCGGCAGCGATCGATATCGCCAGATAGCGCCAGTCGACAATCGCCAGCGGTGGCATCAGGCCGAGTAGCACATCGCGCAGCACGCCGCCGGCGGTGGCGGCGGTGAACGAGAGCAGCAACACGCCGAACAGATCCAGGCGGTTGCGCACCGCCACCAGCGCGCCGCTGATCGCGAACGCGAAGGTGCCGACGAAATCCAGCAGCTGGGCGAAGGCGGAAGCAAAGGTCATGGATCAGAGGCAGGCCAATGAAAGGAAGGTGTCCGGCGGTAATGCCGACAGGGGATTATGCGCATATCCGGCGCACGGGCCGGAAATTGCCCGCCGCAGATACGGCAACGGCAGGAATTCCTTCCTGCCGTTGCCACTTGCGTGTTGCCTGGGCCGGACGCTGTCGGGCGGGTGCGCTGGTCAGCGTGTGCGGTGCTGGATCATTCCAGCAGCGAGCGCAGCATCCAGGCGTACTTTTCATGCGTCTGCAGGCGCTGGGTCACCAGATCGCCGGTCGGGTCATCGCCGGCCTTGTCGGCCGTGGCCAGCACCTTGCGTGCGGTGCGGCACAGCGCCTCGTTGCCGGCCACCAGCTGGCGCACCATGCCCTGCCAGTCCGGCACGCCGTCCTGCGAAGGTTCTTCCTTGATTGAGGACAGCTTCTCGAACTCGGCGTAGGAACCGGGTGCATTGAAGCCCAGCGCGCGGATGCGCTCGGCGATGTCGTCCAGTGCATTCCACTGTTCGGTGTACTGGGTCTCGAACATGGTGTGCAGCGAGTTGAACATCGGCCCGGTGACGTTCCAGTGGAAGTTGTGGGTCTTCAGGTAAATCGTGTACGCGTCGGCCAGCATGTGCGAAAGGCCTTCGGCGATGGCCTTGCGGTCGGCGGTCTTGATGCCGATATCGATCTTCATCGTGGGCTCCTCGGTTCGGGGGAATGGTCACTACCCTACGCCAGTTTGCGAGGGCAGGGAAATCAAAGGTTTGTCTGACTTCAATAGGTGTGGTCAATTGCCGGGAATTCAAGCCGAACCGCTGCCATTGCGGTTGAATCAGCGGCATGCGGCGCAGCTGATCGCCATGCTGGCTACTGTCTGCTGCACGCGTGTGGCATGGCTGAATCCGGTTTCGGTGCATTCGGGTGAGTAGCGTTAGGCTATCGGGTTGAAGTGTTGCCGGTGTGGCGTCATCTGTTCGCCTGTTCCGGGCGCTCGCTTGCCTGTCTCTCTTGTGCCGACCGTCGCTGTCGGCTCGTCCGTTCCCGATACGTCTGCCCGCATCCTGATGTCCTCTTCCCAACCTTCGCTCAGACTTGCCTTGAGCCGCGATCAAGGGCGCCTGAGACGCCTGCAATCGCGTGCGCGCCAGAATCCGCGTGACGCGGAGTTGTGCGCCACGTTCGAGGCCGAACTGGCGGTTTCGGTCGCGGCCTGCCAGGCGCGGCGCGAGGCATTGCCGGTACCCGAATTCGATCTGTCGCTGCCGGTCGCGCGTGAGGCCGAACGGATCATCGAACTGATCGGTCGTCACCAGGTGATCGTGGTCGCCGGCGAAACCGGGTCGGGCAAGACCACGCAATTGCCGAAGATGTGCCTGGCCGCCGGGCGCGGTGCGGCGGGATTGATCGGTTGCACCCAGCCGCGCCGCATCGCCGCGCGCGCGGTGGCGAACCGGGTCGCCCGCGAGCTGGGTGTGGAACTGGGTGGCGCGGTCGGCTACCAGGTGCGCTTCAACGAGCGTGTTTCCGAGCGCAGCCACATCAAGTTCATGACCGACGGCATCCTGCTGGCGGAAATCCAGTCCGACCGCTATCTCTCGGCTTACGACACGATCATCGTGGACGAGGCGCACGAGCGCAGCCTCAACATCGACTTCCTGCTCGGCTATCTGAAGACGCTGCTAAAAAAACGCCCGGACCTGAAGCTGATCGTCACCTCGGCCACGATCGACACCGAGCGCTTCGCACGCCATTTCGATGATGCGCCGGTGGTGTCGGTGGAAGGGCGCAGCTATCCGGTTGAAATGCGCTATCGGCCGCTGGATGAAGGCGATTGCTCAAACAGCTCCCTAGCCCCCGCCCGCGGGGGAGAGGGTTGGGGTGAGGGGGCGAGCGCCGCAGGCGCGGGTGCTTCTTCCCGCCAAACTCGAAAGTCCACCTCACCTCGACCTTCGTCCACATCGCGCCGCAATGCCGAACCGGGCGAAGGCATCGGCATCATCGACGGCATCGTGCGTGCGATGGACGAAGCCACGCGCGAGGATGCGCGTGGCGATGCGCTGATCTTCCTGCCCGGTGAACGCGAGATCCGCGATGTGCACCAGGCGCTGGAACGGCGCAAATACCGCGAAACCGAAGTGCTGCCGCTGTATGCGCGGCTCTCGGCGCGCGATCAGGACCGCATCTTCAATCCCGGCCCGCAGCGCCGCATCGTGCTGGCCACCAACGTGGCCGAAACCTCGCTGACGGTGCCGCGCATCCGCTTCGTCATCGATCCGGGCCTGGCCCGGGTCAAGCGTTACAGCAGCCGCGCCAAACTGGATCGGCTGCATGTGGAACCGATCAGCCAGGCCAGCGCCAACCAGCGCGCCGGGCGCTGCGGACGCGTCGCTTCCGGCGTGTGTTTCCGGCTCTATCCGGAAGCGGATTTCCAGGCCCGCCCGCTTTACACCGATCCGGAAATCCTGCGCGCCTCGCTGGCCGGTGTGATCCTGCGGATGCTGTCACTGGGGCTGGGGAAGATCGAGGACTTCCCGTTTCTGGAATCCCCCGACGAGCGCGCCATCGCCGATGGCTGGCAACAGCTGACCGAACTGGGCGCGGTCGACAAACAGCGCCAACTCACCACCATCGGCCGCACCATGGCGCGCCTGCCGGTGGACGTGAAACTGGCCCGTATGCTGGTGGCCGCGAAGGAGCACGGGGTGCTGCGCCAGGTGCTGGCGATCGCGTCCTTCCTTGGCATCCAGGACCCGCGCGAACGCCCGGCCGATCAGCGTGGTGCCGCCGATCAGGCGCATGCGCAGTTCGCCGATCCGCGTTCGGAATTCGTCGGTATCCTGAAACTGTGGGAGGCCTATCGCCAAGCGCACGAGGAGCTGAGCCAGTCGAAACTGCGCGGCTGGTGCGAACGCCATTTCCTCGGTTTCCTGCGGATGCGCGAATGGCGCGAACTGCACCGCCAGTTGCTGCTGGCCTGCGAGGAAATGGGCTGGCCGCTGGATGCGCCCGCCACGACCGAAGTTTCAGCCGGATCGCGACAGCGCAGGCGGCGACCGGCGCGCAAGACCTCTGCGGCTCCGGCCACGAATCCGGAAACGTCTTTACCCGCGAAACACCGTGCGGCAAGCCCACCGTCCGCTTCACAACAGGCATCGCTGCTGCACGAACCCGACGCGGCCACCTACACCCGCCTGCACCGCGCCCTGCTCGCCGGCTTGCCAGCCCAGATCGGCAACAAGAACGAGAAGGGCGTGTTTGAAGGCCCGCGCGGCCGCCGCTTCCAGTTGTTCCCCGGCTCCGCGCTGGCGCGCCAGCCACCGCCGTGGGTGCTCTCGGCCACCTTGCTGGATACGCAGAAGATCTGGGGCCTGATCAATGCGCGGATCGAGCCGGACTGGATCATCGCCGAGCTGTCGCATTTGCTGGCGCGCAAGCATTTTGAGCCACACTGGGCGCGCTCGCAGGGGCGCGTGGTGGGTTACGAGCAGATCAGTCTGTTCGGGCTGGTGCTGGCGCCCAAACGTCCGGTGCATTACGGCGGCCTGTATCCGGCTGAAGCACGCGAGATCTTCGTGCGGCAGGCGCTGGTGCCGGGGGAAATCGATGCCCGTGCCGGCTTCATCGTGCGCAATCTGGCCACGCTGGACAAGGCGCGCGAGGAAGAGGCCAAACTGCGCCGTGCTGGGCTGGTGGCCGACGAGGACTGGCAGGCACGCTGGTATCTGGACCGGATTCCGGCCGAGATCAACAGCGTTGCCGGGCTGGACAGCTGGTATCGCCAGCTGGATGAAACCGGCAAGCGCCGACTGGAATGGCCGCTGGCCGAACTGCTGCCAGGCGAGGGCAGCGATGCCGACCGCTTCCCGAAATACTTCCCGTTGGGCGAGGTGCGGCTGGCGCTGCATTACCACTTCAGCCCCGGTGCGCAGGACGATGGCGTGACCTTGGATGTGCCGCTGCACCTGCTCAAGGCGCTCGATCCGGCGCGGCTGGAATGGCTGGTGCCCGGCCTGGTGGAAGACAAGGCCACCGCATTGATCCGCGCCCTGCCCAAGGCGCAGCGGCGCAATTTCGTGCCGGCGCCGGATTTCGCGCGTGCCTTCGCCGAAGCCTTCGCGCAGCCCAGCGGCGACAGCCTGCGCGGTGAGCTGGCGCGGTTTCTCTCCCGTGTCACCGGCGCCACGCTGGCCACCACCGATTTCGACGAATCCGCGCTGGAGCCGCACCTGCGGATGCGCCTGCGCCTGATCGACAGCGATAAGCGCGTGCTGGCCGAATCGCGTGATCTGGGTGGACTTCGCCAACGTTTCGGTGAGCGTGCCGAGCAGGCTTTTGCAGCCCGCGCCGGGCGCGAATTGGCAAGCGATGCGCTGGAAGGTTTCCCTTCCGATCCGATCCCGCCGAGCGTGCCGGGCGAGGCCGGAGTGCCGGCCTTTCCTGCGCTGGTGGACAACGGCGACAGTGTCGCGCTGCGTGTCTTCGCCGATGCCGCGCAGGCGGCAGCAGAACATCCGCGCGGGGTGCGCCGCCTGCTCGAAATCGCGCTGGCCGACCGCATCCGCCAGGCGCGCAAACAACTGCCGGTATCGCCCAAGACCGGCCTGCTCTATGCCGCGATCGAATCGCAGGAAAGCCTGCGCCAGGACATCGTCGCCGCCGCGCTGAACGCGGTGCTCGAACATGATCTGGCTGCGATCCGCGACCGCGCCGCCTTCGATGCACGTCTGGCCGATGCCGGCCGCCGCCTGTTCGGCGAGGCCGTGCGCCGGCTGGAACTGGCCGAAGCCATTTTGCAGCGCGTCGCGCAGATCCGCCCGAAGCTGGAATCCCCGCTGATGGGCTGGGCCCAGGGCAACCTCGATGATGTGCGCGAACAACTGGAAGGGCTGGTGCATCCCGGCTTCCTGCGTGACACGCCCGGCAGCGCCTTGGCGCAGATGCCGCGCTATCTGGATGCAATCCTGCGCCGCATCGAGCGCGCGCTGCGCGACCCGGCGCGCGACCAGGCGCGGATGCTGGAACTGCGCCCCTTCGCCCGTGCGCTGGAGCAGGTGCGGGATACCCCCGCGTTCGCCGACCCGCGCTGGCAGGCGTTGCGCTGGGATCTGGAGGAGCTGCGTGTTTCACTGTTCGCGCAGGAACTGGGCACCGCCACGCCGGTGTCGCCCAAGCGTCTTGCGCGTCAGCTGGAGGCGCTGGAAGCGGCGGAATGAGACACGCATATCGCCTGTACCATGCCGATTGTCGGCTTACGGAAGATTCACGCACCGCTGTGCGATGCTGTTCTACAATCAAGGGGATAGCTGCGCCTGCGTCCGGCAGCGGCTCACCAGAGATCCCGCACGTGGATCACCCCGGATGACAGGGCCGGGTTCGACGATTGCACAAGGCCGGTAAGCCGGTCCCAAGTCAAAGGAGTGACGAGCCGATGAGGAATGATGTGAAGCAGAACCTGGATAGCGTGAAGCAAACCCGCGTGGCGCAACCCCGCCGCGCACTGGCACTGGCAACGATGTTCGGCCTGCTTGCAGCGGGTGCCGGCCAGCTGGCCCTCGCAGCGGAACAGACTTTCGCATCCGACCTGGCGACTGCATCCAGCAAGCAGCGCGCGATCAAGGATGTCGACCTCGACACCGGCCCCTGGCCGCTGTGTTCGGGTGAAACCAATACCAAGGCACTGGCTGACGGTGAGGAGGTCCTGGGCCTGTATCCGATGGGTGACGGCACCTACCTGGTGCACACCGTTGATGCCATCGATTCCAAGACCTGTGTCAAAAGCACCACGGCGAATCTGGCGTTCCAGTTTGAAGGCTCCACGGCCAAGGCCGTCATTGCCGACAGCACGCCACCGGGCTCCCCCATCGTCTATGACTTCTCTGGCACGCCTGCGGGACTGGGTGCCACGGTAACCGAGCCGGTTATCTGCCATGGTTATTACACTGCCGGTGACAAGCTCGCGCTTGTGCTGACCGACAGCAATGGTGACGTGCAGGAACTGCGTGGTGTGGATACGGTTGGCTATCAGCTGAGCAACGGTACCGTGACGCCACTGTTTGCCCAGGCCGCGCATGGCCCGGTGGCGCGTTGTCATGTGTTTCCTTATGGCGACACCACCACCAACCCACCGGCAACCCCGGGCCCTGATACCAGCGATGATCTGTTCTCCGCCAGCTTTGAAAGCATTGGCGATCTGGAAGTGACACTGCTGGATGCCCAGGGGAGTCCCCTGCAGATTGGTCATGTCACGGCTGCGGCCGGCAACGAGTTCACGTACAAGGTGCGGGTGAGCAATCTGGGCGAAGGCCCTGCTGAAGACGTGCAGGTACGTGAGTTCCTGCCGACCGCTGGCGGTACGGTGCTGCCAGTAATCGAAGCGCGCAACTGTGTCCGTGACGATTCATTGCCGTGCTCGGGTGTGCTGGATGTCGCGTTGGGAACGATCAACGCCGGCCAGTCCATCGAGTTCACCCTGACTCGTGAGATTCCCACCGGTACCGTCGGCACGCGCGCGCTGGCGGCGGTGGCGGCATTCTCCGATCCGGCCAGCAGCGGCGATCCCGTACTTGGCAATAACGCGCGGAGCCTGGTGGTTGAGATTGTTAACCAGATCAACATCACCCGCGCGGTGAGTACGAATGGCAATGCCGGCGATACCAGCGGTGGCAGCATCATCAGAACCTTCGCGCCTGCGGCGTGCGAGACTGAGTCGTTCGGCACTACTGCCTGTCCACCGGGTACGACGGGGCTGGTCTATAGCGCCACCGCTAACAATGGTTACACCTTCACAGGTTTCAGCGGTTGCGCCGGGAGTACCTCTGGCACAAGCTCAACCGGCGGCACATTTACCACCAGTGGTGGCACCAGCTGCACACTGGTGGCCAACTTCCATGCCATGCCGACCGTCACCGCAACGGCTGGAAACCATGGCGCCATCACCCCGCCTTCGCAACAGATTGATTATGGTGAGGTTGCGGAGTTCACAATTTCACCTGCCACCGGTTATGCGGTCAGTACGGCAACAGGTTGCGGCGGTCTTACGCAAGTCGACAGCAGCACTTGGGAAACTGCTCCTGTGACGGCGGATTGCGCAGTACACGTTGAGTTCTCAGGCATCGAATCGACGGTGACAGCCACAGCCGGTCCCAACGGGCAGATCATTGGCCCGACAGTGAAGCCGGTGACTTATCCGAACAGCACCGTGTATTTCACCGTGGAGGCTGCGGACAGCACTTACCAGATCGATCAGAATCCAGGCGGCACTTGCCCGACGGGCTTCTGGATGAACGGCAACGAGTACTACATCAGCGGGATTCTTGGTGACTGCACGGTGCACTTCACCTTCAGTCTCATCACGCATCAGGTCACCGTTTCGAGCATGAACAACGGCACGCTTGTGCTGGATGGCGGTGGCGTTGTTACGCATGGTGATGATGCGCAGTTCACGGTGCAGCCACAGACCGGCTATCACCTGGATGGAGTGGTAACCGGCACACCGGCCTGTGGCACGGTCAGCGATGATGGTGAAACCGGAACTGCCGGGCCGATTTTCAGCTCGGGCTGTGAGTTGTCGGCGAGTTTTGCAATCAACGAGTACACCGTGAACGTGCAGCTTGCTGCAGGTGAGGATGGGACAAACGGCACCATCGGTGAAGCGGGTGCATCGGTTGGTGATGTTCTTCCGGTAGTGATCGACGAGGTCATCCATGGGCAGGCTGCGGCATTCGCCGTTTTCCCTGCATCGGGATATGGGCCCCAGCTGGTGGTATCTGATCCGGTACGCTGCAACTTCCAGTTTTCGTTGATCGACTCGAGCCCACCAGAAAGGATCGTGTACAAGGCAACATCCGTGCAGGACAACTGCACTGTCACTGTTGGCTTCAATCAGTGAGCCATATGAATCCGCTGCCATGATCTGGATCCACGGAATCAGAGGCACAGGGGCATGATGCAGCGCCGGGGACTTCCCCGGCGTTGTTTTTTGTAGTGGACTGGATCGATGGAACCGCAGACACCCCGGATCGAAACCCTCGCCGCCTGGCAGGCAATGCCGGGCCGTGCCCAGGTGGGTGTGTCCGAAGCGGTGTGGGAGCTGATCCAGTCGCATCCGTTGCCGGCGGCGCAGGAAGCCGAGCTGGTGCAGACGCTTCTTGAGTTGGAGGGGTTGGGTGCGGACGAGCCGACGCTGTCGGCGGCGGCGCTCTATGTCTGTGTGCCGGTGGAGAAAATCCCTGCCGGACTGGTGCCGGCGGTGCTGATCGAAGGCCAGCGCGAAGCCGAGACGGTGTGGTCGATCCATGCCGAGCGCGGTGCGCGCACCAGTTCCGAAGGGCTGCGCCGCCTGTTGTTGGCGATCGTGCGCGATCTGCGCGTGGTGCTGATCCTGCTGGCGCGGCAGTTGGTGCGGTTGCGTGCGATCAAGTCGCTGGAACCGGATGAACGTCAACGCCTGGCGCAGCTTTCAGCCGATATCCACGCGCCGCTGGCCAACCGGCTCGGCATCTGGCAACTGAAGTGGGAAATGGAGGATCTGATCTTCCGCACCCTGCAGCCGGATACCTACCACCGCGTGGCCTCGCTGCTATCGGAAAAACGCGGAGACCGCGAGCGTTTCATCGAGGATTCGCTGGCGGCGCTGCGCGAGGCACTGGACAAGGCCGGCATCCGGGCCGAAGTCAGTGGCCGACCCAAGCACATCTTCAGCATCTGGAAAAAGATGCAGAAAAAGCATCTGGCCTTCGAGGATCTGTACGACATCCACGCGCTGCGCGTGATGGTCGATGATATCGCCGGCTGCTATGCCGCGCTTGGCATCGTGCACGGGCTGTGGTCGCCGATTCCGAGCGAGTTCGACGACTACATCGCGAACCCGAAATCCAACAATTACCGCTCGCTGCATACCGCCGTGATCGGCCTGCAGGGCAAGACCCTGGAAGTGCAGATCCGCACCTGGGAAATGCATGAGCACGCCGAACTCGGCGTGGCTGCGCACTGGCGCTACAAGGAAGGCGGCGCGGGCGATTCGGAGTTCGAACGCAAGATCGCGTGGATGCGCCAGCTGCTGGAAAGCAACAAGGAAGAGGACGGTGATGCGCCTCTGCTGGCCGGGCTTTCAACCGAGCTGATCGAAGACCGGGTTTATGCGCTGACCCCGCAGGGCAAGGTGATCGACCTGCCGGCTGGCGCCACGGTGCTGGATTTCGCCTACCACGTGCATACCGAAGTCGGACACCGTTGCCGTGGCGCCAAGGTCAACGGCCGCATCGTGCCGCTGACCTGGCAGATATCCAGCGGCGAGCGCGTGGAAATCCTCACGGGCAAGGTGTCCGAGCCTCGGCGTGACTGGCTGGTGGCCGGTTCCGGCTATCTGGCAAGCTCGCGTTCGCGCGAGAAGGTGCGTACCTGGTTCCACCGGCTGGAATTCGCGCGCAATCTTCAGGCCGGGCGCGAACTGCTGGAAAAGGAACTCAAGCGTCTCGGTCTGCACCAGTTGGATCTGGCGCTGGCGCTGCCGAAGTTCCGCTTGGCGAAAACCGATGATCTGTACGTGGCGGTGGCGCTGGGCGACATCGGTTGCAGCCAGGTGGCGCGCGCGCTGCACGAAGCCACCCAGGCACCCGGCGATATCGGCGCCGAGCCCAGGCCCAATGGTCTGGGTGGCGCGCTGGCGCGACCGCCCAAACCGGCGCGCGGTTTCACCATCGAAGGTGTCGGCAATCTGATGGCACAACTGGCACGCTGCTGCCAGCCGGTGGCCGGCGACGCGATCTCCGGCTATCTGACGCGCGGCCGCGGCGTCACCGTGCACCGTTCCAACTGCGCCTCACTGCAGGCGCTGGCCACGCGTTCGCCCGAACGCGTGATGCCGGTGGAATGGGGCCGCGAGAATGCGCAGAGCTTCAGCGTCGACATCCTGGTCCGCGCCTGGGACCGCAAGTGGCTGCTGAAGGACCTGACCAACGTGATCGGCTCCAGCAACGTCCACATCCTGGCCGCCAGCACCCGCCTGGACGAAAACCGCAACCGCGCCGAACTGCGCTTTACGCTGAAAGTGGCCGACTTCGAACAGCTCGGCCAGCTGCTGGCGAGGATCGAAGCGGTGCCGGCGGTGTTGGAGGCGCGACGGATGTAGGCAGCGTGCGCCGTGCGACTCAACTGCAAGTGTCACTGGTCTGAACCGTCATCCATCCTGCATCCCTCACTGGTCACGGTTTGGCGCGCCAGCAGCTTGCCATCGTGTGTCAGCAGGCTGATGGTCGTGCCATCGTCGACCCAGGGGCCGGTAGCGTCGGAACCTTCGGGCGGGCCAATCACCCAGAGCTTGCCCGGCTTACCGAGTCGGCTGACTTCCAGCCGCACACTCTCGTTCCGGCGTGGATCCGCTTTCCAGTTCACCGTGATTACGCCGGGGGCGCTGCAGTCCGGGAGGTAGGCCGGTTCAAGCAGAAGCAGGGACCGTTCGCCCCGAGGGTCGCAGGCAAGCAGACTTGTACAGATCAGCAGCGTTGCACAGATACGCCAGCCGACATGCACTGAACTTGCCGCGAGTGAAGACGCGCGAAATCGTGGTGAACGTGTTTCGTGCTGTTTCTGGCCCGCAGCGCGAGGTGAAACCATTGCGGACATTGGGGGGCTGGGGCGCAGCCGATGGCCAATCGCGCGTTGGCCGCTACCGGTGGTGATGCCCGGAAATGCCAACAGCAGGCGGGCAGCTTTCCTGCGCGCCTTCATTGCAGATATGTCCCGAAGCGGCCATCAAGGCGGGCGTTGGCTGCGGAATGGATTCCCCGTGTCAGCACGGTGACATCGCTGGAATCGGATGGAAGGCGTGTCTGGAGCTCCGCTGCTCTCGTGATGAAATCGAAATAATCGTCATGGATGCCTGCTGCTTGCAGTGCAAGGGCCGGCAATTGCCAGGCGGGAATTGCTGTTTCCGGCAGGTTCATATCGATCTCCGTTCCTTCCGACAACAGGATCCACGGAACCGTCTGTTGCTGCGGGGTCTGTCCATCGACGAATCCGAGTTCTTCGAACAGGTCCATCGCCGGCAGATGGTCGCCGAAAAACACCAGCACGAACGGGCGTCCGCGCCGGACCAGTTCTTCGTGCAGCCTTTGGAGCTGCCGGTCGGCGGCGCGAAGGTGATACAGGTAGTTCCTCATCACCAGCGCATCATCCTCGTTGAGTGAGGCCGGGACTTCAATATCGTTCCAGGCGGCCATGTCGCGCAGCGGCAGAGGGCGATTGTAAGGGCCGTGATTCTGGATGCTGATGGCCAGAATGAAGGCCGGCTGGCTGGCTTCCTGCAGCGCTTGCAGCATGAAATCCGTCATGGATTCATCCGAATACCAGAGGCCGTCCTGCATCGCCTTCTGCTTGAATTCGATATCGGTGATGAAACGCTCCATGCCCATCGCGTGATAGGTGTTGGTGCGATTCCAGAAGGACCCGGAATTGCCGTGGACCGCGAGCGTCGAATAGCCATGCCCGCCCAATACCGAGACCACACCGGGAATATGTGTCTGACGCAGGTCACGGTAGGGATAGGTGACGGCGGGGAAGGCGTCGATCGGCATGCCGGTCACGACTTCGAATTCGGTACGCACCGTGCCGCCTCCGTACGCTTGCACATGCATCGCGCCGCCACGGCCGGAGTTGATCACGGAACGCACGAACGGAATCGGGTCGTCGATGGAATCGAAGCCATGAAGAGCGCGCGGATCCATGAAGGACTCACTGAGCACCATGACAATGTCAGGTGGCGGATCATCCTGCTGTACAGCAGGGATGGCAGGGGATGCTGTCGGCATCCCTTGGTCCTGCAGAAGTACCAGCGTGCGGTGAAGTGCCTCCTCGTCCACTTGCGGTGCCGCACTGCGGGCATGCAGATAACTGTGAACCAGCGAGCCAACCAGCCCGGCGCGGAGAATGCTGGGCAGGTCATTGAAGGGTGATGGTCGCATCCGCTCTTCGGTGTATATGGCGGTCCAGGGCCATGCAGCCAGATACAGCGTGGCCGTCAATGCCATTCCGATCGCAAATGCTCCGAGCCGTACGGTGCCCAGCCGTGGTACGGATGCCGGCTCCAGCGTGAAGATTCCGATCATCACGGCCAGTGCGACGATCAGCCATGGCCAAGGACCGCCTGGCAGATCCAGATAGGAGCCGAACAACTGGATGCTGGCGACATTCACTTCGGTCAGAAAGTGCAGGTCGGGCAGTGTCAGCGGGCTTTGCAACAGTTCCAGTTTCATGCCGGCAGCGATATAGAGCGCGCACTGCAACGCCGCCAGCAGCAGCAGACTGGTGAACGGTCGTCGGGTTACCGAAGCCAGCAGCAGCCAGGCCGAGAATGCCACCAGGGCATTGATCGTCAGTGTCCAGCCACCCCGATAGGCGTCGGGAGTCACGTTCAGCGCTTGGCGATCAAGTAGCCACATCACACCGGCGAATGCCACCCATGACAGCGCCAGCAGGATGCAGGTGCGAATGGGCGGTCGAGTGCTTTTTCGGCTCGGGTCAGCAGCGGGCTGCGTGGACCCGGGCAGATTGAAAGTGGCTGCCATCAGCAGGCGGCTCCCTTTTGCTTTTAGTCCCGCATCGGCACGGCAGGTGCCGAGAACAGGGTCGGCGGGGATGGGTCTGCGAGTGGCGAAACAGTGCGGCGGGGGGAGGAAATATGCTCCAACCGGTAAGCCGAACCGCTGATCCGGCCACGCGACATGCGAATCCGTGCAAATTCGCGGATTGTGGAGTAAGCCGCAATTGTTACACATGTGTCAAACGCAGGCCTGGCGGACATGTGGTGGGGCAGGCGGGCTTGGTATGCTTCCGGCCCGGTATCGCGCATGGTCAATTTCCGTTCGGATTGGCATGACGGCGGTGCGATGCGCGGGAACAACCCGCAGCCCCAGGCTGGAGACAGGCATTTGGAAATCCCCGGATACCGGATTGTGCGAACGCTGGGACGTGGTGGCATGGCCACCGTGTATCTGGCCGAACAGCAATCGGTGCAGCGTGAAGTGGCGTTGAAGGTGATGTCGCCGCTGCTGGCCAGCGACGAGCAGTTCGGGGAGCGCTTCCTGCGCGAAGCGCGGATCATCGCCAAGCTCAGCCATCCGCACGTGGTGCAGGTGCATGACGTGGGCATGGTCGGCAACCAACACTACATCGCGATGGAATACGTGCCCGGCGGGCCGGTGATGGACCGTTCCGGCACACCACGGCCACCGGCTTTCGCGCTGCGCGTGGCCAGCCAGATTGCCAGCGCGCTGGATTACGCCGGCGAGCGCGGCATCGTGCACCGGGACATCAAGCCGGACAATATCTTGTTGCGCGAGGACGGCAACGCGGTGCTGACCGATTTCGGCATCGCGCATGCCAGCGATGCCAGCCGCATGACGCGCACCGGCACCATCGTCGGCACGCCGCATTACATGAGCCCGGAGCAGGCGCGCGGGCAGAAACTGGATGCACGCGCCGACCTCTACAGCCTGGGCGTGGTGCTGTACGAGTTGCTGGTCGGGCGGGTGCCGTACCAGGCCGCCGATTCGCTGGCGATCGGCATCATGCACATCACCTCGCCGTTGCCGCGCCTGCCGGACGGACTGGCGGCCTACCAGCCGCTGCTGGACCGGATGCTGGCCAAGGATCCGGCGCAGCGTTTCCAGCGTGGCCATGCGGTGGTGGCGGCGATCCAGCAGTTGCAGCAGGAAGTGATGGAAGGGCGCCCGACCGTGGCGGTGCCGCAGATCGAGGTGGCACCTGACGCCGTGGCCACGCAGGACGAACCCACACTCGGACGGATCGACGAGGTGTTGCGCACTCCATCGCGTCCGCGCCGTGCGATCGCCACTTCCGGTCGCCGCTGGCGTGGCGTGCTGGTGCTACTGGTACTGGTCCTGTTGGCTGGCAGCCTGCTGTACGCCTTCCAGGACAGCCTGCGTCAGCGCCTGCCCCAGACCCGGATGAATGCGATGCTGTTCGAGGCTGCGCAGGCATTGGAACAAGGCCATCTGAGCAGAGCCGACGGACAGGGTGCGCGCGAGCTGTATCTGGCGGTGCTGGCGCAGGATCCGGACAGCCAGACGGCGCGGCAGGGCCTGATGGAGGTCGGCCGGCGCCTGCTGCAGCGCGCCCGGGAGGCGCTGGCACAGGGCGATCCGGCGCCGACACAGGCGCTTCTGGCGCAGGCCGAAGGTCTGGTGCTGCCCAGCGCCGATCTGGCCGAACTGCAACGCCAGTTGCATGCCTTGCAGGGGCAGGAAGACACGCTGCTGGAGTTGATCGGGCAGGCCCGGGAGGCCGCGGCTGCCGGACAGCTGGATGGCGGTGGCGACAGTGCCATTGCACTTTACCGCCAGGCGCTGGCGGCCGATCCAGGCAACGCCGTGGCCGCTGCCGGGCTGCGCGAAGTGTTGTCGCAGTTGCTGGCACAGGCACATCGGGCGCTGGAACTGGACAATATCGAGCTGGCCGCGCAGCGCATCGAGCGGGTTGCGGCAGTGGATCCGGCGCATCTGGGCTTGCCCGAGGCGCATGCGGCGCTGGCGCAGGCCCGCCAGCTGCGCGCCAGCCATGCCGACACCCGTCTGGAAGAGGCCGATGCGCTGCTGGCGCGCGGCCAGTTGCGGCCGCCGCAACAGCCCAACGCGCTGGACATCTATCAGGCTGTCCTGGCGCAGGATCCCAACCATGCCCGGGCGCGCGAAGGCGTGCGAGCGGTCGCCAGCGCACTGCTGGCCCAAGCTGGACGCCGGATCGATGACTACCATTTCGAGGACGCCGGCGAACTGATCGCCGCCGCCCGCACGCTGGCGCCGGAACTGATGGCCGTGGCAGCCACCGCCCAGCGCATGGAGGATGTGCGCGAACGCCGCACCCAGATGCTGGCGTCACGCCCGGTCACGGAAACTGATGCTTCGCTGGAGACGCTGCTGCAGCGGGCCGACACCGCCGCCGCGGCCGGCAACTTCCTTGTGCCGCCCGGAGAAAGCGCCTACGACCTGTATCGCGCGGTACTGCGCCAGCAGCCGGATCATGCGCAGGCGCGTGCCGGTCTGGCGGGCCTGCCGGACCGGATCCTGGTCCGTTTCGAGGCCGCAATGACCGGCAATCGTCTTGGCGCGGCACGCGATGCGTTAGAAGCAATGGGCGTGATCGCACCCACCGACAGCCGCCTGCTGCCAGCACGGCAACGCCTGGCGCGCAGCTGGCTGGCCTATGCCAGCGAGCGTCTGGGTGCCGGGGAGATCGCGCGGGCCGCGGATGCCTTCGATCAGGCGCGTGAACTGGACCCTTCCAATACCGACCTGCCGGCGATCCAGGCGCGGCTGGAGCACGCGCGCGGCGGTTGACTGATGCGAGGCGGGGTTTGGGGGTGACCGGACATTCGACCGTTGAAGGCCGCAGAGCTGGAGTGTGGCGCGCCTCTGGCTTTTCCCAATCCTGAATGCCGAATCCCCAATCCCGGCTTCAAAGCAGCATCCGCAGCCCCTGACGGGCCGAGTCGAACGAGAAGTGCCGGGCGACATTGGCCAGGCCGTGATCGGACAGCTGCGTCCACAGTTCCGGATCCTGATAGGCGCGGACCACGTGCGCGGCGAAGTCTTCCGGTGTTTCCGCCACCAGCACGTCGCGCCCGGCTTCGGCAAACATGCCTTCGACCGCGATCGGCGTGGCCACCACCGGTTGGCCGTAGCTCATGCTCATATTGACCTTGCCCTTGACCCCGGCACCGTAGCGCAGCGGCGCCACCGCCAGCCGGCAATCATCCATGAACGGTTCGATCTCCGGCACGAAGCCGTGGAACACCACGCCCGGCAGTTCGCCCAGCGCCTTCACTTCGGCCGGCGCCTTGCTGCCGATCAGGTGGAACTCCACCTGCGGCAGTTCGGCCCGTACCAGCGGCAGGATCTCGCGTGCAAACCAGATCGCGGCATCGACATTGGGCGGGTGCTGGTAGCCGCCGACGAACATCAGGCCGCTGCGCTCGTCGAACCCGCGCCGACGCCCGAACACTTCGTGCACATTGGACAGGATCTCGACCCGCGCGCCCGGCGCCTCACGTGCCAGCAGCTCCTTCTCCACCGGGCTCACCACCAAGGTCACGTCGCTGGCATGGATCAGCGCCAGTTCCTTTTCCCGCGTCTCGGCGGCGGTGCGGGCCAGCTCGGCGCTGCCGGCCAGCTCGGCGGCGCGCTGTTCGCGCAGATAGTGCAGATCCACGGTATCGAAGGCCAGCGTCGCGCGCGGTGCATGCAGCCGCACCAGATCAACGTAGCTGGAGGCGATGTAGTGGCGCGAGACGATCACCAGGTCCAGCCGCTTGCCGTTCTGCGCGAACCAGATGACCGGATCGGACAAATGCGGATGCCACAGCACTTCCACGCCCAGCTGCTGCAACTGGCGCGAATAAGGCTCCACGAAGGCACGGTTGTCGGCGAAGAAGGTCACCGCGTGGCCGTCCTCGCACAGAAGCCGCAGGATATTGCACAGCCGCAGCGAGCCTGAATCGTGGTCCGGCTGCGGCGTGGTCGCATCGATCACCAGCACGTGCTTGCGTGCGCGGTGCTGGCGCGCCAGCACGATGTCGGCAGGCGTGGTGTGGGCCGGGTTGGGGTGGCGGGCGAGCGCCTCCTTCCAGCGTTCGAAGAACTTTTCCTTGTTGACCACCTGGTAGCGCTTGGTGCCGCTGCCGGTGTCGGTGCCCGAACTGATGCCTTCGAAATGCACCACCACCGAGGCCGGCTGGTACAGCACGCGCAGGCCGGCGGCGCGCACCTTCATCGCCAGATCGGTGTCTTCGTAATAGGCCGGGGCGTAATACGGATCAAAGCCGCCAAATTGGCGGAACAGGTCGGTGCGCAGTGCAATCGCCGCGCCCGAGCAGTAGTCGACCTCGCGCACGAAGTTGTATTCGGGCTTGGCCGGGTCGTCGAAACGGCCGTAGTTCCAGCCCGAGCCATCGGAAAACACGATGCCGCCGGCTTCCTGCAGACGGCCATCCGGATACACCAGCTTGGCCCCGACCAGGCCGACATCGCGGTGCTGCTTGAAGGTGTCGATCAGCGCATCCAGCCAGCCGTCCTGCACTGCGGTGTCGTTGTTGAGGAACACGACGAACTGCCCGCGCGCATTCGCCGCGCCGGCGTTGCAGGCGCCGATGAAGCCGGTGTTCTGCACATTGCGCTGGTAGCGCAGGCCCTTCACGCCGGGCAGCACCGTGGCCGAATCGTCGCTGGAGCAGTCGTCGACCAGGATGATTTCGTGCGCGCTGCGGTTCTTCGTCTGCGCCAGCGATTGCAGGCAGACCAGGGTGGCATCCAGGTGGTTGTAGACCGGGATCACGATGCTGACCAGCGGTGTTTCCGAGGCCGGCAGCACGAGGCTGGCAGCATCGATCGCGGCAGGCAGCGCGATCGGGGTGGTCTGCACCGCCGGGCGCAGTTCCTGACGGGCGCGGTCCAGCGTGCCGCGCAGGCCGCGCGTGCGCAGGCTGTTGGACATCCGGTGGCGCAAGGACAACAGCCGCTGCCAGCGGAAACGCAGGCGCGCCAGGGTCTGGGAAAGTTGCCGCTGGGCGTAGCGCAACGGGCGGGTCAGACGCCAGGAGCGGCTGGCCAGGATCGCATCGCGGTCGCGCTGCATCGCATCGCCGTGGGTGACGGCGGATTGGAGCAGTACACCGAGTTGGCGGGATTCTTCGCGGCTGTCGGCCAGCTCATCCTGCAACGACAGCGCCCAATGTGTGCGCTCCTCGAACTGCTGGTCCAGCTGCATGAAGTCGGCGCGCGCCTGTTCGATATCCGCCTCCATCCGCTGCGCCCATTCGGTGCGTTCGTCCAGCTGTGCTTGCAATGCGGCGGCCCAGTCGGCGCGCTGCACCAGTTCGGTCTGCTGTTCTTCGATCAGCGCACGGCTTGCCAGCAGCGCGGTTTCGGCCTGGGTGCGGGCGTTGGCCAGGGTGTTGCGGCGGCTGGACTGGATCGGATCGGTGGGCGCTACGGTTGGCCATGTGTTGACCGGAGCTGCGACGGGCAGGGCTTTGGCATAGGCGGCCGCCATCTGTGCGAGTGAGTCGGGAGCCGGGCTGCGCAGCCGTTGCAGGATGCTGCGGTTGCTTTGAAGCTCGCGCAGGCGCGTGGCGATCGCAGCGGCATCGGCTGCCACCAGCAGGCCGGTTTTGCCATCGTCGATGCGTTCGCCGAGGCTGCCGATGCGGGTGGCCAGCACCGGAACCTCCAGGCTCCACAGTTCGGACAGTGCATAGCTGAAGGTTTCCGCGACGCTGGCCGCGATCAGCGCCAGATCCGGTGCCAGCTGCGCGATCAGTTCCGGTAGCTGAGCGTGCTCGTAGTCCATCCGCACATGCACGCCGGGCTGGCCGAAGAAACGCATTCCGGCACGGCCGGCGCCCAGCAGCACCAGTTCCACATCCGGCGGCGGCTGCGTCACCAGTTCGGCGAGCAGGTCTTCGCCCTTGCCGCCGTTGATGCGGCCCAGCACCAGCACGCGCAGAAGATCGCGCTGCGGCACCGCGCGCGCAGGCACCGGCGCTGGCCAGTCCGCCAGTCCGTGCGGGATCACGTGCCATGGCAGCGTGGACAGGCGCGGTTCGATGCGCTGGATGTTGTCGCGCACGCTGTGGCTGGGCGCGATCAATGTCGCGTTGGCGGCCAGCAGCGCCGCGACATGGGCGTCGCGCAGCGCCTGCCAGGCTTCGGCGCGGGTTTCACCGAAGGGCGAGTCGGCATCGGGCCGGGCCAGATCGGCGGCCATCGCCTGTACCGAGAAATCCCGGTTCCGATCACCGAAATCGACGTGCAGCGAAGGCCACAGCGGGTAGTAGTCGTGGCAGACCAGCGCGGTGGGCAGGCCGGTGCGCAGCGCACCCAGGCCATGCCCGATCAGCGAGGACACCAGTACCTGCGAAACGCGGTGGCGCACCAGCACGTGCCCGAGCGCGGTGTCGTATTCGTGCGAGGCCAGCGCCGTGGCCTCGATGCCCAGCGTCAGCGGCCAGCGCAGCAGCGGTGCGGCGCGCAGGTCGTCGTACAGTTCCAGCACTTCGCCCGGGCAGCGGTGCGAAGGCGTGCCGCGTGCGACCAGTGCCAGGTGGCGGTGGCCGGTGTCGGCGCGCATCAGGTCTTCGACGAAACGCTGCACGCCGCCGCCCCAGCCGTGCAGCAGATGCAGCATCACCGGCACGTCATCGCGCCCGGCGGCGACCGGAATGCGGCCTTCCAATGCGGCCAGACGCGTGTCCTGGGCCAGCAGGGCGGTGTCCGGTCGCAGCTTCGGTGCGTCCATGACCTGTGAAGCGCCGACATACAGATGATCAAGGCGGGCGCCTTGCCAGCCGGGCGGCAGTTCGCCATCGGCCGGCAGTTCGGCCGGCAACTGCGCCAGCGCGTCGCCGCGCCAGTGGCTCAGTGCCGGCAGCCAGTGCCGTACCGGCACCAATTCACGTTCGGACAGCATGAACAGGCAGGCATCGGCATCGTCGCCATTGGCCGGACGCGCCGCATGGATGAACGGATCCAGCGCCGGATGGCCGTTGGAGGAGGGCGAATGCACCTGGTACGCAGCATCGACGGCGGCCAGCAGGCGCGCCAGCGCGTTGGGCGGAAGCGGCGCATCGGCGGCCAGCAGCACCACATCGCGGCCGGGGTGGGCCAGCGCGCAGGCACGCAACGCGGCCCAGGCCGGATTGGCGGCATCAGTGGCTGCGGGCTGGAACAGGGTCAGGTTCAGTTCCCGTGCCTGCGGCGGGATCGAAGGGGGCTGGTCTGCCGTGGCGGCAGCCGGATACAGGCACAGGATCGGGGAAGCGGGAGTCTGGAGGTTCAAGTCAGAGCCTGTGACAAATTCGACCGTCCCCGCATCGGGGCGCGGGGCAGCCGGTGCGAGGGTGCCTGCGGGCGTTCCCGGCAAACTGCGCTACGTGGGAACAGGGAAGTTCGGGTGAACCCATGAGCGCAGGGTGAGCGTAGCGCGTCGCCGCCGGGGCCGTTCGGAGGCATCCGCAGAAGATGGGCGATTTTTTCACAGGCTCCGGGCACCCGGCGGATATGCCGTCAGGACAGGGCCGGCAATTATCCCCGCAAGCGCCCCATTGCCGCCAGCCGGGTCCGATACACTGTGCGGCCCGTGAGTTTCCCCGGTCCTGTCTTGGCTGCACCTCGCACAAAGAAATCCGATGCCCCCTCGCGCTGGCGGGTGTGGTTCCGGCGCCTGTTGCCGTTGGCGCTGCTGCTGATCGGCCTGGCGCTGGGATTCCTCGGTCCGTATGTCTGGGTGGCTGATCGGCAGGTACGTGAAGCCTTCGGCCGGCTGACCTGGCAGGTGCCCACGCGGGTGCTGGCGCAGCCGCTGGAGCTGGCGCCCGAGCGTGCGATGTTGCCCGAGGCGCTGGAAGTGGAACTGGCCGCGGCGCGCTACGTCGCCGATGACCAGGGACGACGCCCCGGCAGCTATCTGCGCCAGGGCGAACGCTTTTTCATCGCCACCCGCGGATTCACCGATCTGGAAGGCAGCTGGCCGGCGCAACGGGTCGAAGTCACGCTCGGCGGGGGGCGGGTGCGGGCGGTGCGCGTGGGCGAGCGCGCGGTATCACGGGTACGGCTGGACCCGGCGCGGATCGCCACGTTGTATGGCGAAAAACAGGAAGAGCGCCGCCTGGTGCGGCTCGATGACGTGCCGGAGCTGTTCCTGACCACGCTGCAGGCGGTCGAAGACCGCGATTTCAAGCATCACATCGGCATTGACCTGAAAGGCATGCTGCGCGCGGCCTTCGTCAATCTGCGCCATGGTGAGGTGCGGCAGGGCGCCAGCACCCTGACCCAGCAGCTGGTGCGCAATCTGTACCTGACGCGCGAGCAACGGCTCGGGCGCAAACTGCGGGAAATCCTGTACGCGCTGATCATCGAGGCGCGCTTCGACAAGCGCACGATCCTGGAGGCCTACGTCAACCAGGTCTATCTCGGCCAGCAGGGCGGGCAGGCGGTGCATGGCATTGCGGCGGCGGCCGATTTCTGGTTCGGGCGTGAACTGGAGCAGTTGTCCGAACAGGACATTGCGCTGCTGGTCGGCATGATCCGAGGCCCTTCGGCGCACGATCCGCGCCGGCGTCCGGAAGCCGCCTTGCAACGGCGCAATCTGGTGCTTCGCCTGATGTACGACACCGGCCTGATCAACGTCTCCACGCTCGAAACTGCCAGCGCCCGGCCGCTGGGCGTGGTGCGCGACGGCAGTCTGTCGCGCAACCGCTATCCGGCTTTTCTGGCGCTGGTGCGCGACCAGTTGCAGCGCGATTACTCGACCGAAGCGCTGCGCGGTGCCGGCCTGACAGTGCTGACCACGCTCTCGCCGTCGGCCCAGAATGCGGCGGAAACCGCGGTTGCCGGGCAATTGAAGACGCTCGAGCAGAAAGGCCGCCCACCCTTGCAGGCCGCGCTGGTGCTGACCGATACCACCCAGGGCGAAATCCTCGCGCTGGTCGGTGCGCGCGATCCGGGCGATCACGGTTTCAACCGCGCGCTGGACGCACGCCGGCAGGTCGGTTCACTGCTCAAACCCTTCGTCTATCTGCTGGCGCTGGCGCAGCCGGGACGCTATGCACTGGCCACGCGCGTGGACGATGCGCCGATCACGCTGCGTCTGCCCGGCAACCGCAGCTGGACCCCGGAAAACGCCGACAACCGCAGCCACGGCCGGGTCACCTTGCAGGAAGCGCTGGTGCGCTCCTACAACCAGGCCACGGTGCGGATCGGCGTGGATATCGGCGTGGAGCGGCTGGCGCGCCTGCTTGATGTGGTGGCGGCGATCAATGCCGCGCCGCATCCCTCGCTGCTGCTGGGCGCGGTGGACCTGTCGCCGCTGCAGATGACGCAGGCCTACCAGTTCATCGCCTCGGGCGGGCAGCTGCAACCGTTGCGCGCGGTGCGCGGTGTGCTCGATACCCGTGGCCAGCCGCTGCAACGCTACGACGCCACGCCTTCACCGCCGCAACGCGGTGACACCATCGCCGCGCGTCTGGTGTCGATCGCGTTGCAGGAAGCGGTGCGCGAAGGCACCGCGCGCGGCCTGGCCGATTCGGGCCTGACCTGGCTGTCGCCGGCCGGCAAGACCGGCACCAGCAACGACAGCCGTGACAGCTGGTTTGCCGGCTATACCGGTGCGCACCTGGCCGTGGTCTGGATCGGCAACGACGAAAACCAGCCCACCGGCCTGTACGGCTCCACCGGCGCGATGCGGGTCTGGGCCGATCTGTTCCGGCGCCTGCCCAACCTGCCGCTGAAGGTCGATGAAGACGGACTGGAATGGGGCTGGCTGGATGCGGAAGAATTCGCGCTGACCGATGCCGAATGCCCGGGCGCGCAGCGTCATGTGTTCGTCGCCGGTTTTCTTCCCGAACAATTCCGCAATTGCCGCCTGGCGCGCCTGCGCCAGTGGTTCGGCGCAGGAGAGGAACGATGACACGGATGTTTTCACGCAGCATCGCCGGCGGCCTGATCGCCGCTGGCGTTGCGCTGGCCGGCTGCTCCGGCCCGCCGCCCACGCAGCAGGCCATGACGAAGAAGCCGCCCGCGCCGGAACTGGACGTGCTGGCCGTGGTGCGCGCCGCCGGGGCCGATGCGAAGGACACGTTGGAAGTGCAGCCACTGCGCGATCCGGTGATCGCCGACCTGCGCCAGGCCGCCGCGCAGCATGAAACAGCACGCGACTGGGCCAGCGCCGACGCCGCATTGGAGCAGGCCCTGGCGCTGAGCCCGGGCGATCCCGAGCTGCTGCAATGGCGCGCCGAACTGGCGCTGGTGCAGGGCGATTACAACGTCGCGGTGGAACTGGCCAACGCCTCCTGGGAACAGGGACCGCGGCTGGGCGCATTGTGCCGGCGCAACTGGACCACGGTGCGGCTGGTGCGCGAATGGACCGATTACCCGGCCGCCGCCCAAGCTGCTGCCGAACAGCTGGCGCGCTGCACGCACGAGCCACCGGTGCGGATGTGAGCCGCGCCGGCGAACCGGTTGTGGCGGGCTGAATGTCTTCGCTGCTGCAGGCCACGGCCGACGCGCTCGGCGAGGAGGGCGCGCTGGCGCGGGCGATTGAAGGCTATGTGCCGCGTCCGCCGCAGCAGCGCATGGCCGAGGCCGTGGCGCAGACCATCCTGGCGCAGGACGAGCTGATCGCCGAGGCCGGCACCGGCACCGGCAAGACCTACGCCTATCTGGTGCCGACGCTGCTCTCCGGGCGCCGCACCATCATTTCCACCGGCACCCGCGCGCTGCAGGACCAGCTTTTCCATCGCGATCTGCCGCGCGTGCGCAGCGCGCTGGGCGTGCGGCTGAAGACCGCGCTGCTCAAGGGCCGCGCCAATTACCTGTGCTGGTACCGGCTGGAACGCGCCCGCAGCGATGACCTGTTCACATCGCGTGAAACCGCCGCGCAGTTGGTCAAGCTCAGCGCCTGGGCCGGCGGCAGTGCCAGCGGTGATCTGGCCGGCGTGGATTTCGTGGCCGAGGATTCGCCGCTGTGGCCGCAGGTGACTTCCACCGCCGACAACTGCCTGGGCACCGAATGCCCGTTCCACGCCGAATGTTTCGTAGTCAAGGCGCGACAGGCGGCGCAGGAGGCGGATCTGGTGGTGGTCAACCATCACCTGCTGTTCGCCGACCAGGCGCTCAAGCGCGAGGGCTTCGGCGAAATCCTGCCCGGTGCGCAGACCTTCGTGCTGGACGAGGCGCACCAGTTGCCGGAGCTGGCGGCGCAGTTCTTCGGTCATACCTTTTCCTCGCGCCAGCTGTCGGATCTGGCGCGCGAAGCGGTGGCTGAATGTGCCAGCGTCAGTGGTGCGCTGGCCGAGGTGCAGGGCCCGGCGCGGGAACTGGAGCAGGCGCTGCGCGAACTGCGTCTGGCGCTGGAACAGTTCCCTGCGCGCGGCACCATCGCCGCGCTGGATGCGAACCCGGAATTGCACGAACACATCGCCACGCTGCGTGCCGCGCTTTCAGCGCTGGTGTCGGTGCTGGATGCGTTTTCCGAGCGCAGTGTCGGCTTCAAGACCTGCCACGAGCGCGGCGAGGATCTGCTCGAATGCGCGGCGCGCATCCTGGATGCCAAGGGCATCGGCGAGGTGCGCTGGTACGAACTGAGCGCGCGCGGCTTCCAGATGCACCAGACGCCGCTGGATGTCTCGACCCCGCTGCGCGATTTCCGCGCCGCATCCGGTGCCGCGTGGATCCACACCTCCGCCACGCTGGCGGTCGATGGCCGCTTCGAACATCTGGCCGCGCAGATGGGCATGGAATCGCCGCGCACACTGCTGGAACCCAGCCCGTTCGACTATGCCCGGCAGGCCATGGTCTACGTGCCGCAGGATCTGCCCGAGCCCAATACCGCCGGCCATGTGCAGGCCGTGGTGGAGGCCGCGCTGCCGCTGCTGGATGCGTCCGATGGGCGCGCGTTCATGCTGTTCACCTCGCACCGCGCGCTGCGCCAGGCGGCAGAAGTGCTGAGTGATCTGCGCGAATTTCCGCTGTTCGTGCAGGGCAGCGCGCCGCGCCACTTGCTGCTGGAACAGTTCCGCGCCGCCGGCAACGGCGTGCTGCTGGGCGCGGCCAGCTTCTGGGAAGGTGTCGATGTGGCTGGTGATGCGCTGCAGATCGTGGTGATCGACAAACTGCCCTTTGCCGCGCCCGACGATCCGGTGCTGGACGCGCGGCTGGAAGCGATCCGCCGGCGCGGCGGCAACCCGTTCCGCGACTGGCAACTGCCCAATGCGGTGATCGCGCTGAAGCAGGGCGCCGGCCGCCTGATCCGCACCCATGCCGATCGCGGCGTGCTGATGCTCTGCGATACGCGCCTGATTTCGAAGAGTTACGGCCGCAGCTTCCTCGCCAGCCTGCCGCCCTTCACCCGTACCCGGAAGCTGGAGCGGGTGCTGGCGCTGCTGCGCGACGCGCGGCTGGCACGCAGTTAGCGGATGTCTGATCAAATCTCATTGCGTCAGCCCGGCGGCTTTCAACAGCGAAGCTGGTCAGGCTGAAATGACGTCTTATCCAGATGCTCCTTGGCCGGCGCCGCTGCCGCGCTACCATCCCTTTTCCATGATTCCCGTCCGACGAGTCCATTCGATGTCAGCCGCCACCTGCCTGCATGATTTTCACTCTGCAACCGTGTGTGGTGCCACATGAAACTGCTGGCGCTGGAAACCTCCACCGAGGCCTGTTCGGTCGCGCTGCATTTCGATGGCCGCGTACTTGAGCGACACGAAATCGCCCCGCGCCGCCACGCCGAACTGACCCTGGCGTGGGTCGGGGAATTGCTGGCGGAGGCCGGTATCGCACGCACGCAACTGGATGCCATCGCCTGCAGCCGCGGGCCCGGCGCCTTCACCGGCGTGCGGCTGGCGGTGGCGATGGTGCAGGGACTGGCACTGGCGTTGGACCGTCCCGCCATCGGTGTATCCACGCTGGACGTACTGGCACGCCCGGCGATGCGCGAACTGGATGCAGTCGGCGATGCACGGACCGGCGTGCTGGCCGCGATCGACGCGCGCATGGGCGAGGTGTATCTGGCCGATTATCTGCGTGATGCCGGCGGGCAATGGCAGCGACAGGGTGAAGAACGCGTGCTGGCACCCACTGCCGTGACGCTACCCGATGCGTTCCCGCGCGTGGGCGTGGGCACTGGTTTCGCGGCGGAAAATGCAGTGCTGGTGAAGACTCTGGCGGCACAGCTGGTGCGCAGCGAGGCCGAAGCGCTGCCCCGCGCCGCCGATGTCGCGGAACTGGCGCTGACCGCCTTCGCCCGTGGCGAAGCCGTGGCCCCCGAACATCTGCAACCGGCCTATCTGCGCAACAAGGTCGCACTGACCCTGGCCGAGCAGGGCAAGCCTGTGCCGCGTTGAAAAACCGCGTGGCCCGGGTAAGGCATAGCCGCACCCGGGGCCGGAATTATCGGGAAAGCCAAACCCGTGTGCGGCGGCGCCTTACCCGGGCTGCTCATCGGCCATCGGGTTACTCACCAGCCATTACTTCATCGAAGAAGCTGTGCAGCGCCGTGCGTGCGCGCTTGGCCGCCAGCGGGTGGTACACGCAGTTCGGCGGTGAGGCGGCGCTGGCTTCGGCAAAGCAATGCACCGCGCCGGCGTAGTTCACGAACTGCCAGTCGGCCTGCACCTTGTCCATTTCCTGCTGGAAGCCGGTGATCTCGTCGGCCGTCACCGCAGCGTCGGCGGCGCCGTTCAGCACCAGGATCGACGCGGCCGGCGTGCTGGCGGCGGGAAGATCGGTGGCAAGGCCGCCGTGCAGTGACACCACGCCGGCCACCTCGGCGCCGGCACGCGCCATTTCCAGCACCGTGGTGCCGCCGAAACAGAAACCGAATGCGCCGATCCGGCCGGTATCCAGCGGTGCGCCGGCGTCGTTGCCGCGCAGTACGTCCAGCGCCTTGGTGGCGCGGGCGCGCAGTGTTTCGCGGTCAGCGTACATCTTTCTGGCCTGTGCGCCGGCTTCCTGCGCATTGGCCGGACGCACGTCCTTGCCGTAGACGTCGGCCACCAGCACCACGTAGCGCTGGCCGGCGATTTCGCGCGCGCGTTCGACTGCCGATGCGTTGACGCCCATCCAATTGGGCACCATCAGCAGGCCTGGGCGCGGCTGCGATGAGCTGTCGTCATAGACCAGCACGCCGCTGAAAACTTCGCCGTCCAGCGACCATTCCACCGCTTGTTCGTGCCAGGCCGCCCACGCTGAAGTGGACGCGAGCAGGCAGGCGACAAGAAAACCCGAAATACGCAGCAACATGGCAAGGCTCCGGTGGCGGTGGGGACCGCCACACGATGCCACGAACCGGTCCTGCGGTTGCAATGCCTGCCGCATGTTTCCCGCAGGATGGTGTCAATTGCGGCAGGTATTTCCGACCAGTTCCGATCACCTGATCGCAGGTGAGTCTGTTCCCACCCGAAGCGCGGATGCCGACAGCACCGCCGGCGCGTTTACATCGGCGCGTTGCTCATCCAGCCGAACAGCAGCCCGCTGGCGCCCAGCAACATGCCCAGCAGCATGCCGGCCCAGGCCATGCGGCGTTCGGCGCGGCGGTTGTCGGCGGCGGTGGTGGGATCGCGTGCGGCTTCGCGTTCATGCCGGCGCGCCAGGATGCGCGGCAGCCAGACCAGATTCATGCCGCCCAGCACGCCCATCATGCCGACCAGGCTCAGCGTCGGTAGCAGGCTGGACTGGGTCAGCACCGCTGCACCCATCAGCGTGGTGAACAGCAGCACCACCAGCAGGCCGGCGGCGGCGAACCAGGCCAGTTCGCGCCGTTCCTGATGGTCGGTGGAGGTGATCCAGTGGCGGCGCACGCCGAAAAACACCGCTGCCACGCCGACGATCAATGCAAACACGATGCCGCCGGCAGCGCCCACCAGCAGGCGTCCGGCGCCGCCGCCCACACCACCGGGCAGGCTGCTCGCACCGCGACCGAGCACACCGACAGCGGATGCGGATTTCCCCGCCAGATGGCCGGCCAGACCGGCGCCGGCTGCCGCCGCTGCGGTCTGGCTGACACTCAGGCCGCCCACGACGATCGCGGTGAAGGCCAGCCCCGGCGCGGTGGCCCTGGCGACATCGCCAAGGCGTTCGAGCAGGTCCGAACGCAGGCTCTGGCGCGCGCGCGACAGGCGCTTGCGCACGGCGGCGTCCTGCATCCCGAGCAGGCTGGCGACCTGCTTGGAGGATTGGCCTTCGCGGTAGTAGATCAGCAGGATTTCGCGCGTGTCTTCGGGCAATTCGTCGATCAGGTTGGCGACGACGGCCTCTTCCTGCTGGCGTGCCAGACGTTCGGGGTGGTCCGGCGTGGGGTCTGCGACCACGGCCAGGATGTCTTCCAGCTCGCCGTCATAGCGGCGCTCGTTGCGGCGCCGGCGCAGATGGTCGTGCGAGAGGTTGCGGGTGATCTGGCGCAGCCACGGCAGGAAGCTGGCCGGATTGCGCAGCCGCGCCAAGTTGCGCCAGGCGCTGATGAAGGCGTCCTGCGCGATGTCCTCGCTGGCCGGCACGTCGCGCGTGATCGCCAGCGCGATCGCGGTGATGCCGTTCTGGCAGCCGCTGACGATCTTGCCGAACGCGGCGGCATCGCCCGCCTGGGCGGCAGGCAGGTGCTGGTCGATCAGCAGGATCAGGGCGTCGGAGCTGCTCATGTTCAGCCTTGGGTGTGGTGAAGGTCAGCGCAATGACGTGTCCACCGGCACGATGTGACGTTCAATATCCTCATCGGGTGTCTGCACCGGTGCCGGTGGCTGCGATGGCGGCGCCACGCTGCCGGGGGAATTGCACTGGCGCGCGCTGGTGAAGGTGGCCAGCACCACGACCGCGGCCAGCATCACCATGCGGATGCGGGCGGCATGGTTGACCGGGCCGCGTGTCACCGGCGGCGGCGCACTGGCGTGTTCCGGCAGATAGCTGGTGCGCGTGGTTTCCATCAGGCCGGCTTCGCGCAACAGGGCGCGCGCCTTGGGTTGGTCTTCGGCGTGCACCACCCAGACCGCGGCCGGCGTGGGTTTGTCCTTGGCGTTGTCGGCGTAGGAGAAAGTCCGGCGGCGGTTGCCCTTGTAGGAGCGGGACTGGCTGATCCAGGTTTCGATGCCGTGTTCGTTGAGCAGCGCGGCCACGCCTTCGACATTCTCCAGCCGCAGCGAACTGAAAACCTGGCGCATTTCAGTCGCCCGCCTGGCTGACGCGGATCATGCCTTCCTGCGCGGTGGAGGCCACCAGCACGCCGTCGCGGGTGTAGATGCTGCCGCGGGACAGGCCACGGCTGTCCTGCATCGAAGGGCTGTCGCAGGAATACAGCAGCCATTCGTCGACGCGCAGCGGGCGGTGGAACCACAGCGCGTGATCGAGGCTGGCCATGCGCACATTGGGTTGCAGATAGGAAATGGCATGCGGCAGCGTGCTGGTGCCGACCAGATGGAAATCCGAGGCGTAGGCCAGCAGGGCCTGGTGCAGGGCGGGCGTATCGTCGATGCGATTCGTCAAGCGAAACCAGACCTGCTGTGAAGGCGGGCGTTTGGTCGGCGCCAGCTCATTGCGCGGGTAGACATGGCGGAACTCGAACGCGCCCTGGCGTGCCAGCCAGCGCTGGGTCTTGGCTGGCAGTTTCGCCAGTTCGTCAGGCGGCAGCGACTGCTGCTCCGGCAGGTCTTCGGGTTTGGGCACGTCGGGCGGCGAGATCTGGTGTTCCAGCCCGGGCTCGGGCCGGTGGAAACTGGCCGACATCACGAAGATCGGTTGCCCGTGCTGGATCGCGGTCACGCGCCGCACCGAGAAGCTGCCGCCGTCGCGGGTCTTGTCGACCTGGTAGATGATCGGATGATCGATGTCGCCGGCGCGCAGGAAATAGGCGTGCAGCGAATTGGCGTGGCGGGTCGGGTCGACCGTGTGCTGGGTCGCGCTCAGCGCCTGCCCCAGCACCTGCCCGCCGAACACGAAACGGGTGCCGATATCGCGGCTCTGGCCACGGAAGATGTTGTCTTCGATGCGCTCCAGGTGCAGCAGATCGAGCAGTTCGGCGACTTTTTCGTGCAAGGCGGCGCTTCCGCAGAGTGTGGACCGGCGATTATACGGAAGCCCCGCTGCACGCCGCCGTCAGGGGCTGGCTGCATCCGGTAGCAGGCGTCGCAGCGGCACCGCTTCAAGCACTTGCGGCCAGGGGAACAGCGGGCCCGGATCACGCTTGCGCGGGACCAGCACGGCCGGGTTGTCGGTAGCCGGCACCTGCGCGGTATCCAGATCCTCGTGCCCGGCGATCAGCGCCAGGCCCGGCAGCCTGGCGGCCAGATCCCGCAGCAGCGCGATCAGCGCCGCGATCTGCACCTCGGGGTAGGGCTCGTCCATCGCCTGGTGGCGGGAATACAGCCAGTCCGGCCAGCGGCCGCGATTGACCAGTTCGATCCCGATCGAACGCGGATTGAAGCTGCGCACATGGTGCGCCACGCGGTTTTCCGGCACGAAGCGGTGCAGCGCGCCATCGCGATCGATGTAGTAATGCCCGCTGTTGCCGCTGCCCGAGGCGTACAGCACCTTTTCCCCGTACTCGCGCGCGGTGGCCAGATCCGGCAGTTCGGTGCAGTGGATCACCACCAGGTCGATATCAGCCAGCGCACGCGTTTCCAGCGCCGCCACGTAGGGCAGCGGCCAGTCGTTGATCGGGACGGCGGAGGACGTGGACATGGGAGGCGCCGGTATCGGACGTGGCGGTGTGTGCGGCTGCATGGAATCTTCGCCGACAGTAATTGATGTGGGGAAGGCCAGCCAGCGGAACGAGGTGGCGCCGTTGCAGTCCATCGGCAAAGGGCGAGGCGCCATGCCGTCCCGGAGAAAGTCCGCGCCTGCTGCACTGGTCCCAATATGGGATCAACATGTGTCCGGTGAAACTGACCGCCCTTTCCACCCTGCTTGCCTGCTGGCAGCGGCATCCGGACTCCGAACAGGCCTTGCGTGCCTGGGCCGACGAGGTTCGTGCCGCGTGCCGGGACCAGCCGGTCGCAGTGAAAGGATCGTTCGACAATGCCAGCATTCTCAAGGGCCGGCGCGTAGTGTCCAACATCAAGGGCAATGACTATCGCGTCGTGGTCGCGATTGCCTGCGGCATGAAGGTGGTGTTCGTGAAGTTCGTGGGCACGCATCAGGAATACGACCAGATCGACGTCGATACCGTGGAGTTGAAACCATGGCCGACACGCACTACACATTGACCCCGATCCGCACCGAGGCGGACTACCGTGCAGCGCTGAAACAGGCCGAGCGATACGTCGATGCCGACCCTGATCCGGACAGTGCGGAAGGAGCGTATTTCGATGCGCTGGTGACGCTGATCGAAGCCTGGGAAGCCCGGCATCATCCGGTGCCACCGCCTGATCCGGTGGAGGCGATCAGGTTCCGGATGGAGCAGGCCGGGTTGACGGTCAAGGATCTGGTTCCTTCCATCGGCCAGCCGAACCGGGTCTACGAAGTCCTGAACCGCAAGCACGGGCTGACGCTTGGAATGATCCGGAAACTGCACCGCAACCTCGGTATCCCGGCGCAGAGCCTGATCGGCAATTGAGGTGACAGGACGATGCGTTTCGACCTTGTCCTCGCGTTGCCGGGTGATGGCCGGTCCGGCCGGTTCCAGTCGATGGCGTGACGCCTTCTCCACGCCTGCGCCAATCAGGCCGCAGGCGGCCGCGTGCTACCATCCGCGCCCTTTCTGCGCGGTTCCACCGGGTGTTGCGCATCGCGCGATGCCGTGAGGTGTGGGGCGCCGCGCGTTCGCGCCTTTCTTCTCGGAGCCATGCCATGACCGGCCATTGCATCCTTTCGCATGGGCTCAACAGCAGTCCGTCCGCTGCTCGCGTGTCGGCGCTGGCGCGGGTGGCCGGGGCGCTGGGCTGGACCCATGAGCGGCCGGATTATTCGGATCTGGATGCGGGCGGGGAACCGGCGGATCTGCCGTTACGGGTCGGGCGCCTGCTGGCGCGGGTGCGGCGCTGGCGCGAGGCCGGCAATCGCGGCTTGCTGGTGCTGGCCGGTTCCAGTCTCGGCGCCTACACCAGTGCGCTGGCGTCGTTGCAGGAAGCCTGTGACGGCCTGTTCCTGATGGTGCCGCCGGTGCATCTGCCCGAGCCTGCGGTGCCGTTACAGGCGGCGCGTGTGCCGACCTGGGTGGTGCACGCCTGGCACGATGAGCTGATTCCACCCAGCGACGTGGTGCGTTGGTGCCAGACGCGTGCGGATCGCCTGCTGATGCTGGCTGACAACCATCGGCTGGAAAACCATGTGGACGAGGTGGCAGCCGAGTTCGGCCGCTTTCTGCAGGTGCTGGCATGAGCGCGCCGCTGACCTTCTTCGCGCCCTGCGCCAAGGGGTTGGAATACCTGCTGGTCGAGGAATTGCGCGGGCTGGGTGCCGAGCAGGTGCGCGAAGCGCTGGCCGGGGTGCATTTTTCCGGCACGCTGGAAACCGGCTATCGCGCCTGCCTGTGGTCGCGCCTGGCCAGCCGCGTGCTGCTGCGCCTGTCGGAGTTTCCCGCCACCGATGAGGCCGCGCTGTATGCCGGTGTGCAGCAGATCGACTGGTCCGAGCATCTGTCCGAACACGGCACGCTGGCGGTGCATGCCAATCTGCACGCCTCGCATCTGGACCACGCCCGCTACGCCGCGCAGAAGGTCAAGGATGCGGTCGTGGACCAGTTCCGCGAACGTACCGGGTTGCGGCCTTCGGTCGATACCGAGCAGCCGGATCTGCGCATCAGCCTGAGCCTGCGCCGCAACATCGCCGCCGTGTTCATCGATCTGGCTGGCGAAAGCCTGCACCGGCGCGGTTGGCGCGGCGTGCAGGTGGCGGCGCCGTTGAAGGAAACCCTGGCCTGCGCGGTGCTGCTGCGCGGGCAGTGGCCGGCGATCAGTGCGCAGGGCGGCGCGCTGGTGGATCCGATGTGCGGCTCGGGCACCTTGCTGATCGAGGCGGCGCTGATGAGCGCGGATGTGGCGCCGGGGCTGGAGCGCGAACTGTTCGGTTTCCAGTACTGGCGCGGCCACGATGCGGCGCTGTGGCAGCGTCTGCTGGATGAAGCGCAGGCGCGTGCCGAACGTGGCCGGGCGGCGCTGACGGCGCGCTTTTTCGGTTTCGATCTGGATCCGGAAGCGGTGGCGATCAGCCGCGCCAATCTTGCCCAGGCCGGGCTGGCCGATGTGGTGTCGATCGAATGCCGCGAGGTGGCGCAGTTGCAGGCGCCGGCAGCCGCCACGCCCGGTCTGGTGGTCTGCAATCCGCCCTATGACGAGCGTCTGGCAGCCGATGCCGCGCTCTACCGGAAGTTGGGCGAAGCCCTGAAACACAGCTTTTCCGGCTGGCGCGCGGCGATTCTGGTGGCCGATGGCGAGCTGTCGCGCGCGCTCGGTCTGCGGCCGGAAAAGCGCTATGCGCTGCACAACGGCGCGCTGGCGTGTGAGCTTTTGCGCATCGACGATATCCAGCCGCCGGCAAGCGGCGCGCCGGTGGTGACGGAACGGCCGCTGGGCGAGGGCGCGCAGATGGTTGCCAACCGGCTGCGCAAGAACCTGCGTGCGCTGCGCAAGTGGCGCGAGCGCGAAGGCGTGGAATGCTTCCGTGCCTATGATGCCGACCTACCCGAATACGCCGCCGCGATCGATGTCTACCGCGGTGTTCCGGAAGAAAGCCCGCAATCGCCGCCGGAAATCTGGCTGCATGTGCAGGAATACCAGGCGCCGGCTTCGATTCCCGAGGATGTCGCGCGCCAGCGCCTGACCGATCTGGTGCACGCGGCGATGGCGGTGTTCGAACTGCCGCGTTCGCGCATCGCGGTGAAAACCCGGCAGCGCGGCAAAGGCGGCAGCAAATACGGCCGTTTCGATGCGCGCGGCCGCTTCCTGTGGGTGCGCGAGGGCGGCGCGCAGCTGCGCGTGAACCTGTTCGACTATCTGGATACCGGCCTGTTCCTGGACCACCGCCCGCTGCGCCTGCGGCTGGCGCGGGAAGCGCAGGGCCGGCATGTGCTGAACCTGTTCAGCTACACCGGCGCGGCCAGCGTGCAGGCCGGCATCGGCGGGGCGCGCAGCACCACCAGCGTGGACCTGTCGGCCACCTATCTGGAATGGGCTGCGCAGAATCTGGCGCGCAACGGTCTGGCCGGGCAGGAACATCGCCTGGTGCAGGCCGATGTGATGCAGTGGCTGGCGGCCGAACGCGGGCGCTATGACCTGGTGTTCTGTGATCCGCCGACGTTTTCCAACTCGGCGCGGGCGGCGGATTTCGATGTGCAGCGTGAGCATGCGACGCTGATCCGGGCCTGCGTCGCGCGGCTGAGCGCGCATGGCGTGCTGATCTTTTCCAACAACTTCCGCCGCTTCCGCATGGATCCGGCGCTGCTGGAGGAGTTCGACGTGCGCGATATCCGGGCATCCACGCTGGACCCGGATTTCTCGCGCGATCCGCGCATCCACGGCGCCTGGGAGATCCGCCCGCGCTGATCCGTGCGCGCCGGAGTTCGCGGCGATGCGGGCTGTGGCGCTTGTGTGATGCGATTCCGGCGCAGGCAGGCCGAACGGGCTATTGCCGATGCCCGTATCCGGGCGCCATGCTAGGCACCGCCGGGCCGACTGCCCGGGATCGCAGCCGCACCGGTTGCGGCCCGGAACTTGGCAACGGCGGATGTTTTGGCGCACCAGACAAGGCACGCATGCAGACACAACTCCAGCGGCTGTGGAACGACGGCAACGAGCGTTGGCAATTCTTCCGGCAATGGCTGCGCCACCCGATTTCCACCGCCGCCATTTCGCCTTCCGGGGTGCGCCTGGTGCGCGCGATGGTGGCCGAAATCCCGCCCGAGGCGCAGCGCGTGATCGAACTGGGCGCCGGCACCGGCGTCATGACGCGCGCGATTCTGGAGCGCGATATCGCGCCGCAGGATCTGCTGGTGTTCGAGCTGAACCCGGAGCTGGCGCGCTATCTGGAAGACGTCTTCCCGCAGGTGCGCATCCGTTGTGCCGATGCACGTGATCTGGCCGCCGAAGCGGCTGCCAGCGGCTTTGCCGAAGGCGGCCTGGCCGACGCGGTGATTTCCAGCCTCGGCTTGCTGTCGATGCCGCGCAGCCTGCAGAAGGACATCCTGGCTGCGTCGTTCCAGTGCCTGAATCCGGGTGGCCGTTTCATCCAGTTCACCTACGGCCCGACCTGTCCGGTGCCGCGCGATATCCTCGACGAACTGGGCCTGCATGCGGTACGCGGCCAAACCGTGCTGCGCAATGTGCCGCCGGCCACGGTGTTCGTGTTCAGTCGGAGCCGCTCGCGCGCGATCGTGCCGCGTTCAATCCGCTGAAAGCGGCGCTAGCCCGGATATTTTCATGAGATCGCAGAAAAGTGCCTGGCAAACCTCACCAGATTGCCATTTGATCCATGTTCCCGCTTTGGATGACGTGTCCCGTGCACTTTTCTGCTGACGCGGCGCTCACGGGTCTTTTGCACCGCTCGCTGCGTTGCTCCTCCCCCCGGTGGGGCCTGCCACCGGGAGTCGTTGCGCCTTGCGAGCGGCACAAAATCCCTCGCGATCATCCGCGCCCCTCATGAAGTATCCGGGCTAGCGGCGGAAGTTCCGGCCCCGCTCACCGCCGCGCGGTTCAACGCGCGGCGGACTTCTGCTGGCGGTGCAGCAGGATGCCGGCGATGGTGACCGCCACCATCACCACCATCACGATCAGCGTGGCCAGCGCGTTGATTTCTGGGGTCACACCGAGTTTCACCTTGGAATAGATCAGCATCGGCAGCGTGCTGGCGCCCGGGCCGGAGGTGAAGCTGGCGATCACCAGATCATCCAGCGACAGGGTGAAGGCCAGCAGCCAGCCGGCCAGCAATGCCGGCGCGATCAGCGGCAGCGTGATCAGGAAAAACACCTTCCACGGCCGCGCGCCCAGATCCATCGCAGCCTCTTCCAGGCTGTCGTCCATCATCGTCAGGCGCGAGCGCACCACCACGGTGACGTAGCAGGCGGTGAAGGTGATGTGGGCCAGCGTGATCGTGGTCATGCCGCGCACCGGCCAGCCGATCAGCTGCTGCATGCTGACGAACAGCAGCAGCGCCGACAGTCCCAGCATCACCTCGGGCATCACCAGCGGCGCCGAGTTCATCAGCGACAACAGCCCGCGCCCGGGAAAACGCCCGAAGCGCGCCAGCGCCAGGCCGGCGGTGGTGCCCACCAGTACCGCGAAGGTGGCACTGGTGGAAGCGATCAGGAAGCTGCGCCACGCGGCCGAGAGGATCTGTTCGTTCTGGAACAGCCGCCCGTACCATTCGGTCGAAAATCCGCCCCACACCGTCACCAGCCGCGACTTGTTGAACGAGAACACGATCAGCGACACGATCGGCGCGTACAGGAACGCATAGCCGAAGGCCATCGCGGTGTAGAGGATCCACGGCTTGCGGTTCATCGGCCGGCCTCGCGTTGTTCGCGCTTGTTTTCGACGTATTCGAAGATCAGCGTCGGCAGCACGATCAGCAGCAGCATCGCCACCGCCACCGCCGAGGCCAGTGGCCAGTCGCGGTTGGTGAAGAACTCGGTCCACAGCACGCGGCCGATGGTGATCGCATCCGGCCCGCCAAGGATGTCCGGGATCACGAACTCGCCCACGGCCGGAATGAACACCAGCATGGAGCCTGCAATCATGCCCGGCAGCGACAGCGGCAAGGTGATCCGCAGGAAGGCATTCCACGGCCGCGCGCCCAGATCCTCGGCGGCCTCCAGCAGGGTGAAATCCATCCGCATCAGGTTCGCCGCCAGCGGCAGGATCATGAACGGCAGGTAGTTGTAGACGATGCCGATGTACACCGCCAGATTGGTGTAGAGCAGCTCCAGCGGCTGCTCGATCACGCCCAGCCACAGCAGGAACTGGTTGATCAGGCCATTGGTTTTCAGGATGCCGCTCATCGCATAGGTGCGCAGCAGCGAGCTGGTCCAGAACGGCAGGATCACGCCCACCAGCAGCGCCATGCGCCACAGCGCCGGCGCGCGCGCGATGCCGTAGGCGATCGGGTAGCCGATCACCAGCGCGGCGGCAGTCGACACCCCGGCAAAGAGCAGCGAGTTCAGATAGGCCTGAAGGTAGAGGCTGTCCTTCAGCAGCGCGGTGTAGTTGGCCCAGCCCAGGCGGATCGACAGGCTACCTTCCTGGCTCAGATCCAGCAGTGCCGAATACGGCGGCGACTGGCCGAACAGCGCGCTGGACAGGCTGATCTTCATGACGATCAAGAACGGCACCAGGAAGAACAGCCCGAGCCACAGCATCGGCACGCCGATCACGAACAGGCGGCCACGACGGCTGCCGAACTCGTGCCCGATCGTGCCGAACCAGCGGAACAGGTTGTGTACGACCTGGTTCCAGAAGCCGCCCAGGCCGCCGCCGCTGGCGCTCATCCGGCCAGCACCACGGCCGAGGCGGCGCTCCAGGACAGGTACAGTGTGTCGTCCCAGTCGTAATGCGGTTCGGAACTGCGCTCCACGTGGGTTTCCTGCACCCGCAACACGGCGCCGCTGGCGGTCTTGACCTGATAGATCGAGACATCACCCAGATAGGCGATCTCCACCACCTGGCCGACCGCGACGTTGTCGGCCTGCGGCGGTGCTTCGTGCACATCGATCTTTTCCGGCCGCACCGAAATCGTCACCGGCGTGCCGACCGGCAGCGGATCGGCATGGCGCGCCTGGATTTCGGCATCCAGCACATCGCAATAGACCTGCACCGTGCCGGCCTCCTCGTTCTGCGACGCGATGCGGCCTTCGATCAGGTTGGTGGAACCGATGAACTCGGCCACGAAGCGCGTGGCCGGGTATTCGTACAGGCCGGCCGGGGTGGAGACCTGTTCGATCATGCCGGCATTCATCACCGCCAGGCGCGAGGCCATGGTCATGGCTTCCTCCTGGTCGTGCGTGACCAGCACAAAGGTCGTACCGACGCGCTCCTGGATGTTCATCAGCTCGAACTGGGTGTGTTCGCGCAACTTGCGGTCCAGCGCGCCCAGCGGTTCGTCCAGCAGCAACAGCTTGGGCTGCTTGGCCAGCGAGCGCGCCAGTGCCACGCGCTGGCGCTGGCCGCCGGATAGCTGGTCCGGCTTGCGCTTGCCCAGATCCGGCATCTTCACCAGTTCCAGCATGTGCGCCACGCGCTCACGCACTTCCGCGGCTGGCAGCCGGTCCTGCTTCAGGCCGAAGGCGATGTTCTGCTCCACCGTCATATGCGGAAACAGCGCATAGCTCTGGAACATCATGTTCACCGGCCGCTCGTACGGCGGCAGCGCCGAAATATCCACGCCATCGATCAGGATGCTGCCGCGATCCGGCTTCACCAGCCCGGCCAGGATGCGCAGCAGCGTGCTCTTGCCCGAGCCCGAACCGCCAAGCAGGGCGAACAGTTCGCCCTGGTAGATGTCCAGTGAGACATCATCGCAGGCGTAGACCTTGCCGTAGGTCTTGGTGACGTTCTGGATGCGCAGGAAAGGCTGCGCCGCCGGGTCCTGCCACGGCGCCACCGGCGTAGGACGACGGAGGGGATTGGACATCAGGAAAAGCTCCCGGCAGCTGGATGGGCAGGGTGGAGGCGGGCGCTCAGCGCCCGCTCTTGATCGAGGTCCAGGTGCGGACCCGTTCGCGTTGCAGGGCTTCGGGCAGCGAGGCCGGATCGATCAGCTTTTCCAGCACCTCCTGCGGCGGATATACGCCCGGATCGGAGGCGATTTCCGCATCCAGCAGCGCGGTCGCGGCGGTGTTGGGATTGGCATAGCCGACGTAATCGGTGATCTGCGCGATCACTTCCGGCTGCAGCAGGAAATCGATGAAGGCATGGGCGTTGTCCGGGTGCGGCGCGTCCTTCGGGATCGCCATCAGATCGAACCAGCGCACTGCGCCTTCCTTCGGGATGATGTAGGCGATTTCCACCCCGTTGCCGGCTTCTTCGGCCCGGTCGCGCGCCTGCAGCACGTCACCCGAATAGCCCATCGCCAGGCACAGGTCGCCATTGGCCAGGTCGTCGATGTACTTGGAGGAGTTGAAATAGCGGATCGACGGCCGGATCGGCGCATAGGCCTCGCGCACCGCCTCCAGTTGCGCGCGATCACGCGAGTTCGGATCCTGGCCCAGCCAGATCAGTGCGGCGGAGAAGGTTTCCTGGTCATCGTCCAGCACGCTGATGCCGCAGCGCGCCAGTTTTTCAGCATTGGCTGGATCGAACAGCAACGCCCACGAATCCAGCTGCGCGTCTTCGCCCAGCGCTTCCCTGACCTTGGCCACATTGATGCCCAGACCAGTGGTGCCCCACATGTACGGCACCACGTGCGCATGGCCCGGATCCACGTCGGCCAGCGCGTCGAGCTGGGTGGAATCGATATTGGAGAGATTCGGCAGCTTGTCCTTGTCCAGCGGCGCATAGATGCCGGCGGCGATCTGGCGCTGCGCAAACGGGCGCGCCGACGGGAACACCACGTCGTAGCCGGAGCTGCCGGTGGTCAGTTTGGTTTCCAGCATCTCATTGGAGTCGTACACGTCGTAGACCACGCGGATGCCGCTGGCCTGCTGGAAGCGCTCGATGGTGTCCTCGGCCACATAGTCGGACCAGTTGTAGACATGCAGCACCCGGGCTTCGGCGCCCGGCACCGTGGGCGTGGCCGCATCCTGTGCCTTGTCGCCGCAGGCCGCGAGTGTCAGCAGGGCAGCCGCCAGCGGCGCGGCCTTGAGTGGCTTGAGTTTCATCTTGGGAGTCCCGAACAGTGCGGCCCGGTGCCGCTGCGCAGCATGTTCAGGAGGATGCCGGGGGCTGTCAACGACTGAAGCGGCCCGGCAGGGTGTTGCCGGGCCGCCAATGCACCGCCGTCAGGGCATGTCGTGCTCGAAGCCGTCGCGCAGCAGGCCGTCGACGCGCAGCTGCCAGATGACGCTGTCATCGCCCGGATCCGGGTCGGCCTGGTCGGGGGCGGGGCTGACGGAGGCATGGTTTTCGATGAGCTGCGGCGCGGGCGCGGGCAGGGTGGCCTGGATCAGATAGCCCAGGCTGCCGTTGGCCGGGATGTCGATAGGTTCGTCGATGCCGCCGCTGCCCGTCGCGGCACAGCTGGCGCTGCCTTGCGGCTCGCAGATCCATTCGATGCCGGACAGTTCCGGCGGCGGATTCCACTGCACGCGGGCCTGTTGCGCATCGTGCGGCCCGCCGTTTTCCACGCGCAGCGCGAAGGCGACCTGGTCGCCGGGGAAATTGAAGGTGTCCGGCACCTCGGCATGGACGGAAAGATCGGTACTGGCCAAGACCAGACGCACCAGCAGCATCACCGGCGCCGAGGTGTCGGTGCCGCCGTTCGCGCTGCCGGCGTCATCACGCAGCCGCACCTGGAACAGCGCGCTGCCGGGGTCGGCGCCGGGGATGAAGTGCAGCGTACCGTCTGCCTCGACCACAGGCTCGCCCCCTGGAGCGAAAAGCTGCGCGCCGGCCGGCAAGGTTTCGACCCGGGTGAGCTGGAACTGCACGCTCTGGTCCGGATCATCGGTGGTACCGCTGCGGATGCCGGTGGCCCATTGCGCGAAGTTTACCGGCGTGCTGTTCACCACGGCCACAACCTCGCTGCCGGAAGCGGTGAAGCCGGGCGGCTGGTTGGCAAAGCGCGCGGTGATGGTGCAGTCCTGCATGATCGGCGGGGTGGAAAAACGCAGGCTGCCGTCCGCTTGCGGCTGGATGTCCTGCGCGCTGCCGCAATCCAGCAGCGGTGGATAAAGGGTCGGATCGGCCACGTCCCAGCCGGGCGCAGGCGTGGCCAGCAATTCCAGCACGGTGCCCTGTGGAACCGCATCCGGATCGGTGCCGGCCGGCAGCTGGATCGAGCCCATGCCCGCCGGGTCGGTGAGCAGCGTGATGACGTGGGCGGGAGGCACGAGATGGGCCGTGCAGGACCGGTTCCCGTCCAGTGTCAGCTGCGCCTGCAGCGGACTGCCGGGAACCGCGCTGCAGTCGCCGTCCCAATGGCCGAAGCTCCAGCCGGCGGCAGCTGTCAGCGACAAGGTGATGACCGGAGCCGGAGCGTCGTGTTCTCCGAGAACGTAGGTGCATGGCGCATCCGCGCTGTCACAGTCCGCCCGGCTGCCTTCCTCCGCCTGCCAGACCGCAATGCTGCCATCGCCTTCCAGTTCCAGCGTCAGGACGCGGACGCGCTGCTCCACCGCTCCGGCATCACAGCGCAGGCCCTGGGGGCGCTCCACGCCGCGCTGGTCGGTGGCGGCGTCGCCGCAGTCGACCGCATCGATCGCCACGCCGGCGGTGCCCGGCAGCAGCGTTGGTGTGCTGCCGATAGCCTGCTGCAAGGGGCCAAGCAGGGGATCGCCCTCGATCGTGTCGGTGCAGGTGGCGTACGCCGGGCAGGGTGCGCCGACTGGCACCACGGTCTGGTTCAGTACGATATCCGGAGCGACCGTGCCGGCTACAAACGGAGCGGCATCGGCCACGATCGAACGTTCCACCAGCGTGGTAGCGCGGCTGCCCATGGTGTAGATCGCCTGGCTGGCATAGTCGAGGCTGCCAGCGAAGGTGGCCGTGTTGCCGGAAAAGGTGACCTGGTCCAGCCGCACGTTAGAAGGCCCACCTACACCCCGGTTGTAGATCGCCCCGCCCCGTCCGTAGTAGCCCTGTACCGAGTTGCCGGTGAAGGTGCTGTTCTGGATGAACAGGTCGATGACGCCGCCCTGTGAGCCGGCATCGACATAAATGGCTCCGCCGCCGGGGCCGATCTCCTGGTCGAAGTGCGCGGTGTTGTCCGCGAACGTGCTGCGCTCGATAACCAGTTCGATCCGGCTGGGGCTGGAGCTGGTGCGGGCATAGATCGCGCCGCCATTGAGCTGCGCCCGGTTGCCGGTGAACACGCTGTCGGAAATGGTCATTGCCACCACCCCGCCGATCGGTGCCAGGCAGCACTCGGTACGCAACCCCAGCGCACCGCCATGCAGTGCGTGGTTGTCGATGAAGTGCAGGCGCTTGAGCTGCGGGGAGCAGGGCCGGTTGGCGCGGTCGGAAAAGCAGAACAGCGCCGCCCCCATGTGATCCGGGTAGTTGTTTGCGCTGCGGGCACCGCGCAGGGTGAAGCCGTCGATCACGGTGGCGGCGGTGAAGCCGCCCAGCCTCTGGCTTGCATCCAGCAGCACGATCCGGTGGCTGTTGTCTGCATCATCGTCCGGATCCCCGATTTCGCCGGACAGCACGGTCAGTGTCGGATCACTGCTGGCGCGCTCCTCGATGCTGGTTTCGTACCCGGCAAAGCCGCCAATCAGACGCAGTTCGCGGGTGATCGCGAAATGCGCATTGCGGTCACCGCTGCCGCCATCCGGTGTGTACGTGCCCTGCGCCACCCAGATGTCGGTGCAGGTGTAGGTGGCCAGTGCGCCCTGCAGCGACGCAGGCTGGGACCAGTCGCTGCCGTCACCTGCTCCCGCGGGAGCAACCCGGCAGATCGCCGCCAACACGGGCGTGCTGCCGCAAAGCAACAGCAGGATCAGACAGAAGCGGAGAAAGGGATGACAACGCGGGTTCATGGTTCACCTCTTGCGACGTGGAAAAAGCGGGCGTGCCTCGTGCGCGTGCGCGACAGCGCCTTTTCCCTTCATTGCGTATCACGGCGGCAAGAGCCGCCATGGATATAATTGGTGAGGATTCCGCTTGTGCGGGAGGGGAAGGCGGCCGGGGGGCGCGAAGCCATGACGCAGTCCGAACATGCCCGTTATCTGAAGGCCAAGGCACTGGTCGAATGGCTCGACGGCCAGCCCGAGGGCGCACGTAGCGAAGCGCTGGAACAGGCCTGTGATGGCGATGCGCTGTTGCGGGCCGAAGTGCTCTGGCAGTTGCAGGCGCTGTCCACGGGGACCGATGGACCGGTCGGCCCGCTGCACTCGCAGCCCGCGCCGGCGCCCGACTACAGCGGCGAAACCGCGCAGGCGTTGCAGACCAGCGGCTACCGTCTGGTGCGACGTATCGGGCAGGGCGGCATGGGGGTGGTCTATCTGGCCCAGCGGGAGGTCGGCGGCGCCACGCAGGCGGTCGCACTCAAGCTGCTGGACAGTGCCGGGGCGCCGAGCCACTCCCGTCTGCGCCGCTTCGAATCCGAATGCCGCATCCTGGCCTCGCTCGGGCACGCCAATATCGCCCGGCTGCTGGATGCAGGACGGTTTGCTGATGGCCGGCCCTTTCTGGCGATGGAATACGTCGACGGCGAGCGCATCGATCACTGGTGCCGGCACCGGCGCCTGGGTCTGGCCGCCCGGCTCGGGTTGTTCCTGAAGGTCTGCGATGCGGTCCGCCATGCGCATGCCAGCCTGGTCATCCACCGCGACATCAAGCCGGCCAACATCCTGGTCGATGGTGGCGGCGAGCCGAAGCTGCTGGATTTCGGCATCGCCCGACTCGCCGACCGGGACGGTGAGCTGCGTGCCGACACCGCCACGGTGGCGATGACCTGGGCCTATGCCAGCCCCGAACAGCTGCACAATCGGCCCTTGGGTACCGCCAGCGATGTCTGGCAGCTGGGGCTGGTGCTGTACGAGCTGGTGGCCGGGCGGCGTCCGCTCGAACACGGCGATGCACCGCTGCAGTGGACCGATGCGGTCACCGCTGATCGTCTGCCGCGGCCCAGCCAGGTCGCGGATCGCGCCAATCCCGCAGGATGCGGGCGGATTCACGCCGATGTCGATGCGATCGTGATGAAGGCCTTGCGTGCCTCGCCGGGCGAGCGTTACGCCAGCGTGGCCGACCTGATGGACGATATCGGGCGCCATCTGGATGGAAGACCGGTCCATGCGCGCCGTGGACAGCGCTGGTACCGGTTGCGCCGGGGGCTGTGGCGCCAGCGCCGCTCCGTCGCCTTGCTGGCGGCCGTGCTGCTGCTGCTGACAGGATTCGCGCTGGACCGCCAGAACCATCTGCGCCAGGCCGAGCGCGCGCGCGACAGGGCGCAGGCGCTGCTGGCGTTTTCGCGCGATCTGTTCGAGAGCGCTGATCCCACCCGTACCCGGGGCAGGCGGCTGACCGTGGCCGAACTGCTGGATCATGGCGCCGCCCGGACCGTGGCGCGTGATGACCTTGCAGCGGATGTGAAGGCGGCCATGCTGGTCTCCATCGCCCGCAGCTACAACGCGCTGGATCTGACCGATCGTGCCGTGCCGCTGCTGCAACAGGCGTTGCGCTTGTGGGGCGAGGATGCCGATCCGGGCGATCTGGGCGCCGCCTGGGCGGCGCTGGGCCGGGCGCAGTCGCTGCTGCTGAACTATCCCGCCGCGCATGAGGCCGGCAGCCGCGCCGTCGAACTGCTGCAACGTGCGCCGGGCGATCATCTGCATGACATCCTGCGGGTGCGCATCAATCTGTTGTTCGGACATCTGAACGAACGCGACATCCCGACCGCCGACGTGGCAGCCGAACTGGATGCGATCCTTGCGCAACTGGAAGCACGCCTGGAACCGGAACTGACCATCCAGGCTCTGGCGGTGCGGGCGATGGCGCATGTGATGCTGGGTGAAAGCGACGCCGGCATTGCGGTGGCCGATCGTGCCTTGCGGCAGGCCCAGGCGATGTACGGCCCGCAGGATCCGGCCCTGATCTGGTTCCGTTTCGTTTCCGCCGTGGTGCGCATGCGCAGTGATCCGGCCGCCGCGACCGAGGCGTTCCGCCAGCAGGTGCGGGATTACGAGAACATCCTCGGCGAGCCGACCCTCAATGTCGGCATGTTGCTGAGTTATCTGGGCCATTCGTTGCGCACGCTCGGTGCCCACGACGACGCCCTGCAGGCTTACCAGCGCGCCGAACTGATCGTGCGCGATTACCGTGATATCGCGCCGGATGCCTATGTCAGCGTTCAGGCCTCGTTGGCCCGGGCGCTGGATCAGGCCGGGCGCAGCGATGAGGCGTTTTCGCTGCTCCGCAGCCACATGGCGCTGGCACGTGAACGCGCTGCACTGGGCGCGCCGATGGCGGTGCGCGGTCATGCCACTGCGCTGCAACTGCTGGCCGATATCGCCAGCAGGCGTGGCGACAAGACGCTGGCGCAGCGTTGGGAGAAAGAGCGGGACGCGCTGGCCGGCAGCTTTCCAACCCTGCTTGCCGCGCATCAGGCTCCGGCGCAGACAGCGGAGACGGTGCGATGAATGCCGAAATCACCGCCCTGATGCCAGCGTTCAATGCCGGCGACAGCCATGCGCGCGATCAGGTCGTGCGTGCGCTGTATTCGGCCATGCATGAGCTGGCCGCCGCGCAGTTGCGGGCCGAACGCAACCCGCGCACGTTCAGCGCGACGGAACTGGTCAACGAATGCTTCCTGCGCCTGTTCGGCGCGTTGCGGCCCCCGGAAGTCCTCAACCGGCAACACATGCTGGGCCTGGCCGCCCGCACCATGCGGCGCGTGCTGATCGACACCGCGCGACAGCGCCAGGCGCGCCGGCGTCAGGGCCTGGGCGAACAGGTCACGCTGACCCGCATCGCCGGGGAATTGCCGATCGATGATCAGCCCGAGGCTCTGGACCAGGCCTTGAACACGCTGGAGCGGCTCGATGCGCGTCAGGCGCGGATCGTGGAACTGCGCTTTTTCGCTGGGTTGTCGCAGGAGGAAACTGCCGAGCTGCTCGCGATTTCAGTGCGTACCGTGCAACGCGAATGGCGTATCGCCCGCGCCTGGCTGCTGCGCGAGCTGGGTGCGGCTGGATGAGCCCGGCGGCGGGCGCGGAAAGTGCTACTGCCAAGCCGATTCCTTCGGTTAATGTACGCGGGCTTTTTCATCCCATTCCGCCGGAAAACCCCTGATGCCTTCCCTGTCCCGAATCGCGCTTGCCGCCGCGCTGGCGTTTGCCGCTGCTCCCGCCCTGGCCCAGGATGAAGCACCCTGGACGGTCAGCGGCGGTGCCTGGGTCGTCAGCGACTACGTCTGGCGCGGCGTGTCGCAGAGCCAGGAAGACCCGACCTGGCAGCTGGAGCTGGCGACAGAACATGAATCCGGCTTCTACGTCGGCGCCTTCCTGTCCGGCGTGGATTTCATCCCGTCCGGTGCCGATTACGATGACGGCATCGACTACGAGGTCAATGCCTACCTGGGCTGGAGCGGCCAGCTCAGCGAGACCCTGACGCTGGACCTGAACTACACCCGCATCGCCTATCCGGGCTCGAAAGAGGATTTCGATGCGGACTTCAACGAATTCGCGGCAACGCTGGGTTTCGGCGGCAACTACAGCGCCACCGTGGTCTATTCGGACGACACCGTGAACCTGGGCAGTTCGGCCTGGTACTGGCAGCTGGGCGGCGAGTGGGAACTGGGCGCTTCGGGTCTGATGCTGGGTGCCACCGCCGGGCATTACGACCTCGGCCCCGAGCTGGGCGGCAGCTACAACGATTACGAAGTCTGGCTGGCGCGCAGCTTCGGCAATGTCGCGCTGAAGCTGGCCTACAGTGACACTTCCGGCTACGACGATGTGCTGGCCGAGTCGCTGGGCGAACGTCATCTGGCCGATGGTCGCGTGTGGTTGTCGCTGGGCTACGAGTTCTGATCCGGATGCGTTGACGTAGCCGGGGCGGAGCCGTATGATGAGCGGCTGTTTCGTGGCGACGTTGTCACGGCGAAGCAGGGCCGGCCTTCGGGGTATAGCTCAGCCTGGTAGAGCGCCAGCTTTGGGAGCTGGATGTCGAGAGTTCGAATCCCTCTGCCCCGACCACGGTCCTGTTTGTCCGACTGATCCAACTCAGGCTCGATCCACCGGCCGCGTGCGTTATCATTCGCAATGATGCGCCCGTAGCTCAACCGGATAGAGCACCGGCCTTCTAAGCCGGGGGTTACAGGTTCGATTCCTGTCGGGCGCGCCAGCGGAACCGGTCTTCGGACCAGGTATTGCTTGTGGTGGATGTAGCTCAGTTGGTTAGAGCATCGGATTGTGATTCCGAGGGTCGCGGGTTCGAGTCCCGTCTTCCACCCCACCCCTCGATTACGGCATAATGCCGGGTCGAAGCCGCCCAGGCGGCAGCACGAAAAGATGGGCCGTTAGCTCAGCTGGTAGAGCAGTTGACTCTTAATCAATTGGTCGTAGGTTCGAATCCTACACGGCCCACCATCTTCTCCCTCCCCCCGGCTTCGTCGCCCCATGGCATGCCTCACCGGCCAGGCCGGTGTGGCGCGATGGTGTGGGCGGATGGTTGTTCGCGAGAGTGGCGGAACTGGTAGACGCGCTGGATTTAGGTTCCAGTGGGGCAACCCGTGAGAGTTCGAGTCTCTCCTTTCGCACCACCGTCTGTTGTCCTTCCGACTGTGCCGGCAGTGGCGCGGCGCGGCGGCGGAAGGCATCATGGCGGGCCAAATTTCCGGTGCCGTGGCCCTGTGGTGGGCGGCGGCGCGAAATCCTTTGAGGAGTGACAATGCAAGTTTCGATCGAAAACCTCGGCACTCTGGGCCGCAAGCTGACCGTCAGCGTGCCCGCAGACCAACTGGAAGGCACCATCCGCCAGCGTCTTGGCGAGCTGTCGCGCACCGTCCGCCTGAAGGGCTTCCGTCCCGGCAAGGTGCCCGGCAAGGTGATCGAGCAGCGCTACGGCGCGCAGGTGCGCAACGAGGCCGTGGGCGAGCTGATCCAGCGTTCCTTCAGCCAGGCGGTGCAGCAGGAGAAGCTGCGCCCGGCAGTGCAGCCCTCGATTGAAACCAGCGGCGTGCCGGAGGATGGCCAGTTCAAGTACGTCGCCACCTTCGAAGTGATGCCGGAAATCGGCACCATCGACGTGTCGGCGTTGAAGATCACCCGGCCGGTGGCCGAAGTGGTCGATGCCGATATCGACCGCATGATCGAAACCCTGCGCCAGCAGCGCCGCAGCTGGGCCGAAGTCGAACGCGCCGCCGTCAAGGGCGACCTGGTGATGTTCGAATCGGTCGCCACCACCGATGAAGGCCGCATTCCGGCCGAAGGCGTGGACCGTTCTGGCACGATCCTGGGTTCGGGCGGCATCCTGGCCGAACTGGAAGACCAACTGGTCGGACTTGCGCCCGGCGACGAACGCGAGATCGAAGCCACGTTCCCAGCCGGCTACCGCAATCCGGCGCTGGCCGACAAGACCGCGAAGCTGGCGATCAAGGTGGTGCGGGTCTCCGAAGCGCGCCTGCCGGAACTGGACGACGAATTCTTCGCTGCGTTCGGCATCAACGACGGTGGCCCGGAAAAGTTCCGCGCTGAAGTGCGCGCCAATCTGGAGCGTGAGCTGCGCGGTGCACTGATGCTGCGCCTGAAGGCTGATGTGGTTGACAAGCTGCTGGCCGCGCATCCGGATCTGGAACTGCCCGGCCGCATGGTCGAAGCCGAGGCCCGTGGCCTGGCGCAGCAGGCTGCCGAACAGGCCCGCCAGCGTGGTCAGCAGGTGCCGAAGGAAGTGCCGTTCGAGCCATACATGGGGCAGGCGCGTCAGCGCGTCGCCGCCGCCGTGCTGCTGGGTGAACTGGCGCGCCAGAACAACATCCGTCTGGATTCGGCACGCCTGCAGGAAATGATGGAGACCATCGCTTCCACCTACGAAGAACCCGAGCAGGTCATTGAACTCTACCGTCGCGACCCCCAGCTTCTGGAAGGTCTGCGCAGCCGCGTGATCGAGGACCAGGTCATCGACTGGATCGCCGACCACGCCGATGCCAGCACCACGACGCTGAGCTTCGAGGAAGTGATGCAGCCTGCTGCCGCCGCCTGAGGTGGCGGTCTTTCCCGGGAGAACCGATCCAATGAACATACAGGGCCTGAACCTGGTGCCGATGGTGGTCGAACAGACCAGCCGCGGCGAACGCGCCTACGACATCTACTCGCGCCTGCTGAAGGAGCGGGTGATCTTCCTGGTCGGCCCGATCGATGACTACGTCGCCAATCTGGTGATCGCGCAGATGCTGTTCCTGGAATCGGAAAACCCGGACAAGGACATCAACCTGTACATCAACAGCCCTGGCGGCGTGGTCACTGCTGGTCTTGCGATCTACGACACGATGCGCTTCCTGAAGCCGGACATCAGCACGATGGTGGTCGGCCAGGCGGCCAGCATGGGCTCGTTCCTGCTGGCGGCCGGCACCAAGGGCAAGCGTTTCGCGTTGCCCAACTCGCGCGTGATGATCCATCAGCCGCACGGCGGCGCGCAGGGCCAGGCCACCGACATCGAGATCCAAGCACGTGAGATCCTCTATCTGCGCCGGCGCCTGAATGAGGAGTTCGCGGCCAACACCGGACAGCCGCTGGAGCGCATCGAGCGTGATGTGGAGCGCGACCTGTTCTTCAATGCACAGGACGCCAAGACCTACGGCCTGATCGACGAAGTGCTCGAGCGCCGGCCGGAAGAATCCGTCAAGCCCGGTTGACGCCATACGGCGTATTGCAGCGCGCAGGCCCGGGCGCCGGCTAGGCGCGGCCCCGGGCCTGAGCTATTCTCGGGCCGGTAACAATGTGATCGCAGGACAAATCCAGGCATGACTGAAGAACGGCAAGGACGCGGCGGGGACAACGGCAAGATTCTCTACTGCTCGTTCTGCGGCAAGAGCCAGCACGAAGTACGCAAATTGATCGCCGGTCCATCGGTGTTCATTTGCGACGAATGTGTTGAGCTGTGCAACGACATCATCCGCGAGGAACTGGAAGAGAAGGCCGCGACCTCGCGCACCCATCTGCCCAAGCCGCGCGAGATCATGGATGTGCTCGACCAGTACGTGGTCGGCCAGGCGCGTGCCAAGAAGGCGCTGTCGGTGGCGGTCTACAACCACTACAAGCGCATCGAAAGCCGCCAGAAGAACGACGAAGTCGAACTTTCCAAGTCCAACATCCTGCTGGTCGGCCCGACCGGTTCGGGCAAGACGCTGCTGGCCGAAACGCTGGCGCGTCTGCTGAACGTGCCGTTCACGATCGCCGATGCGACCACGCTGACCGAAGCCGGCTACGTCGGTGAGGACGTGGAGAACATCATCCAGAAGCTGCTGCAAAAGTGCGACTACGATGTCGAGAAGGCGCAGCAAGGTATCGTCTACATCGACGAGATCGACAAGATTTCGCGCAAGAGCGAGAACCCCTCGATCACCCGCGATGTTTCCGGTGAAGGCGTGCAGCAGGCACTACTGAAGCTGATCGAAGGCACCGTCGCCAGCGTGCCGCCTCAGGGCGGGCGCAAGCATCCGCAGCAGGAATTCCTGCAGGTGGATACCAAGAACGTGCTGTTCATCTGCGGCGGCGCGTTTGCCGGGCTGGAAAAGATCATCCAGCAGCGCACCCTGGACGGCGGTGGTATCGGCTTCGGTGCCGATGTGCAGAGCAAGCAGCAGAAGGCCAATATCGGCCAGTTGCTGGCCAAGGTCGAACCCGAGGATCTGATCCGCTTCGGCCTGATCCCCGAATTCATCGGCCGTCTGCCGGTGGTGGCGACGCTGGAGGAACTGGACGAGGCCGCGCTGATCCGCATCCTGACCGAGCCCAAGAACGCGATCACCAAGCAGTTCCGCAAGCTGTTCGAGATGGAAGGCGTGGAGCTGGAATTCCGGCCCGACGCGCTCCAGGCACTGGCGCAGAAGGCATTGGCGCGCAAGACCGGCGCGCGTGGCCTGCGCACGATCTTGGAATCGGTGCTGCTGGATACGATGTACGAACTGCCGTCGCTGGAAGATGTGGCCAAGGTGGTGGTGGACGAATCGGTCATCAACCACCAGGCCGAGCCGTATCTGATCTACCAGAGCGCGCCGGCGGCGCCTCAGAAGGCCGCCGCCGAATAACCGGCCTTCCTGCTGCACTGATATCCACCAGAACGGCCGGGCTTTCCCGGCCGTTTTGCTGTGCAGGGCGCGTTGCTGCGCCTGTCGCGTACGGAAGCCGGTCGGTGCTGGGGTAGAATCGCCGCCCCCTGATCCATTCCGGTTGTGTGTCGATGACCTGTCGTACCCGTTTTGCCCCCAGCCCCACCGGCTTCCTCCACATTGGCGGCGCCCGCACCGCGTTGTACTGCTGGCTGGAAGCGCGCCGCCGTGGCGGTCATTTCGTGCTGCGGATCGAAGACACCGACCGCGAGCGTTCCAGCCAGGAAGCAGTCGATGCGATCCTGGAAGGCATGCGCTGGCTGGGGCTGGAGCACGACGAAGGCCCGTTCTACCAGACCCTGCGAATGGACCGTTACCGCCAGGCCGCCGAGGAACTGGTGCGCGCCGGCAAGGCCTATTACGCCTACGAATCCAAGGAGGAAATCGAGGCGATGCGTGAGCAGGCCATGGCCGAGGGTCGCAAGCCGCGCTACAACGGCTGGTACCGCGACCGCAACGAGCCACTGCGCGAAGACCCCAACCGCGTGATCCGCTTCAGGAACCCGGCCGATGGCAGCGTCGTGTTCGAAGACAAGGTACGTGGCCGCATCGAATGGAGCAACGAGGAACTGGATGATCTGATCATCTGGCGTTCGGACGACCACCCGACCTACAACTTCGCGGTGGTGGTGGACGACATCGACATGGGCATCACCGACGTGATCCGCGGTGACGACCACATCAACAACACCCCGCGCCAGATCAACATCTACCACGCGCTGGGTGCGACTCCGCCAAGCTTTGCGCACCTGCCGATGATCCACGGACCGGACGGCGCCAAGCTGTCCAAGCGGCACGGCGCGGTCGGTGTGATGCAGTACCGCGATGATGGCTATCTGCCGCACGCGCTGCTGAACTACATCGTGCGCCTGGGCTGGTCGCATGGCGATCAGGAGATTTTCTCGCGCGAGCAGATGATCGAGCTGTTCCGGGTCGAAGATGTCAACAAGGCCGCCTCGCGTTTCGATTTCGAGAAACTGGCCTGGATCAACCAGCACTACCTGAAGACCGACGAGCCGCTGGAAATCGTGCCGCATCTGCTCTGGCACCTGCGCCAGAACGGCATCGATCCTGAAACCGGACCGGACCCGGCCGACGTGGTCGTGGCGTTGCGCGAACGCGTGCAGACGCTGAAGGAAATGGCCGAGCGCGCACGCGTCTGGTACCTGGGCATCGAGCAATGGGACCAGGCCGCGGTCAGCAAGCACCTGTTGCCGGCTGGCGCGATCCTGCGCGACATGCACACGCGCCTGTCCGGGCTTGAGGAATGGAATGTGACCAGCGTGGATGCGGCGCTGCGCGCGTGTGCCGAAGCCCAGGGTGTGGGTCTGGGCAAGGTGGCGCAGCCGATGCGGGTGGCGATGACAGGCTCGCAGGTGTCGCCGTCGATCGACCACACCATTTTCCTGTGCGGGCAGGAAGGCGCGGTCAAACGTCTGGAAAAGGCGTTGCAGATCGTCGAATCGGGCATGCTGCCTGGATAACCGGGCGGGTTTGATTCAGGCCCGGACGGCGGCTGTCCGGGCCGCGATGCTATGATCGCCACGATGAGTCCGCATCTGCACCAACGCTGTGAGAATCCGGAACACCACGTCCATGATCGTGACGGCTTCGTCCGCGAAGTTGCCGCGATATGCGAAGAACGTGGTTTGCGCCTGACGCCTCTGCGTGAGCGCGTGCTGTGCCTGGTAGCCGACGCCGGATTGCCGGTGAAAGCCTATGACCTGCTCGACCAGATGCGCGACGAACGCGGCCCGGCGGCTCCGCCCACGGTCTACCGGGCGCTGGATTTCCTGCTGGAAAACGGCTTCATCCACAAGCTCGAATCGATCAACGCCTACGTCGGCTGCCACCAGCCGCGCTTGCACCATTCGGTGCCGTTCCTGATCTGCGATGGCTGCGGTCGGGCGGTGGAAATGGAAGACGAACGGGTCGCCGAGTTGCTGGCCGAACAGGCGCGCGCGCTGGGTTTCCAGCCCAAGGCGCAGACGCTGGAAGTCCACGGCCGCTGCGCCCGTTGCAGCCAGACGGCCTGACGCGGGGGGCTTGCGTGCCGGACTGCCGCGATACCGGAAAAGCCATGCTCGACCGCCTGCGCATGCTGCTGCTGTTGAGCGCCGCCTTCTGCCTGCCGTTGGCGCAGGCGCAGGACGGCACCGACGCCGGCAACGGCGATGCCACCCACGGGGAAACAGGATTTGTTGGGCCGCCGGCGCTGGTTCCGGCTGGCGATCCGGCTTCGGCGCACTTCATCGGCCCGGTGCTGGTGGGGCCGTTCGAGATTCTTGGTGCCAGTGTGTTGCCGGGCAAGCGTGCGCGGTTGGAGTGGAACGCCGGCATGAGCTTTTCCGGTGGCGAAGTGGTCAGCCCGGTGGTGGTGGTGCACGGGGTGCGCCCTGGCCCGGTGCTGTGCCTGACCGCCGGCGTGCACGGCGATGAGCTGAACGGAGTCGAGATCGCGCGACGCGTGGTCAACGAGGTCGAGCCCGGTGATCTGGGCGGCACCCTGGTGGCGGTGCCGATCGTGAACCTGTTCGGTTTCTCGCGCAATTCCCGCTACTTGCCGGATCGGCGCGACCTGAACCGCTTTTTCCCCGGCAGCCGCTACGGCAGTATCGCCTCGCGTATCGCGCACAGCTTTTTCACCGAAGTGATGAGTCACTGCGATGCGCTGGTGGATCTGCATACCGGCTCGTTCGACCGGCGCAACCTGCCGCAGGTGCGCGCCGACCTGAGCCGTGAGGATGTGCGCGAATTCACCCGCGGTTTCGGTGCCACCACGGTGCTGCACAGTCGCGGCTCGCGCGGCATGCTGCGTACCGCCGCCAGCCTGGCCGGCATCCCGGCGGTGACGTTTGAAGTTGGTGGCCCGGGCGAACTGGAGCCGGAGGAAATCGAACACGGCGAGCAGGCCATCCACACCCTGATGCACAAGCTTGGCATGACCCGCCACCTGCCGGCCTGGGACGAACCGCAGCCGATCTTCTACGAATCGACCTGGGTGCGGGCCGATGCCGGCGGCCTGCTGCTGGGTCATGTCGAACTGGGCGAGGCGGTCGAGCCCGGGCAGGTGATGGGCGTGGTGATCGACCCGATCAACAATATCGAGCGCGAACTGGTGTCGCCGGTGCGCGGGCACGTGATCGGCATGGCGCGCAACCAGGTGGTGTTGCCGGGCTTCGCGGTGTTCCATGTTGGCGAGGAGGCCAGCGAACAGGAAGTCGTGCGCCAGGCCGAGCGCGGCAATCCGGGTGTCGTGGACGAGGACGGACCGCGCTACGACGACGATCCGGACGCGCGTGCACTTGATGATGAACTGGAAGACGAACTCGACGACGGCTGATTGCTGGCTTCAGTCAATGAGGGTGTTTACAAGCAACAGTCTCTCTTTGGGAGTGGGGCGGGCGCCGAGTGCATTGGCTTGTTGCTGCCGTGAAAAGCCCCCTCACCCCAGCCCTCTCCCCGGCAAGCAGGGGAGAGGGAGCAATCTTCCGCGTCCCAAACTTCACAATCCCGATTTCCCAGCTTCAACCTTCCGCTGCGCCCATCATCGAGCGTGAGCCGTTGACGATCATCCGCACCATCGTGGTCAGCTCGCTGATCAGTTCCTGATCGCGTGCCGGCGGCAGGTCCATCGCGATCGTGCCGACCGCAAACACCAGCCGCGTGATCGCGCGCGCCACCAGCGCCGGCTCGTGCAGCGGCAGGTTCGAAGCCGCCGCCAGCCGCACCAGATCCACGCAGAGTTCTTCTTCGAAGAAGCACAGCTGGTCCTCGACCGCCTGCTTGAAGGCCTGTGAACCGGCCGTGCCTTCGCGCAGCAGCAGATGCAGCAGCTTGTCGTCGGCGCGCAGTTGCTCGAAGAAGGTTTCGACCGAACTGCGCACCACGCTGCGTTCCGGGCTGGCACGGTGGCGGGCCTGGCCGATGATGGTGCGCAGCGAACTGCCGGCGCGTTCGATCATCGCCACGGCCAGTTCGTCGATGTCGCGGAAATGGCGGTAGAAACTGTTCGGCGCGATCTGCGCGGCGCGCGCGACTTCGCGCAGGCTCAGCGTGGACACACTGCGGTGCGGTCCGAGCAGTGCCAGCGCGGCAGCGATCAGATCTTCGCGGGTGATCGTGGGTCTGCGGCCAGGGCCGGCGGGCAGGGAGGGCTCGGGCACGGAATGGAATCTGGAAAGGAAGCCGGGATGCTGCGGCATCCTACCATCGGCCTGCCGGCGTCGCCCGTGGCGTGCTCCGCGCACCGGACAGGCGCTGCCTGACGCGCCGATATATAAAAATATACAACCGTATAGACAACTGCATATCCGGTCGGTATCGTGCCGCGCATGCCCGATTCACAGACCTCCGGCGGCCTGCTCCGCCGTGCCTTTCGCCCTGTCGCAGACCTGCTGGTTTCTCCGGCGGTTTTCGACTTCTGGGTGTCCCGCTTCAATCGCCTCTGGTCGTGGCAGCGGCCATTGGCGCGCGTGATTGCACGCCATCAGCCCGGCCCCGGTGCCGTGACCCTGGTGCTGCGCTGCAACCGCCATTGCCCGCGTCCGCAGCCCGGCCAGCACATCAATCTGACCGTGGAAATCGACGGTCGCCGCCTGACCCGTTGCTACAGCCCGCACAGTCTGGAAGACGGCCGCATGACGATCAGCGTCAAGGCGGTCGAAGACGGCCGCGTCAGCCGCCACCTGTGCGAGCGCGTGCGCGTGGGCGATGTGCTGGAACTGGGCACGGCATTCGGCCAAATGAACACGTCGAAGGAACCGCATGGGCACTGGCTGATGCTGGCTGCCGGCAGCGGCATCACCCCGCTTTACAGCCTGATCCAGGCGCTGGCCGAACGCGGCATGCCGCCGCGGCTGGATCTGGTGCATTGGGCGCAGCGCCGCAGCGATCTGTGGTTTGAGCAGGAATTACGCGAACTGGCGGCGGTGCACCCTGGACTGCATGTGCACCACGTCACCACGCGCGAGCAGGTGACCGATGACACCATCGCCCATGGCCGGCTCGATGCCGCGCTGCTGCAACAGCTGGTGGGCGATGTGTCGGGGCGGCCGGTCATGGCCTGCGGCCCGGCGGGTTTCATCCAGACCGCACAGACCCTGTTGGAGCCGGTGGCCGCATCGTTCCAGGCGGAAGCCTTCACTCCGCCGGTCCTTGCCGAGGCGGCCGATGGCGAAGTCGACGTGACCCTGGCGCGGCGTGGACTGACCTTGCGTCTGCCGCGTGGCCAGACCTTGCTGGCGGCACTGGAAGCGGCCGGCATCCGGCCCGACTCCGGCTGCCGCATGGGCATCTGCAACAGCTGTGCCTGCGGCAAGCGCTCCGGCCTGACCCACGATGTCCACACTGGACAAACCGAATCCGAACCCGTACCGGCGTTGCGCCTGTGCATCAACCGTGCCGGCAGCGATCTGGTCCTCGACCTGTGAAAGTGATTCCGATGAGCAACCGCAGCCGGGCACTCGGCCCCGAAGAACTCGCCCGTTTCGGACAGGAACTGGACGATCTTCGCCATCGCACCGTCGCCAGCCTCGGCCAGCACGATGCCAACTACATCCGGCGCGTGATCGCCGCAGTGCGCTGGTGTGCGCTCGGTGGCCGTGCGCTGCTGTTCGTCGGTGCCTTCGTGCCGACGCTGCTGTGGCCGGCGTGGAGCATCGGCGTGCTGCTGCTGGCGGCCTCAAAGATCCTGGAAAACATGGAAGTGGGGCACAACGTGATCCACGGCCAGTACGACTGGATGGGCGACCCGCAGTTGCAAGGGCGCAGCTACGAATGGGACATCGTCGCCACCAGCCAGAACTGGCGCGAGACACACAATTTCCGCCACCACACCTATACCAATGTGCGCGGGCTGGACGATGACATCGGTTACGGCCTGCTGCGCATCTTCCCGGAACAGCGCTGGCGCCCGTTCTACCTGTTCCAGCCGCTGATCGCGGTGGTGTTCGCGCTGGTGTTCCAGTGGGGCGTGGCGATCCAGAACCTCAAGCTCGGGCGCTGGCTGGCCGGCCGCACCACGACGGCGAAGCTGGTCCGCCAGGCGCGGCCGGTGCTGCTCAAGGCCGGGCGCAAGCTGGGCAAGGACTACCTGCTGTTCCCGCTGCTGGCCGGGCCGTTCTTCCTGCCGGTGCTGCTGGGCAACATGGCGGCCAATGTGATCCGCAATGTCTGGACCTATGTGGTGATCTTCTGCGGCCACTTCACCGCCGATGCGGAAACCTTCCCGAAGGAATGCATCCGCAACGAAAGCCGCGGGCACTGGTATCTGCGCCAGCTGCGCGGCTCCTCCAATCTCAGCGGCGGGCGCTGGCTGGACCTGTTCACCGGCAATCTGAGCTATCAGATCGAACACCATTTCTATCCCGACGTGCCGGCCAACCGCTACGCGGCGATGGCGCGCGAGGTGCGGGAAATCTGTGCCCGCTACGGCCAGCATTACAACACCGGTTCGCTGCCGCGCCAGTTCGGACAGGTGGTGTGGCGCATCCTGCGGCATGCGTTTCCGAGCCGGCCGCCGCTGCTGCCGGCAACGGGCTGAGGCGCGCGTCGGCCTGGATTGCGGCGTGCGGTAGAGGCTGAAGGCAGGAATCTGTCGGGAATCGTGAAAGGGCATGTTATAGTGTTTCAATCTGGCCCAGACATTCCTTCCCATGGCAGCAATCCGCCCCTCCGCACAGGCGCAACGACTCCAGCACACCGGTGACCGCATCGGCATGTGGGCCTCGCTGGTGTGCGCAGTGCATTGCGCGTTGTTGCCGCTGGTGCTGGCGCTGCTGCCGATGCTCGGGCTGGGGGCGCTGGATCTGGTCGATATCGATCAGGCGTTCGTGGTGTTCGCCACCGTGCTGGGCGTGACCACGCTGGCGCTGGGTTATCGCCGTCACCGCGCTTTCGGTGCCTGGGCCTTGCTGCTGCCGGGACTGGCGCTGGTCTGGGCCAACAGCTTCACCGCGCTGCACGATCACTCGGCCTGGCATGCGGTGATGATGGTGGGCGGCGGTCTGATGATCGCGGCTGCGCACTTCCTGAACTTCCGTTTGAGTCACCGGGTGGCACTGCCGTCCGGTGCGGCGTAGCCGGCCCCGGCAGACTCCGGCCCGGCCGTGGCAGACCAAAGGGCTGCGGCGGATCGTGGTGTTAACCTAAGCGCCCGTGCGTTTGATGCACTGGCAAACGATTGGCTCAACTCAAGGAGAACCACATGGGCAAGGGTGACAAGCGAACCACCAAGGGCAAGCGCTACAACTCCAGCTATGGCAAGACCCGTCCGCGCCGCGCGTCCAGCGTGAGCCCGGAAGCGGCTACTCCGAAGACAGCCGTGGCAAAGAAGACGGCAGCCCGCAAACGGGCCTGAACCGGCCTTCGATGGTCGCCTGCAACGCCCCGCATCGCGGGGCGTTCTGTTTTGCGGGTCAGGGCATGGCAGTCGCTGGCTGATGGATTCAGCCAAGAGGGTGGCCGGCGATCACCAATTGCTTCAACAGATCACCAGCAAGCCAATAGCAAAGTTCGGCCGGTTCGTGGACCTGCCAGAGCGCAAGATCCGCGCGCTGGCCGGCAACAAGGCGACCGCGATCATTCAAACCGAGGGCGCGGGCGGCGTGGCAGGTGGCGCCACGCAGGGCTTCTTCCGGAGTCAGGCGGAACTGGATGCAGGCCAGCGCCATCGCCAGACGCAGGCTCAGCAACGGCGAGGTGCCGGGGTTGGCATCGGTGGCCACCGCCATCGGTACGCGATGGCGGCGGAAGGCCTCGATCGGCGGCAATTTCGTTTCGCGCAGGCACAGGAAGGCGCCGGGCAGCAGCACCGCCACGGTGCCGCGCTGCGCCATGGCTTCCACGCTGGCCTGGCTGGTGTGTTCGACATGGTCGGCGGAAAGCCCGTCGAAGAGCGCCGCCAGCGCGCCGCCGCCCGAGTCGCTGAGCTGGTCGGCATGCAGTTTCACCGGCAAGCCGAGCGCACGCGCGGTTTCGAACACGCGCGCGGTCTGTTCCGGGGTGAAGGCGATGCGCTCGCAGAACGCATCCACCGCATCCACCAACCCTTGCGCAGCAGCGTCGGGCAGCAGTTCGTTGCAGATGAAAGTGATGTAGTCGTCGGGGCGGTCGGCGTATTCGGGCGGCAGTGCATGCGCGGCCAGGAAGGTGGTCTTCACCGTGATTCCCAGCACCTGGCCCAGCCGGCGCGCCACGCGCAGCATGCGCAGTTCGGTGTCGTGCTCCAGGCCGTAGCCGGATTTGATTTCCAGCGTGGCCACGCCATCACGCATCAGCGCACGGGCGCGGGGCAGGGCCGATGCCAGCAGTTCGTCCTCGCTGGCGGCGCGGGTGGCACGCACGCTGGAGGCGATGCCGCCGCCGGCACGCGCGATGTCCTCGTAGCTGACACCTTCAAGGCGCTGCTCGAATTCACCGGCGCGGTTGCCGCCGAACACCAGATGGGTATGGCAGTCGATCAGTGCCGGGGTCACCAGTGCGCCGCCGCAGTCCAGCACCTGGTCGGCATCCAGCGCATGCGGCGGCAGTGCACTCATCGGGCCGGCGAAGACGATCATTCCGTAGCGACAGGCGATGGCGCCATCGTCGATCAGGCCGTAGCCGGCATCGCCATCAAGTGTGGCGAGACGGGCATTGATCAGGCAGATGTCGAAGGCGGAATCGGTCATCATGTTCGGGCTCCACGGGACGGCAGTGGCGGCGCCCGATGATCCCGCCCCGGCGCCGGTGTGTCGAGCTGCAGGCCGGCTGCGGGCCTGCGGTAATACTGCCCGGCACGCCGGAACGGGCGGGAAAAAGACCGCCGATTGCCCTTGTGTTCATCTGCGACCACACCCATACAGGGACTTCGTGCATGGCATAATGCGCGGTCTGCGCGGGCGACCGGCCCGCATTTCCCGGATACAGAGCGAGCTTGCCGATGGATTTCCTGATTTCTTCCGCCTACGCCCAGGCCGCCGGAGCGGCGCCGCAGTCGCCGTGGTCGCCGCTGGTCATGATGCTGGTGTTCGTGGCGGTGTTCTTCTTCTTCGTGATCCGTCCGCAGATGAAGCGTGCCAAGGATCACCGCAACATGGTCGCGGCCATCGCCAAGGGTGATGAAGTGGTCACCAACGGCGGCATTCTGGGCCGCGTGGACGAGGTCGGCGACAGCTTCCTGGCGATCGAGATCGCCGACAAGGTCGTCATCCGCGTGCAGAAGAACGCGATCGCCGCTGTCCTGCCCAAGGGCACGCTCAAGGCGTCCTGAACGCCATTCCCTTCCGTTTCCGAGCCCCGGGGCGGTAGCCGCCCCGGTTGGCTCCGTTCCCTGGTGTAGCTCGCATGCTCGAATACGCACGCTGGAAATATGTGGTGGCGGTGCTGGTCCTGATCATCGCCACGATCTACTCGTTGCCCAACCTGTTCCCGCAGGACACTGCCGTCCAGATCAGCGCCACCCGTGGCGGGGTCGTGGACGAAGCGCTGAAGGAGCGGGTGCATGGGGTGCTCGAACGCAGCCAGATCGAGTTCAAGGCGATCGAGTTCGACAACAACAACCTGCTGGTGCGCCTGGCCGACCCCAACACCCAGATCCGCGCCGCCGACACCATCCGTGGTGAAGTCGGGCAGGGTTATGTGGTGGCGCTGAACCTGGCTTCCACCGTGCCGGACTGGCTGACCCGCATCGGTGCCGACCCGATGCTGCTGGGTCTGGACCTGCAAGGTGGCGTGCACTTCCTGATGGAAGTGGACCAGAAGGCCGCGCTGGAAACCCGTGAAGTCGGTTTCGTTGACGACATCCGCGCGCTGTTGCGTGACAACCGTATCGGCTACTCGGCGGTGGATCGCACTGCCAATGGCATCCTGATCCGCCTGCGCGAGGCCTCCGACCGCAACGCCGTGGCCGGCCTGATCGGGCGGGAAGTGCCGCAGCTGCTGATCGAGGATGGCAGCGAACCCGGCGTGCTGATGGCGCAACTGCGCGAGACCGAACTCAAGACCATCATCGACAACGCCGTCGAACAGAACATCGGTACGCTGCGCAACCGTATCAACGAGCTGGGCGTGGCCGATCCGGTGGTGCAGCGCCAGGGCACCAACCGTATCGTGGTGCAGCTGCCCGGCGTGCAGGACACCGCCCAGGCCAAGAAGATCCTTGGCGCCACCGCGACGCTGGAATACCGCGCTGCGGTCGATGGCAATGCCTTCGATGCGGCCCAGTCCGGCCGTATTCCGTCCGATGCGCGGCTGTACTACGAGCGCGGCACCAATCGTCCGATCCTGCTGTCGCGCCGCATCATCGCGTCCGGCGACCAGCTGGTGGACGCCCGTTCGGGCTTTGATCCGCAGTCCGGCTCGCCGATGGTGTCGGTGACGCTCAACGCGGCCGCCGGCGCGCGCATGAACGAGTTCACCCGCGACAACGTCGGCCGCTTCATGGGCGTGGTCTACATCGAGCGCCTGCCCGAAAGCCGCATCGTGGACGGTGAGGAAATCCGCACCACGCGCGTGACCGAGGAAGTCATCAATTACGCACGCATCAACGGCGTGTTCGGCCGCAAGTTCCAGACCACCGGACTGGGCAGTTCCAGCGAGGCGGCGGAACTGGCGCTGCTGTTGCGCGCCGGTTCGCTGGCCGCGCCGGTGGACATCGTGGAAGAGCGCATCATCGGCCCGAGCCTGGGCAAGGAGAACATCGAACGCGGTTGGACGGCGGTGAGCTACGCCTTCATCTTCGTGCTGGTCTTCTTCATCTTCTACTACAAGATGTTCGGCATCGTTACCAACATCGCGCTGATGTTCAACCTGCTGCTGGTGGTTGCGGCGATGTCGCTGATCGGTGCCACGTTGACCTTGCCTGGCCTGGCCGGCATCGCGTTGACGGTGGGCCTGTCGGTCGACGCCAACGTGCTGATCAACGAACGCATACGCGAGGAATTGCGACGAGGATTGCCTCCGCAAGCGGCCATCGCCGAAGGCTACGACAAGGCTTCCGGCACGATCTGGGACGCCAACGTCACTGCACTGCTGGCCGGCGTGGCGCTGTTCGCCTTCGGTACCGGCCCGGTCAAGGGCTTCGCCGTGACGCTGTGCCTGGGCATCCTGACTTCGATCTACACCGCCGTCTCCGTGTCGCGCGGTGTCGCCACCCTGATCTACGGCGGCCGCCGCAAGATCAAGCGCGTACTGGTCTGACGGGAGGCGACCGACGTGAACATCATTCCCATCGACAGCAACATCAATTTCCTGCGTCTGCGCCATGTGGCGATGGCGCTCGCCATCTTCATGCTGGTCGGCACCTTCGTGCTGCTCGGCACGAAGGGACTGAACTATGCGCTGGACTTCACCGGCGGCACCGTGGCCGAGTTGACCTTCGAGCACCCGGCCGATCTGGACGAACTGCGCGACAAGCTCGATGCCGCCGGATATGCCGGTGCCGTGGTGCAGGCCTTCGGTTCGGAAATGGACGTGATGGTCCGGCTCCAGTCCAGCGAGGACGCGGCCAACATCACCCAGACCGGTGATGCGGTGCTGACCACATTGAGCACGCCGGAAAACCCGGCCACGCTGGTGCGCAGCGACTTCGTCGGGCCGCAGGTCGGCAAGGAGCTGGCGCAGAACGGCATTCTGGCATCGGTGTTCGTGATGCTGGGCTTCGTGATCTACATCTCGATGCGATTCGAGTGGAAGTTCGCGGTCGCGGCCATCGTCACCACCGCGTTCGACCTGATCGCCACCACCGGCCTGTTCGCACTGAGCCAGCGCGAGTTCGACCTGACCGTGATGGCCGGCGTGATGTCGGTGATGGGGTACTCGATCAACGACACCATCGTGGTGTTCGACCGCGTGCGCGAGAACTTCAAATCGCTGCACAAGCTGAACACAGCCGAGATCCTCAACCGCTCGGTCAACCAGACCCTGTCGCGTACCGTGATCACCTCGGTGGTGGCGCTGCTGACGGTGTTGGCGCTGTACCTGTACGGCGGCGACTCGCTGAAGGGCATGGCCGAATCGCAGATGTTCGGCATCGTCGTCGGCACCTTGTCCTCGATCTTCATCGCCTGTCCGCTGCTGTACTGGATGGGCGCGAGCAAGGAAGACCTGATTCCGAAGGTGCGCGACGACGCCGAGCTGGCACGCCGTCCGTGAGCTGACGCATCACTGCACGAATCTGTTTCCCGCGTGGCCGCCCTGTGCGGCCACGCGGCGTTATGGCGTCGGAAAATCAGTGCTCGGCCCCACCTGCATCCCGCCGCGATCACTTCATAGGTTGGCGGTGAGCGAACGCGAATCCCAACCCCGGGAAGCACCGGAGTGTGGTGCGCTCGCCAACCCGGAAAGCGGGGGAAGCCCGGCTTTCGTAAAAGCGGACTTGCCCGCGATCCGGTTACCCAGATGTGCGCTGCTCAGAAACGGTAACTCAGGCCCATCGAGAAGTTGCGGCCGGGCAGCGGCACCACATCGGCCAGGAACGAGGCGTGGTTCCAGATTTCCTCGTCCAGCAGGTTGCTGCCGCGCAGGAAGAGGCTGGCCTGCTTTTCACTTCCGAACGAGTAGCGCAGGCTCAGGTTCAACATGTTGTAGGCCGGGGTGCGGGTTTCGTAGTCGGCGATACGTTCCTGCGCGGCCACGGCGTAATACTCGACCTCGCCACCGAACGCGCCCCAGTCGGCATTCAAGCGCCCACCCAGGCGCGAGGCCGGAATGCGCGGCAGGTAGCTGCCGTCATCGTCGAACTTGGCCCGTACCTGGTCGGTGAACAGCGCGCCGCTGACCTGTTCGGAGAACTGGTAGCCGATTTCGGCCTCCAGGCCGGTGAATCTGGCATCGCGCTGGCTGTACTTGATCAGGCGGAAGTCCTCGTGCTGATCCAGCGTGCGGGCATGGATGTAGTCATCCATGTGGTTGATGAAGGCGCCCACGCTGTAGGTCAGCGGACCGGTGGTGCGGCGCAGCGTCAGCTCGGCATTGCGCGAGGTTTCGGTGGTCAGCGCGGCATCGTTGTCGGCGCCACCGCAGGTGAGGGCATGCGGTAGCAGGCCGCATTCCCAGGTGTTGGTGGCCAGATGGATGCCGCGCGCGTACAGCTCCTGCGCATGCGGCAGGCGTTCGGAACGCGCCAGCGACAGGCTCAGCGAGGTGTCCGGCGCGAAGCTCCAGATCGCGGCGCCGGAGAATGATGTGGCCGATTCGTCGTAAGCGGGCCGCGCGCGCGGATCATTGCGCGGGTCGTGCTTGAGCCATTCGTGCCGGGTACCGGCTTCGAAATGCCATTGCTCGCTCAGATCCAGATGCTCGACCAGGAACAGGCCGGTGTTGCGCGTGTCCACCGTCGGCAGGAAGGCTTCGACGCCATCGGCACTGAAACGGGTATCCGAATGCTGGATGCCGAAGATGCCGGACCAGTTGCGTAGCGGCTCGTGTTGCACTTCGATGCGCTCCTCGTGGCCGGTGTTGCGGAACGTGGTGGCGATCTGGCCGTGGTCGATCTCGTGGTGAAAATAGTCGGTATGGCTGGCGCGGAAGCGGATGCGGCGGATGCCGATGAACGGATCGTTGACCTCGCCGCGCAGGTCAAAGCGCTTGCTTTCCAGATCGATGACGGGCACATCGCCGTGCTCATGTTCGTGCCCATGATCGTGGTCATGGTCATGTCCGTGGTCGTGATCATGGCCGTGACCGCCGCAGTGCAGGCTGGCGCCGTGCGGGTGGCAGTCCTCGTATTCGTGGCTGTGGCCGGGCAGGCCGTAGTCATCGTCACGGATCGAATAGGCCAGGCCGATGTAGCCGGTATCGGTGATCCAGGACAGGCCGAACGCGGCATTGGTGGAATCCGAAAAACTGCCGTCCACACGCCGCTCCTGCCAGCGAGGGGCGCGATAGTCGTCGGTTTCGTGGGTTGAGAATTCGGCATGCAGCGCCAGATTGCGGCCGATGCCGCTGGTCAGCGCGGCGGCGCCGGCCTTTTCGTTGGCTACGGTGTTGCCACGGATCGTGACGATACCGTCAAAGCCGTCGTCGGGCAGTTCGGAAGGGATCTTGTTGTCCAGCAGGTTCACCACGCCGCCGACCGCGCCGCTGCCATACAGCAGCGTGGCCGGGCCGCGCAGTACTTCGACCCGCTGCAGCAACAGCGGATCAGCGCTGACGGCGTGGTCGGGCGAGATGTCCGAGGCATCCAGCAGCGAAGCGCCATCGCTGAGCACTTTCACGCGCGGTGCACCCTGGCCGCGGATCACCGGACGGCTGGCGCCGCCGCCGAAGGTATCCGAGTGCACGCCGGGCAGGCCGTTGAGCGCATCGCCGAGTGTGCCTTCACCCTTTTGCAGGATGGCTTCGCCTTCGACGAGGCTGAACGGCGCGGCGACCTGGGTTTCATCTTCGCCCACGCCCAGCGCCGAGACCACGATGGTGCTCAGGCGGGCCGGGTCGGCGGCGTCCAGTGCCGTATCGGAAAGGGCATCGGCGCTGCCGTGGGCGGCAGTGGCCGTGACGGCGCAGCACAGCGACAGGGAAACGGCCAGGCTCAGGGGATGGAGGCGATGCGACATGGGAATTCCGGATTCGGGCGGGAACAGAGAGTGTTATAAGATAACTTAACTGTTATAAGATAACACGCCATAGATGGCCGGATGTGTGCCGGAAGTCAGCCGTGTCGAGTGTGATGGTGTGGCGTGTCCGGCTATCCCGCAGCGGCATGCAAATCATGGTGCTGCTGGCATCCGCTGCCCCGCGTACGCGTTCCGCAGCGCCAATGCCGGGGCAGGCAGGGCGAAATGTGGCGGATGCGAAGAACGAGGGCCGGTGCCTTCCGGTGCCGGCCCTCGATCAGGTCAGGAGAAGACCCGTCGCTTACAGCGCTTCGGAGGCGAAATCCGCCAGGCGGGAGCGTTCGCCACGGCGCAGCGTGATATGCGCGCTGTGCGGCCAGTGCTTGAAGCGATCCACCGCGTAGGTCAGCCCGGAGGTGGTTTCGGTCAGATACGGCGTGTCGATCTGTTCGACGTTGCCCAGGCACACCATCTTGGTGCCGGGGCCGGCGCGGGTCAGCAGCGTCTTCATCTGCTTGGGCGACAGATTCTGGGCCTCGTCGATGATGACGTAGCGGTTCAGGAAGGTGCGGCCGCGCATGAAGTTCATGGCGCGGATCTTGATCCGGCTGGCGAGCAGATCGTTGGTCGCGGCGCGGCCCCAGGCGCCGCCTTCCTGCGGAGTCTGGGTCAACACTTCGAGGTTGTCGGTCAGCGCGCCCATCCACGGCGTCATCTTTTCCTCCTCGGTGCCGGGCAGGAAGCCGATGTCCTCGCCGACGTTGACCGTGGCGCGGGTCATGATGATCTCGCGGTAGATCTGCTGGTCCATCGTCTGCGCCAGGCCGGCGGCCAGCGCCAGCAGGGTCTTGCCGGTGCCGGCGGTACCCAGCAGCGTGACGAAGTCCACGTCCGGATCCATCAGTGCGTTGAGCGCGAAGTTCTGCTCGCGGTTGCGCGCGCTGATGCCCCAGACCTGGTGGCCGTGGCTGTGGAAATCGTTGATGACCTGAAGTGTCGCCTGATCGCCGTCGATGCGCGCCACGCGCACTTCCAGCCCTTCGTCGCCGGGCAGGTAGAGGAACTGGTTGGGGTGCCAAGGTTCGTCCGGCTGGCGGGTGACCTCGTAGAAGGTGTGGCCGCGTTCGGTCCAGGAACGCAGCTCCTGCCCGTGCTTGTCCCAGAAACCTTCCGGCAGTGCGCTGGCGCCGGTGTAGAGCAGGTTGAAATCGTCCAGCGCGCGGTCGTTCTCGTAGTCCTCGGCCGGCAGATCGGCGATGTGCGCCTTGATCCGCAGGTTGATGTCCTTGGACACCAGCACGACTTCGCGCCCGGGGTGTTCATCACGCAGCGCCAGGATCGCTGTCAGGATCTGGTTGTCCGGGGCGACCTTGCCGAAGTTGCGCGTGGTGTCCGGCGCGCGCGTCTGGAACAGCAGCGAGCCGATGTTCTCCACGGTGCGCAATTGCAGGCCCTGCGGGCGTTGCAGGCGCAGGCCGGAGGTGACGTGGGCGGCGCCATTGGCTTCGATCAGCTCATTGATGAAGCGGCTGACCTGGCGCGCGTTGCGGCTGGATTCGGACATGCCCTTCTTGTTGGCGTCCAGTTCCTCCAGCACCGTCATCGGCAGGAACACGTCGTGCTCCTCGAACTTGAACAGCGCGGTGGGGTCGTGCATCAGGACATTGGTGTCCAGGGCATAGATGCGCCGGTTCGAGGTCATCGGGTTGTCCGTGAGGGAAGTCAGGAGGAAGTATGCGCGCTGAGCGCGTCGAGCACCGCCTGCGCGTGGCCGGGCACCTTGACCTTCGGCCAGGCCTGCACCAGCCGTTGCTGCGGATCGAACAGGAAGGTGCTGCGCACGATGCCCATCACCTTGCGCCCGTACATGTTCTTTTCCTGGATCACGCCGAAGGCGTTGCACACGGCTTCGTCGGCATCGGAGATCAATGCGAACGGCAGCGATTGCTTGGCGATGAAGTTCTGGTGCGACTTCACCGAATCGCGCGACACCCCCAGGATCGTGGCGCCGGCCTTCTCGAAATCAGCATGAAGATCGCGAAAATCGCCGGCTTCGGTGGTGCAGCCGGGGGTGTTGTCCTTCGGGTAGAAATACAGCACCAGCCAGCGCCCGGCGTAATCGGAAAAGCTGGCCTGGCTGCCGTCGGATAAGGTGAAGGAAAGATCGGGAAGCGTCTGTGGCGTATCGGTCATCAGAAGGTGCCCTGTCGGATCAGAATTTCATCGGGTCCAGGATCGCGTCCAGATTCAGATGGTCGCAGAACTCCAGGAAGTCATCGCGCAGCACCGCGATATGCATGCTGGCCGGGATGCCGACGGTGAGCTGTGCCGAGAACATGTTCGCGCCGGTCTGCATCGCACGGTAGCGCGAGCTGTACAGGCTTTCGATCGTGATGCCCTGGCGATCAAAGAAATCGGCCAGCTGGAACAGGATGCCGGGCTTGTCGGCCGCGATCACTTCCACCATGTACGGAAGCAGATTGCTCTGCGGCGGCTTGGGTCCGGTGCGGTACCACACCAGGCGGTAGCCGTCCTCGCGTTCGAGCCGGGTCAGGCCGGATTCCAGCTTGGCCACCGCGTCCCACGAGCCCATCGCCAGCGCCAGCACCGAGACATCGCGCCCGACCGTGGACAGGCGCGCATCCACCAGGTTGCAGCCGCTGTCGGTGATGCGGCGCGAGATCGCCAGCAGGGGCGAATCCGGGTGGGTCGCAAACGCGTTGATCAGCAGGTAGTTTTCGTTGGTGTTGGGGCGTTGCTGCGGGTCGGTCAAGGCGACATTCCGACAAGGGCGCGCGAGGGCGCAAGGGGATGATCGGCTGCGGTGGCGCTGAAGCGCGGACAACCGCCCGGCCAGCATACTTGCCCGTGCTTCGCGCCCGCAAGTAACATCCCCGACCACCTTCCCGACGGCCATCCCTTTGCAATTGCACGGCAGCATCACCGCGCTGGCAACTCCGTTCACCGCATCCGGTGCCCTCGATCCGGGGGCTTGGCACGGGCTGTTGGAAGCCCAACTGGCCGGCGGCATCCAGGGGCTGATCGTGGCCGGTTCCACCGGCGAGGCGGCGATGCTGTCCGATACCGAATTCGTGGAGCTGATCCGTGCAGCGGTGGAACAGGTGGGCGGACGCGTGCCGGTAGTGGCCGGCGCTGGACTTTCCGGGACTGCCCGCACCATTGATCAATGTCGCCTCGCCTGTGACGCTGGCGCCGATGCGCTGCTGGTGGTCACGCCGCCTTATGTCCGGCCCACGCAGGACGGCCTGCTGCGGCATTTCGAAGCCGTCGCCGACGCGGTCGAGCGCCCGGTGGTGCTCTACAACGTGCCGCCGCGCACCGGCGTCGACCTGCTGCCGGAAACCGTCGCCGCACTGGCGCCGCACCCGAACATCGCCGGTATCAAGGAAGCTGTGGCCGATATCGAGCGCATCCGTGCGCTGCTGCCGCTGCGTGGCCCGCAGTTCGCGCTGTTCACCGGCGATGACGGCACCGCCTGTGCCGCGCAACTGGCCGGTGCCGATGGTGTGATTTCGGTGGTGGCCAATGTGGTGCCGGCCGCGTTCACCGCGATGGGCGATCTGGTGCGTGCCGGCCAGACAGAAGCCGCGCAGGCGCTGGATGCCGAGCTGGCGCCGCTGTACGCGGCGATGGCGCTGGAACCCAATCCGATCCCGGTCAAGGCGATACTGGCCGGGCTTGGTCTGTGCCAGGACAGTTTGCGCCTGCCGTTGCTGCCATTATCCTCGCGCCACCGTGCCGCCGCCCACGCGACGCTGGAGCGCATCGCCCGGCTCGAAGCCCGCCACGCTCCTGCGCAGTAGGCGCCGACCCCACCTTTGATGAAGTGAGTTTCCAGATGAACAGCAACACGAAAGTCGGGCAAAGCCTGATCCTGGGCGCGGTGGTGTTCGCGCTGTTGTCGATGCCGGCATGCAGCTGGATGCGCGGCAAGACCGGCTACGAACTGAGCCCGGAAGCGCGTCCGCTGGAAATTCCACCGGAAATGAATGCGCCGCGCTCCGATACCGGCCTGCAGGTGCCGCAAGTGGGTGTTTCAACGCCACAGGCAGCGGCCCCGAGCCAGGCCTTCACCCTGGCCGACAGCGCCGCTGGCGCGTATGAGCGCGTTGGTATCGCACTGGGCCGCATCGATGGCGTTTCGATCAACGAGCGTTCCCAGTTGCTGACCGTCTACACCGTCAGCTACGAAGGCGAAACCTTCCTGATCCGCATTTCGCCAGAAGGCGAAAACGCGCGCGTGGCGGCGGCCAGCACCGAAGGTCGCGAGCTTTCTTCCGGCGCCGGCGGCAAGCTGTTGGGCCTGCTGCGCCAGCGTTTGGGCTGAGAGAGCGAACGCCTGCTCTCTCCCTTCGGGGCGCAGTGCGTTTGAGCGGCAAGGCCGTGCTCCTGCGGCCATACACCGCTATGCACGCCGGTGAGGTGGGGGCGGGGCGGCCTTATCCTGCGGCTCGTCAAACAACGCTCTTGTCCGGCCCTGCGCGCCATCCTTTCCGGTTAAAGGGCAAGGGGTGATTCCAGATTGGAAACCCGCGGACCGCGTCGCGGCGCATGTCGATATCGCTCCGATGGCATGTATCGTCCATCCATGACCAAGCTCCTGATTTGCCGAACGCCATGACCAAAGCGCCCCAAGCCAAACCTTTCCTGGGAATGCCCAGCCCTGCCGCGCAGAAACTGGAACTGCTGCGCGAGCTGTTTCCTGCCGCCGTGCAGACCGACGAACACGGCCACATCACCGTCAGCGCTGCGGCCATCCAGCAGGCGCTGGACCCGGCCAACCCGGCCGGTGTGCGGGTGGAGGAGGACGGCTACGAACTGCGCTGGGCCGGCAAGCGCGAGGCCTACCACAGCGCCTTCGTGCCGCCCGAGCGCATCCTGCAGCCGCTGCCCGCTGACAGCAAGGACTGGGACACCACCGGCAACGTGCTGCTCAAGGGCGACAACCTGGATGCGCTGCGCCTGCTGCGGCAGAGCTATTTCGGGCAGGTGAAGCTGATCTACATCGATCCGCCGTACAACACCCAGAGCGACGCCTTCATCTATCGCGACGATTTCAGCGCCCGGCAGACCGACATCCTGAAGGCGCTGGGCTACAGCGCCGACGCGCTGGAATACGTGCAGAACATCTATGGTGCGCGCACCCACAGCGGCTGGCTGAGCTTCATGTATCCGCGCTTGCTGCTGGCGAAGGACCTGCTGACTGACGATGGCGTGATCTTTATCAGCATCGACGACAACGAGCAGGCGCAGTTGAAGCTGCTGTGCGATGAGGTGTTTCAGCCCGAGAACTTCCTGTCGAACCTGATCTGGGAGAAAGGTCGCAAGAACGACGCCAAATTCTTCTCGAACGGGCACGAGTACATGCTGGTGTACGCGAAATCGCAGGCCCATCTGCGCGCCGAGAAAACCGTATGGCGTGAGGAAAAGCCCGGCGCACGCGAAATCTGGGATCGCTATCTGGAACTGCGTGCAAAACATGGCGAAGACGACGCGGCCATCGAGCAGGCGATTCAGGCGTGGTATTCCGCACTACCCAAAGGTCATCCGTCGAAGAAATGGAGCCGCTACAAGCGCATCGACAAGCATGGCCCGTGGCGCGACCGTGACATCTCATGGCCCGGTGGAGGCGGCCCGCGATACGACGTTCTGCATCCCGTCACCGGCTTGCCGTGCAAAGTTCCGGAGCGCGGGTGGATTTACTCGGATTCAGATGAAATGCAGCGCCAGATCAAGCTGGGGCTTGTCGCGTTCCGTGAGGACCACTCCGAACCACCTTTCCGCAAAGCGCACATACGGCCGATTCTTGAAGAATTGGAGCCAGACTCCGACGAGGATGAGCAGGAGCAGGAGCAGGACGAACTGGCCACACAGGTTCGCGGCAGCTATTTCTACAAGCAGTCGCAAGTAGCCGTTCGCGCGCTGCGCGACTTGATGGGCAGCAGCAAGATCTTCAACAACCCGAAAGACACCGACGAGATCGCCAGGCTGATCCGCTACGCCACGCCGCAGGACAAGTCAGCCCTCATCCTCGATTTCTTCGCCGGCTCCGGCACCACCGCCGAAGCGGTGATGCGCCTGAACGCTGAAGATGGTGGTACCCGCACGTTCATCCTCGTGCAATTGCCCGAACCCATCGATCCGAGGAAGCAGAAGGACGCCCATGCCTTCGTGACGGAAACGCTGGACAAGCCGGACGCCACCATCTTCGAAATCACCGCCGAGCGCATCCGTCGCGCCGGCGCCGCACTGGCCGCCGAGCATCCGCAGCTGGACACCGGCTTCCGCGTCTACGAGCTGGTCGAAGACCCGGACGCGCTGGTGCTGTCACGCACGCTGGCCGAGGCCACGCAGGACGATCTCGCCGAGCTGCAGCTGCGCATCGCCACGCCACAGCCCCAACTCATACCGCGGGTACTCGCCAACCTGCTGCTGGCCGAGGGCCTGCCGCTGTCCGCGCAGTTGGAAACGCTGGAGGACGGCGCGCTGTACCGGGCCGATGACGTGCTGTTCTGGCTGCAGCCGCAGCCGGTGGAACGCCTGCGCGATGTACTGCGCGAGGCTAGGGCTGCCGGTCGCCCGATCCATGCAATCAGTGCCTACGCGCCCTGGCTGGCCGACGACAACCTGCTGCTGGGCCTGAAGACGGTTCTGGAAACGCTGGACATGTCCGAAGACAAGCTGCGGCTGCGGGGCTGACGCGATGGCCGCGCAATTCCAGTACCTGCGCCTGCAACACCAGGCCGACGCGGTGGACGCGATCGAGCAGGTGTTTGCCGATGTGCACTTTGCGGCGCCCGTCAATGCGTTCGCCAATCCGGTCTGGAATCCGCTGGATGCGGCGCCGACGCTGCGCGCCAATATCGAGCGATTGCGTGCGGAGCAGCGGATCGAGGCCGGACAGGTGCAGGTGTCATCCACCGGCATGCCAGCACTGCAGCTTGACGTGCTGATGGAAACCGGCACCGGCAAGACCTTCACCTTCATCGAGACGATCCACCGGCTGCACCGCAGATACGGGTTGTCCAAGTTCATCGTGCTGGTGCCCAGCAACGCCATCCGCCAGGGCACGCTGAAAAGTCTGCAAACCACCGCCGCGTTCTTCGCCCGCGAGTATGACAACCAGAAGATCAGCGTGGTGAATTACTCGGACAAGGCGGTGTCCGGTTTCATCCACGGCGCCAACCGCGGTATCCACGTCATGGTGTCCACCTACCAGAGTTTTGCCGGCGACAGTCGCGTGATCCACAGGCGTGGGGTGGAAGCCAACTTGTTCGGCAAGGCACGCAGCTACATGGAAGGTCTGGCACAGCTGCGTCCGGTGCTGATCATCGACGAGCCGCACCGCTTCGAAGGCGCGCGTACACAGGAGTACCTGTCCCACTTCAAGCCTTTGATGACGCTGCGGTTTGGCGCCACTTACAAGCGCGACGAATACATCAACCTGGTCTACACGCTGGACAGCCTGGAGGCGTTCCGCCAGCGATTGGTCAAGGGCATCACCGTGGACACCGTGGGCACCGGCGCGGATATGGCCGAAACCCTCACCTTGACTGCGGTGACCGGCACCGCGAGGGATCGCGGCGCGACGGTGCGCTACCACAAAGCGAATGGCAAGCCGGACACGGTCACACTGCACAAGGGCGGCAACCTGGGCCAAGCCACCGGGCTGGCCTTCCTCGATGGCCATGTAGTGGAAAGGATCACCCGCCGCGAACTGCTGTTCACCAATGGCCTGGCCTTGCCGCTGGAAGTGCCGATCGGCTACGGCATGCTGGCCGAGGAGGTGCAGTCGCAGCTCATTGCGCGCGCGGTATCCAACCATTTTGAACGCGAACCACAGCTGTTCGCGCAGGGTATCAAGGCGCTGACGCTGTTCTTCATCGACGCTGTCCACAAGTACCTGCCCGATGGCGAGCGGCCGGCGACGGTGCGCAAGCTGTTCGAGCAGCACTACCGCAGCCAGCTGGCGGCCATGCTCGGCCGCGACGATCTGGACCCCGCGTATCGCGCCTATCTGGAGCGCAGCACAGGCGATATCGGCCGCGTGCACAAGGGCTACTTCGCCCGTTCGCACAGCGAGAAGGGCGAGGAAGAGGCAATCCGGCTGATCCTAAAGGAAAAGGAATCCCTGCTGTCCTTCGATACCGATCTGCGCTTCGTGTTCTCGATGTGGGCGTTGCAGGAAGGCTGGGACAACCCGAACGTGTTCACCCTGTGCAAACTGGCACCGGGCAACTCCCGCATCAGCAAGCTGCAACAGATCGGACGCGGCCTGCGGCTGGCGGTGAATCAGCAGCTGGAGCGCATCAGCAGTGAAGACCCTGCTTTCGATGCCATCAACGATCTGATCGTGGTGGTGCCGGCAAGTGAAGGCGACTTTGTCCGTGCGATCCAGAGCGAGATCAGCGCCGGCAGCCTGCGGCGCGTGTCCGCGGTCTTCGACGACAAGGTGCTGGCCGACTACAACGTCGCCACCAGCACGCGACAGGCCAACAAGGTGCTGGACGCGTTGGAGGCCATCGGCCTGATCGCACTGGACGACGACAGTGGCCAGGCGACCTTGCTGTGGCAGCGAGCGCAGTATCAGGCGCAGCGCGAGGTGATCGTTGCCGCACTGAAGGGGGTTCCCAACCTGCCGGAGCAGAGTGCGGACAACATGCTCGATTACCTGGACCGCTATTACGAGGGCAGCGGACAGGTCAAGGAGAAGCGCAATTTGGCTCCGCCGATGCTGACGATCAATGCGGAGCGCTTCGAGCATTTCCGCGAGCTCTGGGAAAACATCAATCGCGATGCGGTGCTGCACTACAAGTTGGACAGTGCTGACCTGATCGAAAGCGCGGTGACGATCATCGAGGCCAGCCTCGACGTGAAGCCGCTGGCGGTCAGCGTGAGCCGCAGCCGCGACGTGCAGCGTGTGGAAGGTGTGCGTACCGAGGAAGCCGACTACAGGACGCTTTCCTATTCCGTATTCACCTTGGTGGGGTTCGTGCGCGAACTCGCGAACAGCACGCGTCTGTCGGTACGCACCGTCTCCGAAATCCTGCGCCGCCTGCGCCCGGAGACATTCGCGATGATCCGTCTGAACGAAAACCGGGCACTAGCGCAGTTGCGGGATCTGATCATCCGCGCCGTCCATGCGCTGGTGGTCAACAAAGTGAGCTACGCGCTGCGCGAGATTCGGGTGCAGACTGCGTTGACCGATCGCGAAGGGCGACTTCTCGATACGATCCCGGCGGCGCTGGCCGGCAGCGAAAGCCATGCGATCAACAATCCGGCGGTGCTGGACAAGTCGTTGTACGACACGCCCATGATACCGGTGGATAGCCAGATCGAAAGGACGACTACGGACGAATCTAGCCGGACAGCGATCACGGTATTCGCCAAGTTGCCACGCGTGAAGATCCCAACACCGCTTGGCGAGTACAACCCTGATTTCGGCTACGTACTGAAGGTAGAAGGCAAGCCGAACGCCCTTTTCCTTGTGGTGGAAACCAAGGGGTACGACACCTTCGCGGACGTGCCCGAGCGCGAACGCTGGAAGATCGCGAGTGCGGAAGCGTTCTTCTCTGCGCTGAGAGAACAGCACGGCGTCAAGGTTGATTTCAAGCGCAAGCTCAATGGCGATGCGCTGGGCGCGCTATTGGCGGAGATCGATCCGCAGTTGGGCGCGTGAGCGTGTTCTACACGGGTATCGGTTACGAACTCGGTGCGTAGAACCGCCCGTCCGATGCGGGGCAATCGCCAGCCTCAGCGCTTCAGATGCTTCAGCTTGTCCGGCTTGCCGTCCCATTCGGCCGCGTCGGGCAGCGGGTCCTGGCGGGTGTTGAGCACCGGCCATTCCCTGGAAAGCTCCGCGTTCAGCGCGATGAAGTGCTCCTGGCCGGCCGGCACGTCGTCTTCAGGGAAGATCGCGTTGGCCGGGCACTCGGGCTCGCACAGGGTGCAGTCGATGCATTCATCCGGATCGATGACCAGAAAGTTCGGGCCGGCATGAAAGCAGTCGACAGGGCAGACCTCGACGCAATCCGTGTATTTGCAACGGATGCAGTTCTCGGTGACGACGAAGGGCATCGGGACTCGGTATCCAGGGTGTAGTGGCGCTCCCTACGAGGTTCGAACTCGTGTTCCCGCCTTGAGAGGGCGATGTCCTGGACCACTAGACGAAGGGAGCGCGTTGAGCAGCGTGAAGCCGAACGCGTATTATAGGTGTCACCCTTGCCGCAGGCAATCGGGCTTTTCCTATATCAAGAAGAACACGTGCCTCCGAGCTCACCCACGCTGCGCACCATCACGCGCGATCAGCATTGCATCTCCCGCAAGAACATCAGCCCCAATGCGCTGAGGGTTCTGTATCGACTCAATGAAGCCGGTTTCGGTGCGTATCTGGTGGGCGGCGCGGTGCGCGACCTGCTGCTGGGCGAGCAGCCCAAGGACTACGACGTGGCCACCGATGCCACGCCTGAACAGGTCAAGCAGCTGTTCCGCAATTGCCGCCTGATCGGCCGGCGCTTCCGTCTGGCGCACGTGATGTTCGGCAGCGAGATCATCGAGGTCGCCACCTTCCGCTCCAACAGCGATGACGGCTCGGGCCAGCGTGAGATCGACAACGGCCGGCTGGTGCGCGACAACATCTACGGCAGCATCGAGGAAGACGCGGTGCGGCGTGATTTCACCGCCAACGCCTTGTACTACGCGATCGCCGACTTTTCAGTGCTGGATTACGTCGGCGGCTACGACGACGTGATGGCACGCGTGCTGCGCCTGATCGGCGATCCGGAGCGGCGTTATCGCGAAGACCCGGTGCGGATGCTGCGTGCGGTGCGGCTGGCGGCGAAGCTGGATTTCAGCATCGAGCCGGCCAGCGCCAAACCTGTGCCGGAATTGGCGCCGCTGTTGGGCGAGGCGTCCAATGCGCGCTTGTTCGATGAATCGCTGAAGCTGTTCCTGGCCGGGCATGGGGCGCGTGGATTCGAACTGCTGGAGCACTACCGGCTGCTGCCGGCACTGCTGCCCGATACCGCTGCGGCGCTGGAGCTGGATGCCAGCGGCCTGTGCCGCGAGCTGGTGATGAAGGCGTTGCGCAACAGTGATGCGCGTATTGCTGAAGATCGCAGCGTGACGCCGGCCTTCCTGTTCGCCGCGCTGTTGTGGCCTGCCTATGCGCAGGATCTGCAAACGCTGTTGCAGCAGGGTCACGATCTGGCCGTGGCCGAGCAGCGCGCCGCCGATCGGGTAACGCTGCGCCAGACCAGCCGCATCGCGATTCCACGCCGTTTCAGTCAGCCGATGCATGAGATCTGGTGGATGCAGTCGCGCTTTTCCCAGCGCCAGCAACGCAAGCGTGTGTTCCGGCTGCTTGCGCATCCGCGCTTCCGCGCCGCCTTCGACTTCCTTGAACTGCGCGCCAGCGCCGTGCCGGAATTGCAGGAGGAATACCTGTGGTGGCAGCGGGCGCAGGGCATGACGCCGGATGAGTTGGCCGCGAGCCTGCCGGGCAAGACGCCAGCCCGTCGCCAGCCCAAGGCAACGGAAAAAATCACGGCTGCCGATGCCCAGGAAGGAAGCGGGGAAGCGGCAACGCGGTCGCCACGCCGGCGTCGCCGTTCACGCAAACCGGCCGTGCCGGCTGAATGAGTCCGATCGCATGAGTCCGGCCGCCACATCGGCCTGGATCGGGCTGGGCAGCAATCTGGCGGATCCCCGGCGCCAGTTGGATCAGGCGCTGCGCACTTTGGCCGCCGAGCCGGGCATCACGTTGCAGCGGGTGTCTTCGTATTACCGCACCGCGCCCTGGGGCGTGACCGAGCAGCCGCACTTCGTGAACGCGGTGGCGCAGTTGCACACCACGCTTTCGCCGCAGGCCTTGCTGGACGTGCTGCTACGCATCGAACAACAGGCCGGGCGCGAGCGCTGCGAACGCTGGGGCCCGCGCGTGCTGGATCTGGATCTGCTGCTGTTCGGTGAAACCTGCTGCGACACGGCACAATTGCAGCTTCCACACCCGCGCATGCATGAGCGTGCGTTCGTGCTGGTGCCGCTGGCCGAGCTTGAGCCCGGGCTGGAACTGGGTCGCCATGGCACGGTCGGCGGACTACTGGCGCGCATCGGGCGGCAGGGTGTTGAAGTCCTGCCGGAAGCGCCTCTTTCAGGAGAACCATGACATGACCACAGAACCCGCGCGCACGCCCCCGGTGACGGTGCCGGCGTTGTGCCAGATGAAGGCCGAGGGCCGCCGCATTTCGATGCTGACCTGCTATGACGCCAGCTTCGCGATCACGATGGACCGCGCCGGCGTGGATACCGTGCTGATCGGTGACTCGCTGGGCATGGTGGTGCAGGGCCACGACAGCACCCTGCCGGTGACGCTGGACGACGTGGTCTACCACAGCCGCAACGTCGCACGCGGATTGCAGCGCGCGCTGCTGATCGCCGACCTGCCGTTCCTGACCTATGCCACGCCCGAGCGGGCGCTGGATGCCGCGCGCCGGCTGATGGCCGAAGGTGGCGCGGCGATGGTCAAGCTGGAAGGCGCCGGACCGATGCTGGAGACGATCCGCTTCCTGTCCGAACGCGATGTGCCGGTCTGCGCCCATCTCGGCCTGACCCCGCAATCGGTGATGAAGCTGGGCGGCTACAAGGTGCAGGGGCGCGAGGCGGTGGCCGCGCAGCGCTTGCGCAGCGACGCGCTGGCGGTGCAGGAAGCCGGTGCCGACCTGCTCGTGCTCGAATGCGTGCCGCGCGCGCTGGCCGGTGAAATCACCGCCGCGCTGGACATCCCGACCATCGGCATCGGTGCCGGTGCCGACTGCAGCGGTCAGGTGCTGGTGATGCATGACATGCTGGGCCTGCGCGGGCGGCATCGCACGCCGCGTTTCGTCAAGGATTTCCTGGCCGGCGCCGGCAGCATCCAGGACGCATTCGCGGCCTTTGTCGCAGCCGTGGCCGATGGCAGTTTCCCGGCGCCTGAACACGGTTTCGATTGACGCCATGCAGCAGTTCGACAAGATAGAGGCGCTGCGGGAGCAGGTCGCCGCCTGGCGCGCTGCCGGCGAACGTATCGCGTTCGTGCCGACGATGGGCAATCTGCACGCCGGTCATTTCGCATTGGTGGAACTGGCGCGGCGCCATGCGCAGCGCGTGGTGACCAGCGTTTTCGTCAATCCCACACAGTTCGGCCCGAACGAGGACTTTTCCCGCTATCCACGCACTCCGGAAGCCGATGCGCGCGGGCTGGTGGTGGCGGGCTGCGATCTGCTGTTCCTGCCCACGGTGGAGCAGATGTATCCGTTCGGTGCCGGGCACTGCGTGCAGGTGCGGGTGCCGGGTCTGACCGCCGAGCTGGATGGCGCCGCGCGGCCGGGGCATTTCGATGGCGTGGCCACGGTGGTGTTGCGCCTGTTCAACATGGTGGAGCCGGATGTGGCGGTGTTCGGGCGCAAGGATTTCCAGCAGTTGCGCGTGATCCAGTACATGGTGCGCGAACTGTCGTTGCCGATCACGATCCTGCCGGCCGCGATCCAGCGCGAAGCTGACGGGCTGGCGCTGAGTTCGCGCAACCAGTATCTGTCGGCGGAAGAGCGTGCGATCGCACCGCAGATTCACCGCACCCTGCTGGCGATGCGCTCGGCCTGGCAGCAGGGCCAGCCACTGTCAGCCATCGAGCAGGATGCGGTTGCGCATCTGGATGAGGCCGGTTTCGATGTGGACTACGCGCAACTGCGCCGCAGCCAGGATCTTGCGACGCCGCAGCAAGGCGAACGCGATGGACTGGTGGCGCTGATCGCGGCCCGGCTGGGACGCACGCGGCTGATCGACAATCTGGAATTCGATGCCTGATTGGGGCGACCCCGAAGAGCCGGCAGGGCAGGTGTAGCTTTTCCGCAAACGCTGTGGTAGATTGGCCACGCCTTCCGGATCAGTGCAGCGATCCGCGCACCACTGGAAGGTAATGCAGGGCGCATTTTTGGGTAATCGTCACTCCGTTAACACCCCGTCGGATACTTCCCGACGGGGTTTTTTTTGCCTGCATGATTCGTGTTTTTGGTGAAATATCCATTGGAATCAGTGGTTTGATTGGTTTCCTCCGTGTTGTCACAGCGCCCGTCCGGGCGTTTGTTAGCATGGAAGAGCGTTCAGCTCAGCAGGCTGTTGTCTTTTCGCCACACAACGGAGCCGTCATGTCCTTCCCCAAGCGCCCATTTCCGCATCCCGCCGCTTCCTGCTGGTCCGGCGCGGAGTTCTGAGCATGCGCAGTGAAGACTGGCTGGAACGCCTGACCCCGCACGCGGCCCGCATGGCCGATGCCGATATCGCCGAGCTGAACCGTCTTGATCCTGCCCGCTTGGAGACCGCCACGCTCCAGGTCGGCCCGATCCATGCCTGTTTTGCACGCCAGCGGGTCGATGCCGCAGCAGCGGCGGCGTTGCTGGAAACCGCAGCATCACGTGGCGTGGAAGGCGCGATTGCCGCGCTGTTCGATGGCGAGCCAGTGAACCGCTCGGAAAACCGCCCGGCCCTGCACACCGCGCTGCGCTCGGATCTGGGGGCGGGCGCGGCGGCGAAGGCCGCGTACCAGCAGGCGTTGCAAACGCGTCGGCAGATGGGTGCGCTGCTGGAGAAACTGGAGGCCTCGCAGGTCACCGACATCGTCAATATCGGCATCGGCGGTTCGGATCTCGGCCCACGGCTGGCGCTGGATGCCCTGCGCGAACGGGATCCGGGCCGCTTCCGCGTGCATTTCCTCAGCACCGCCGACGGCAGTGCGGTGGCGCATGTGCTGCGCGGGCTGGATCCGGCGCGCACTGCCGCCGTGCTGGTGTCCAAGAGCTTCGGCACGCAGGAAACCCTGCTCAACGGAAGCGTATTGCGCGATTGGCTTGGCAGCGGGACGCGTTTGTACGCGGTTACCGCCAACACCGCGCGTGCAGTGGAGTTCGGGGTTGATCCGGCGCATGTGCTGCCACTGTGGGACTGGGTCGGCGGGCGCTATTCGCTGTGGTCGGCGGTCGGCTTTTCAGTGGCGGCGGCGTTGGGCATGGAGCGTTTCGAACAGCTGCTGGCCGGTGCGGCGATGATGGACGCACATGTGCGCCAGACCCCGGCGGCCCGGAATCTGGCGATCCGCCACGGCCTGCTCGCGGTCTGGAACCGGGATGCGATGGGTTACGCCACCCACGCGGTATTGCCCTACGACGAGCGTCTGGCCCGCCTTCCCGATTATCTGCAGCAACTGGTGATGGAAAGTCTGGGCAAGTCCGCCACGCAGGACGGGCGGGCGCTTGCGTGCAGCACCAGCCCGGTGATCTGGGGCGGCGCCGGAACCGATGTGCAGCATTCCTTCTTCCAGGCCCTGCATCAGGGTACCGACACCGTACCGATGGACTTCATCGGCGTGGTGCGTGCTTCCAATGCCTATCCGGAACAGCGCCAGGCGCTGCTGTCGAACCTGCTGGCACAGGCCGAGGTGCTGGCCAACGGCGCGCGCAGTGACGATCTGCAGAAGAGCTATCCGGGCAATCGTCCCTCGACCATGCTGCTGCTGGACGAACTCACGCCCGAGGCGCTGGGCGCGCTGCTGGCGCTGTACGAACACAGCGTCTACGTGCAGGCCACGGTCTGGGGCATCAATCCCTTCGACCAATGGGGCGTGGAACTGGGCAAAACCCTGGCCACCGGCCTGATGCAGGCCTTGGCCGACCCGCAAAAATCCGCCGCCGACCCGGTCACACGCGCATTGATCGAACGTATCCATGCCGTGCGGCGGGGGTGAGTTTGTCTGTGGCTTCACGGCCACCGGCCCTTGGGTCCCGCTTCGCTCAACGCCAACCTGCAGGAATCAGCAAGACCTGCTTTCGTGGAAGCGGGCTTGCCCGCGATGTGATGCATGAAGATCGTGGGCAAGTCCCATCGCGGCCAGGGCGCGCCGTCGGATCAAGCGCCACAGATGCGAACTGCTTTTCAGCAGCCGAAGGTTGGTTGCTCGACATCGAGGTGTCGGATCCGCCGCTTCGCGGCTTGATCCGACCTACGCCTGCTCCAATGGACCACGGGGGGCAAGTGAAGATCCGGCCTGCGCCATCCCTTCAGTCACCTTGGTTTTCCTTCAGTTGAAGCAGGTCAGTGATGCGCGAAATCGTCTGTGCGGACGTGATCTTTGCCCCGTCCCAAAGTCATCCCGATTGAGCTGAATCACGCCGCTGCGGTACGCTGGCGCATTGCCATTGCCGCTCCCAGTCATGCACGAAACCTACGATCCGAAGGCGGTTGAAGCCGCCGCGCAGCAGTTCTGGTCCGATACCCGCGCCTTCGAGGTCACCGAGGATGATGGCCGGGAGAAGTTCTATTGCCTGTCGATGTTCATGTACCCCAGCGGCTCGATGCACATGGGGCATGTGCGCAACTACACGATCGGCGATGTGATCAGCCGCTACCAGCGCATGCTCGGCAAGAACGTGCTGCAGCCGATGGGCTGGGATGCCTTCGGTCTGCCGGCCGAGAACGCGGCGATCAGGAACAACATCCCGCCGGCGCGCTGGACCTACGACAACATCGACCACATGCGCGGCCAGCTCAAGCGCCTGGGTTTCGTCTACGACTGGTCGCGCGAGGTCACCACCTGCACGCCGGAGTACTACGTGCACGAGCAGCGCATGTTCGTGCGCCTGATGAAGAAGGGTCTGGCGTACCGCAAGAATTCGGTGGTGAACTGGGATCCGGTCGACCAGACCGTGCTGGCCAACGAACAGGTCATCGACGGGCGCGGCTGGCGTTCCGGCGCGCTGGTGGAAAAGCGCGAGATTCCGCAGTGGTTCCTGAAGATCACCGATTACGCGCAGGAACTGCTGGACGGGCTGGACACGCTGCCGGGCTGGCCGGATTCGGTCAAGACCATGCAGCGCAACTGGATCGGGCGTTCCGAAGGGCTGGAAATCGCCTTCAAGCTGGAAGATTCGGACGAGGAAATCCGGGTCTACACCACGCGCCCGGATACCTTGATGGGGGTCAGCTTCCTGTCCGTCGCGGCTGAACATCCGGTCGCGCTGGCGGCCGCCGAAGGCTATGACGAGCTGCGCTATTTCATTGGCGAATGCCGCCAGGGCGGCACCACCGCGGCTGATCTGGAAACCCAGGACAAGCGCGGCGTCTTCACCGGGCGCTACGCGATCCATCCGGTCAGCGGCGAACGCATTCCGGTCTGGGCCGCGAACTTCGTGCTGATGGGCTACGGCACCGGCGCGGTGATGGCGGTGCCAGGCCACGACGAACGCGATTGGGAATTCGCGCACAAGTACGACCTGCCGATCAAGATGGTGGTGGTCAGTCCGGCGGTGGCCGAAGCGATTGCCGAAGTGCAGCGCGATGTGGCGCGCAATGATGATCCGATGGAGGCTGCGCTGGGTGAATCGGCGCCGGTCGATGTCTACAGCACCGATGAGGCGGTGCGCGTGATCGAGGGTTTCGAACGCTCGATCCAGGAGCAGGGCGCCTATACCGAGCACGGCATCCTGGTGAATTCCGGCGAGTACGACGGCATGGATTTCACCGCCGCGTTCGCCGCGCTGGCCGAGCGCTTCGAGCAGGAAGGAAAGGGTGCGAAGCGGGTCAATTTCCGCCTGCGCGACTGGGGCGTCAGCCGCCAGCGCTACTGGGGTTGCCCGATCCCGGTGATCTATTGCGAAAAATGTGGCGCGTTGCCGGTGCCCGAAGACCAGTTGCCGGTGGTGCTGCCCGAGGACGTGGCGTTTTCCGGCGTGCTGTCGCCGATCAAGGCCGATCCGCAATGGCGCAAGACCACCTGCCCGGGTTGCGGCGGTGCGGCCGAGCGCGAGACCGACACCTTCGACACCTTCATGGAGTCCAGTTGGTACCACGCGCGCTACACCAGTCCGGGCGCCAGCGACATCCTCGATGCGCGCGCCAACCACTGGTTGCCGGTGGACCAGTACATCGGCGGCATCGAGCATGCGATCCTGCACCTGCTGTATTTCCGCTTCTATCACAAGCTGTTGCGCGACACCGGCTTTGTGCAGAGCGACGAGCCGGCGCTGAACCTGCTGTGCCAGGGCATGGTGGTGGCCGAGACCTTCTACCGGGTCAATCCGGATGGTTCCAAGGACTGGTTCAACCCGTCCGAGGTGGTGGTCGAGCGCGACGAACGTGGCCGCATCTCGGGCGCCACGCTGATCGCCGATGGCAAGCCGGTGGCGGTCGGCGGCGTGGAGAAGATGTCCAAGTCGCGCAACAACGGCGTGGATCCGCAATCGATGATCGAGAAGTACGGTGCCGATACGGTGCGGCTGTTCTCGATGTTCGCGGCGCCGCCGGAACTGTCGCTGGAATGGAACGAGGCCGGGGTGGAGGGCATGAGCCGCTTCCTGCGCCGGCTCTGGGCCCAGGTGCACCGTCATGCCGCGCAGGGTGCGGTCGGTGCGCTGGATCTTTCCGCGCTGACCCCTGCGCAGAAGACCTTGCGCCGCCAGTTGCACGAAACCATCCAGAAGGTCAGCGACGACTACGGCCGCCGCCTGGCCTTCAACACCGCGATCGCGGCGGTGATGGAATTCCTCAATGCGCTGGGCAAGTTCGACGACGATTCGGCCAATGGCCGCGCGTTGCGACACGAGGCACTGCGCTGCGTGCTGCTGTTGCTCAACCCGATCACCCCACATGCCGCGCACGCGTTGTGGCAGGTGCTGGGGCAGGGCGAAACCCTGCTTGAGGACCAGCCTTTCCCGAAGGTCGATCCGGACGCGCTGCAGCGCGACACGCAGACCGTGGCGGTGCAGGTCAACGGCAAGCTGCGCGCCACGATCGAGCTGGCCGTCGGCACCTCGCGCGAGGACGCCGAAGCCGCCGCGCTGGCCGAACCGGCAGTGGCGTCGTATCTGGAAGGCAAGGCCGTGGCCAAGGTGATCGTAGTGCCGGGCAAGATCGTCAACATCGTGGCCAAGTGAACGGAGCGCGCGCCGGATGAACGTGTTGCCCAGGGATGAAACCGCCGTGCTGTACGCCTCGCCGCTGTCCGGCTACGCCTACAAGGCGGCGCTGCTGCTGCGCCTGCTCGGCATGCCGTACCAGTTGCGGCTGGTCGATCTTTCCCTCCCGCGCGAGCAGCGCCCGGCCGAGTTCCGCGCGCTGGCGCGTTTTGGCGAAGTGCCGGTGCTGCTCATCGATGGCCAGGCGATCTGCCAATCCAACGTTATCTGCGAATACCTTTCGCGCCGCCAGAGTGCCTTGCAGGAAGGCGATGAAAGCCAGCGCCTTGCGGTGCGTGAATGGCTGTACTGGGAAGCCGAACGCATCGGCCTGAACCTGGCCCATTTCTGCGCTGCCCGTCAGTTCAGCAGCCATCCGCCGGCCGTTGCCGATTGGTACCAGGCGCGCGCCGGCAAGGATCTGGAGCATCTGGCCGGGGTGCTGGCGCGGCGCCCGTTTCTGGTCGGGGAACACGCCACCATCGCCGATATCGCCTGCCACGCCTGGCTGCCCTATGCGCAGGCGCTGGGCCTGTTCACCCAACTGCCGGCGCCGCTGCAGGAATGGACATCGCGCATCACCGCGCTGCCCGGTTACGCTTCGCCGGCACAGGTGTTTGCCGAAACCGCAACCGGAGCACAGGCATGACGATGTCACGCGGGATTCTTCGCAACGCGCTGGCGGCGCTGCTGCTTATGCTCTTGGTCGCCTGCGGCTTCCAGCTGCGCGGTGAGGTGGAGCTGCCGCCGGAACTGTCGAGCGTGACGGTCAAGGTGGCCGACGCCTATTCGCCGTTGAAGCGCAATCTGGAGGACGCGCTGGCACGTGCCGGGGCGCGTGCGCAGGCAGCGCAGGGCCCGGTCGCGGTGCTGGATATCTCGCGCAACCGGATGAGCCGCTGGCCGCTGTCGGTCGGGCGTACCGGCCGCGTGCAGGAGTTCAGCATGCGCTACGAGGTCACGATGCAGTTGACCGATGCCGACGGCGAGATCGTCGTGCCGAAGCAGGACATCCAGCTGGAGCGTGCCTACCAGTTCGAAACCCTGCAGGCGCAGGGCACGCCGGGCGAAGAAGAAGTGGTGCGGGCCGAGCTGGAGCGCGACATGACCCAGGCCATCCTGCGCCGCATCAGCGCCGCCGTCGCCACGCCGTGAGTCTCCGGTGGCGCTGACCCAGGCACAACTTGAACAGCGGCTGGCGCGCGATCCGCTGCCGCCGGTGCTGCTGCTGGCCAGCGCCGAGCCGTTGCTGCTGCTGGAGACTTCCGACGCGGTGCGCCAGCGCGCGCGCGAACAGGGTTATGCCGAACGCACCGTGTTCGAGATCGATAACAGCTTCGACTGGAGTGAGCTGACCGCCAGCCTCGCCAGTCTGTCGCTGTTCTCCTCGCGCCGGCTGATCGAAGTGCGTCTGCCGACCGGCAGGCCGGGCAAGCAGGGCGGCGAAAAGCTGGCCGCCTTCGCGCAGGATCCGGCGCCGGATACCGTGCTGCTGGTGCAGGCCGCGCAGTGGAGCCGGGCGCATGAAGTGGCCTGGGTCAAGGCGGTGGACCGGGACGGCTGGTTTGTGCCGATGTGGCCGCTGAAACCGAATGACATGCCGGGCTGGATCGGCCGGCGCCTGGCCGCGCGCGGCCTGCGTGCCGACAGTCAGGCCACCGCGCTGCTGGCCGAACGGATCGAAGGCAACCTGCTGGCCGCCGCGCAGGAGATCGACAAGCTGGCCCTGCTGTGTCCGGGCGCCACGCTGGACGCTGCCACGATGCAGGCGATGGTGGCCGACAGCGCACGCTATGACGTGTTTGGTCTGGTCGAGGCGGCGCTGGCCGGCGATGCCACCCACGCCCTGCGCATCCTGGCCGGGCTGCGTGGCGAGGGCACGCAGGTGCCGGCGTTGGTGCCGTGGATGTCTTCGCAATTGATGATCCTGGTGAAACTGGCCACCACCCAGGCGCGCGGTGGCAATCTGGCGCAGGCGATGCAGAAGGCCGGCCTGTGGCAAAGCAAGGAAGCCGCCTTCAAGCGTGCGCTGGGGCGCGGCCGGCTGCCGGATTTCGAGCGCCTGCTGGCCGCCTGTGCGCGCGTCGAGCGCATTTCCAAGGGCCGCGGCGAGGGCGATGCCTGGGTGGAGATGGAGCGCTTGGTCGCCGGCATCGCCGCACCACGCGCATTGCGGGACTGAGCGCGTGGCGCTGTACGCGATCTACGGCGGTGCGTTCGATCCGGTGCATTGCGGTCATCTGGCCGTGGCCTGCCACGCGCGCGATGTGCTGGATGCGGACATCGCATTGGTGCCAACCGGCGACCCGCGCCACCGCGCACCGGCACATGCCAATGCTGCGCAGCGGGTGGCGATGCTGGATCTGGCAATCGCGCACCAGCCGCGGTTGCGCATCGACACGCGCGAACTGCAACGCAACGGTCCCAGTTTCACCGTTGACACCTTGGCCGAGCTGCGTGTCGAGCGCGGCCCGCAGGCGCCGCTGGCGATGATCGTCGGTGCCGATGCGTTTGCCGGATTGCCGGGCTGGCAGCGCTGGCGCGAACTGTTCGGGCTGGCGCATATCGTGGTCGCCAGCCGGCCACACCCGGCGCCAAGGCCGGCAACGCTGGAGGCCGAAATAGCCGGGCGCCAGTGCCGCGAGCCGGCGCGCCTGCACCAACAGCCGGCCGGGCTGGTGTTAGAACTGGCGCCCGGTGACTGGCCGCAATCTTCCAGCGATGTGCGGCAGCGTCGTGCCGATGGTCTGACGCTGGCGGGCTGGGTGCCCGATGCGGTGGCCGACTACATCGCCAGGCACGGGCTTTACCGTCGTGAGAGCTGAATACGAGCCGCACCCGGCAGCCATATCGTCCGGCTGGCAGTGGCCCGGATGGGCGATATACTGGGGATACCGCCCGCCGTGGCCAGTCTGAACATCCAAGGTCGATCCGTTTGAATCCGAAGCCCATCGCCGCCAAATCCGCCGCCGAGCCCTCCGACCGCCTGCTGCGCGAAATCCGGGACGCCCTGGAAAATCTCAAGGCGCTCGATATCCAGATGCTGGACGTGCACGACAAGACCAGTGTCACCGACTGGATGGTGATCGCCTCGGGTACTTCGACCCGCCACGTCAAATCCATTGCCGATGAAGTCCAGCGCCGCGTGCGACTGGCCGGCCTGCCGGTGATCGGCACCGAGGGCGAGAAGGAAGCGGAATGGGTGCTGGTGGATCTGGCCGACGCCGTGGTCCACATCATGCTGCCGCGCGTGCGTGACCTCTACATGCTTGAACGCCTCTGGGGCGATGGCCAGCAGAGCGCTGCGCCGGGCGATGACGGCGAGCATGGCCATTCGCTGCCGGCCTGAGCCACTGCGGGCCGGAATGTCGGCATGAAGGCACGTCTGATCGCGGTTGGCGAAGGTGCGCCGGGCTGGGTCGCCGAGGGTTTCGCCGAATACCGCAAGCGTCTTTCACACTGGCTGCCACTGGATCTGGTGGAAGTGGCGCCCGGGTTGCGCGGCAAGGGCCGCGATCCGCAGCGTGCGATGCAGGAGGAAGGTGCCCGGGTACTGGCCGCAGTGCCGCGCGGTGCGCGCATCGTGATGCTGGACGGGGATGGCAGCGCGCACAGTTCGGAACAGCTGGCGGCCAGACTGGAACGCTGGCGTGCCAACGGTCAGGACCTGGCCTTCCTGATCGGCGGACCGGAAGGCCATGCCGCGCAGGTGCGTGACGCCGCCGACGAATCCTGGGCGCTGGGCCCGGCCACGCTACCGCATATGCTGGTGCGCCTGATTGTGGCCGAACAGCTGTATCGCGCCGCCAGCATCCTGGCCAACCATCCGTATCACCGCGCCTGATCGCCTGATCGCGGCGGAAGCGCTGCAACTCAGGTGATTGTTGCGGCCCGAATCAGGCCGCCGCGCCGGCCAGTCGCAGTTCGTCGGCCTGGTGTTCGCGGCGCAGGGTGTCGATCAGTTCGGACAGGTCGCCGGCGAGGATTTCCGGCAGGCGGTACAGCGTCAGATTGATGCGGTGGTCGGTGATGCGGCCCTGCGGGAAGTTGTAGGTGCGGATGCGCTGGCTGCGGTCGCCGGAACCGACCTGCAGGCGGCGCGATTCGGCCTGCGCTGCGGTCTGTTTGCTGCGCTCCTCGTCCAGCAGTCGCGCTTTCAGCAGCGACAGTGCACGGGCGCGGTTCTTGTGCTGGCTGCGCTCGTCCTGGCATTCGACCACGATGCCGCTGGGCAGGTGGGTGATGCGGATTGCCGAGTCGGTCTTGTTGACGTGCTGGCCACCGGCACCGGAGGCACGGAAGGTGTCGACCTTCAGGTCCGCATCACGCAGCTGGATGTCGTCGATCTCGTCCATTTCCGGCAGGATCGCCACGGTCGCGGCCGAAGTGTGGATGCGGCCCTGAGATTCGGTCTCCGGCACGCGCTGCACGCGGTGGGTGCCGGACTCGAATTTCAGCTGTGCATAGGCGCCCTGGCCTTCGATGCGTGCGACGATTTCCTTGTAGCCGCCGTGTTCGCCCGGGTTGGTGCTGAGGATTTCGACCTGCCAGCGGCGGGTTTCGGCGTAGCGTGCGTACATGCGGAACAGGTCGCCGGCGAAGATCGCGGCTTCGTCGCCACCGGCACCGGCACGGATTTCCAGGAACAGGTTGGCATCGTCGCGTGGATCGCGCGGCAGCAGCAACAGGTTCAGTTCGGTGTCCAGTTCTTCCAGTCGGGCGCTCTGCTGGGCGATTTCCTCCTCGGCCAAGTCGCGCAGTTCCGGATCGGCACGCATCGCCTGCGCCGCGATCAGCGCGGCGTGGGCGGCGTCGTATTCGTGCAGGCCGGCGACCACGTCATCCAGTTGCGCGTATTCGCGCGACAGCTCGCGGAAACGTTTCTGGTCGTTGCTGATGGAAGGTTCGGCCAGCAGGCGGCCGACCTCTTCATGGCGTTCAGCCAGTGCGTCGAGCTTGCGGCGGATGCTGGGCGTCATCGGAGTCCGGGTTGGCGTCGGTGGAAGCGGCGCGGTCGCTGCTGTCGAATAACCGCGCGGCGGCGTGCAGCAGTTCGCGGTCGCCCTGCTGTGCGGCCTGGCGCAGCGCGACGCTGGGTGCGTGCAACAGCTTGTTGGTCAGGGTGTGGGCCAGGTATTCGAGCGCCTGCTGCGGGCTGCGGCCCTGGGCCAGCATCTCGCCGGCGCGTGCCAGCACCGCATCGCGGATGGTTTCGCCGGATTGGCGCAGCTGCTTGAGCGTGTCCTGCTCGCCGGAGGCGCGCCACCACGACAGGTAGTGTTCCACCTGCAATTCGATGATGGCTTCGGCCTGTTCAGCGGCTTCGCGGCGCGAGCGGCGGTTTTCGTCGATGACCTGTTCCAGATCGTCGACGCTGTAGAGGAAGACGTCGTCCAGTTCCGAAATGGCCGGTTCGATATCACGCGGGACCGCCAGATCGAGCAGGAACATCGGGCGGTGACGGCGCTGGCGCAGCGCCTGCTTCACTGCTTCGCGGCGCAGGATCGGTTCGCGGCTGGCGGTGGCCGACAGCACGATGTCGGCTTCGGCCAGATGACGCTCCAGGTCGTCCAGCGGCAATGCCACGCCGCCGAAGCGCGAGGCCAGCGCCTGCGCGTGTTCCAGGGTGCGGTTGGCGACCAGCAGGCGCTTGACCTTGTGGTCGGCCAGATGGCGCGCGGCCAGTTCGATCGTGTCGCCGGCGCCGATCAGCAGCACCGTGGCCTGGTCCAGCGCGGAAAACACGCGCTGCGCCAGCCGCACCGCAGCGAACGCCACCGACACCGGATGCGCGCCGATGCGGGTATCGGTACGGGCGCGCTTGGCAACCGCAAAGGTCTGCTGGAACAGGCGGTCCAGCGGGGTTTTCAGCGCGCCACTGGCGCGTGCGGCCTGCCAGGCCTCCTTGACCTGTCCCAGGATCTGCGGCTCGCCCAGCACCATCGAATCCAGCCCGGTGGCGACACGGAACAGGTGCCGCACGGCTTCACCGTCGCGGTGGCGATAGAGGTAGGTGTCGAGCTGGTCCGGGCGCAGTTGGCCGAATTGCGCCAGCCAGTGTTCGGGCAGGTGCTCGGCACCGGCTTCCACCCGGCAATAGATCTCGGTGCGGTTGCAGGTGGACAGCACCGCCGCTTCCACCACGCCTTGCTGCTTGGTGAGGTCGCCCAGCACGTCGCTGAGCGCGCTCGGCGTGATCGCGAGCTTTTCACGCAGCGATACCGGAGCGGTCTGGTGGTTCAGGCCAAGGGCGAGCAGGGTCATGGAATGCTTGGGTTAAACTTCCGTGCAGATATCTGTGGGAGGACCCGCAGAAGCGCAAGGCGCACACGAGCCCGGAATACGATGCGATTCTTCCCAGTTTACCTCTTGCTGGCCCTGTTCGCGCCCGGCATGGCGTTTTCCGCCGATTACGGCGACGCGCTGGCACCCTTGCTGGAAGGCGAGTTCGCGCTGCAGCAGGGCCAGCACACCAGCGCCGCGCAGGCCTATGTGCGTGCCGCCGAGCAAAGCCCGGACCCGGCAGTGGCTGAACGTGCTGTTCAGGTGGCGCTGGCCGCCCGCGACGCAGCGCAGGTGCGGCAGGCGCTGGCGCGCTGGCAGATGCTGGCCAGTTCACAGCCGGCACAGGATGCAGCCTGGCTGAGGCTGGCGCTGCTGGAAAGCGACCACGCCGCTGCCCGAACGGTGATGGCGCGTCTGCTGCAACGCGAGGAAGGTTGGCGCCAGGTGGCTGCGGCACTGGCCGGCTCGCAGGAGCCCGAGCGTGCCTCACGCCTGCTGGGTGAACTGTTGCAGCAGGGGCAATTGCCGCAGCGCATGGAAGCCTGGCTGGCATTCGGCGGGGTTGCGCTGCGACTCAAGGACAGCTCGCTGTATGGCGAACTGGCACAGGCCGCCGCCGCCGGCTTCCCGGAAGATCCGCGCGCGCTGGCGTGGCGGGCCGAGGATGCGATCAGTCGCGGTGACGACGAAGACGCGCGCCGTGCGCTGCAAGCGGCACTGGCGCTGCCGGATCTGGGCGCATCCGAACGGTTGACGATCGCCGCGCAGTTCGATGCCCTGGGCGATCCGGCGGCGGCTGCGGCCGCGCTGGATATCGGGCTTGAGGACGATCGCGTTCTGGGCTCGCGTGCCGCTTATCTGGCGCGGGCCGAAGACGAGGCCGGGCTGGCGGCGCTGTATGAACGGGCGGTGGCACAGACTGCTCCCGAGTCCGCTTCGCCAGCGCGTCTGTACCTGCTCGGGCAACTGGCGGAAATGCGCGAGGACGACCCGGCGGCATTGGCCTGGTATCGCAGCATCCGTGGTGGTTTGCAGCGCGATCAGGCGCAATTGCGCATCGCGGCGCTGCTGGACAAATCGGGTGAACATGCCGCCGCCCAGGCGCTGCTGCGCCAGGTGCAGGCCGGTGACAGCGAATGGGGCGACATCATCCGCGACGCCTACCTGCTGGAGGCCGAGCTGGCGCGCAATGCCGGTGATGGCGTGGCCGAACTGAACGCCTTGAACCGCGGCCTGGGGATCTTCGAGGATGATCTGATGCTGCGTTATTCGCGCGCGCTGGCGTTCGAGCGCATGGATCGGGTCGAAGAAGCGGTCGCCGACCTTCGCCAGCTGCTGGCCGAAGCGCCGGACGATGCGGATTTCCTCAATGCGCTGGGTTACACCCTGGTCGACCGCACCGAGGCGATCGATGAAGGTCTGGAGCTGATCGAACAGGCCATCGCGCTCAAACCCGATTCGGCGCCAATCCTGGACAGTCTGGGCTGGGCCTTGCACCGCCATGGTCGCAATGTCGAGGCCCTGCCGCATCTGAAACGCGCTTTCGAACTTCAACGCGATGCTGAGATCGCGGCGCATTTGGCCACCGTGCTGTGGCTGCTGGGGCAAGCCGATGAAGCGCGTTCGATTCTGCGCCTTGGGCAGGAGATTGACGCCGACAACCGCGCGCTGCGTGGTGCGCTGGAGATGATAGTTCCATGATCGCGATGGTGCGGGTCATGGCGGTGGCCGTATTGCTGGCCGGGCTGGTTGCGTGCAGTGCGCCGGTACGGCCTTCGCTGGCGCCGGATCAGGAAGCGGCCATGGCGCAGCAGCAGCGCCGCGAGGCCGCATTGGCGCAACAGGATCGCTGGCGGCTGTCGGGCCGGATCGCGGTATCCAGCGATGGTGATGGCGGCAGCGGGCGGCTCGAATGGGTGCAGGACGGCGAAACCTTCGAGATTTCGTTGCGCGCCCCGGTCACGCGGCGCAGCTGGCGGCTGGTCGGCACACCGGGTTTCGCCCGGATCGAAGGCCTGGATGTCGGCCCGCAAACGGCGGCCAGTGCCGAAATCCTGCTGGCCGAATACGTCGGCTGGACGATTCCGCTGGATGACCTGCGCGCCTGGGCCCGCGGCGCCCGCGCGCAGGGGCCGGCGCAGGTCGATTTCGATGTGGCGCAGCGCCCGGTACAGATCCGCCAGCACGGCTGGACCATCGATTACCGCGCCTGGGGAGATGAAGGCGATCCGGTGCTGCCGCTGCGCGTGTTCGCCGAGCGCGGCGGACAGCGGGTGCGGTTGCAGGTGGACCAGTGGCAGCTGATGGCGCAGCCATGAACATGCCAACGCGATGCCGGTTTCATCTGGGGCCGGCGCTCACGCTGCGGGCAGGGCGGCGGGGTTTGGTGTGAATCAAGCAACAGAAGACGGTTGGAGCCATTGGCCGGCACCGGCCAAGCTCAACCTGTTCCTGCATATTACCGGCCGCCGCGCCGACGGCTATCACTGTCTGCAAACCGTGTTCCAGTTGCTGGACTGGGGCGATCAGGTGGCGCTGAGGATCCGTGCCGACGGCCGGATCCGGCGCGAACAGGGCGCAGCCGGAGTGCCTGAAGAACAGGATCTGGCGGTGCGCGCGGCGCGGGCGCTGCAACAGGCCAGCGGTTGCGCGCTGGGTGCGGATATCGCGATTGAAAAGCACATTCCGCAAGGCGGCGGGTTCGGTGGCGGCAGTTCGGATGCGGCGACGGTGCTGGTGGCGCTGAATCATCTGTGGCGGCTGGAACTTCCGCTGGAAGCCCTGGCCCGGATCGGGCTGGCGCTGGGTGCCGATGTACCGGTGTTCGTGCACGGCCGCAGCGCGTTTGCCGAAGGCATCGGCGAGCTGCTGACGCCACTGCCGCTGCCGACGCGCACCTATCTGCTGGTGGATGTCGGTGTGACCGTGCCCACGGCTGAACTTTTCGCGTCGCCTGATTTGACCCGCGATGCACCGTCCGCGACAATATCCGACTTCGTTTCAGGTTCCGTGCGCGGCAATGTGTTCGAGCCGGTGCTGCGCTGCCGCAGCCCGCAGATCGCTTCCGCGCTCGACCGGCTGGCAGCGTTTGGTACGCCGCAGGTCACTGGAACCGGTGGTGGCCTGTTCCTGGCCTGTGCCGATGCGTCTGCCGCTCGCCGCGTGCAGACCCAGCTTGATCCGCGCTGGCGGAGCTGGATCGCGCAGGGTGTGGACGTGTCACCACTGCATGCATGGCTGGCGCAATATGCGCTGCCGCGATAATCACGCAATGGCGGGCACGCCCGACGTTGCACAGGCATTTCGGATTTCCGGGCTGCCAGACCAAAGATCACTGGGGCGTCGCCAAGCGGTAAGGCACCGGGTTTTGATCCCGGCATTCGCAGGTTCGAATCCTGCCGCCCCAGCCAGACCAGATGCCATCCGTCGCGGCGGGTGGTGGCACGGGCCGGCAACCGCTGGCTCCGGCTCAAGTTCGATCCAAACGGCGCCGGCGGGTGCCAGTCAGGTGCGCTGTGGACGTGGATACCAACGGTTTGCTGATCTTCTCGGGCAACGCCAACCGGGCGCTGGCACGCGAGGTATGCCGTGACCTGGGCGTACGCCTGGGCAAGGCGATGGTTGGCACCTTCTCCGATGGCGAAGTCCAGGTGGAGATCGAGGAAAACGTCCGTCGGCAGGAAGTGTTCGTGATCCAGCCCACCTGCGCGCCCAGCGCGGAAAACCTGATGGAGCTGCTGGTGCTGATCGATGCGCTCAAGCGCGCCAGCGCCGCCAGCGTCACCGCCGTGGTGCCGTATTTCGGCTACGCACGGCAGGACCGCCGGCCGCGTTCGGCGCGGGTGCCGATCACCGCCAAGGTGGTGGCGAAGATGTTTTCTTCGGTGCACACCGACCGGGTGCTGACGGTGGACCTGCACGCCGACCAGATCCAGGGATTCTTCGATTTCCCGGTCGACAACGTCTATGCCTCGCCGCTGATGCTGGCCGATATCTGGCGTACCCACGGCACCCACAACCTGATCGTGGTGTCGCCCGACGTGGGCGGCGTGGTGCGCGCCCGGGCGATGGCCAAACGGCTGGACGACGCCGACCTTGCGATCATCGACAAGCGCCGCCCGAAGGCCAATGTGGCCACGGTGATGAACATCATCGGCGACGTCGAAGGCAAGACCTGCGTGCTGGTGGACGACATCGTCGATACGGCCGGCACCCTGTGCGCGGCGGCGGCGGCGCTGAAGGCCAATGGCGCCCGCAAGGTGGTGGCCTACTGCACCCACCCGGTGCTGTCCGGCCCGGCCATCACCAACCTGGAGGCATCGGAACTGGACGAACTGGTGGTCACCGACACCATCCCGCTGGGTGAGGCTGCGCGCGCCTGTTCGCGCGTGCGCCAGCTCAGCGTGGCCGAGCTGCTGGCGGAAACCATCCGTCGCATCGCATTCGGCGAATCGGTCAGCTCGCTTTACGTGGATTGATTTTTCGGGAACAGGAAGTCGGGAACAGGAAAGGGTTGGGGCGCAGGGCGCTGCTCACCGACTCTCCATTCCCGCGTCCCATTCCCATCCATTCGACTCGTCTGGTCGCGGACGAGTCACTTTCCCGCCGCGAGGCGGAACCATTGCAACAACAGGAAACGACAACAATGTCTCAAGTCATCAAGGTTGAACACCGCGAAGATGCAGGAAGGGGTGCGAGCCGCCGCCTGCGCCGCGCGGACAAGGTGCCGGCCATCGTGTATGGCGGCGAACTGGGCCCGGTTGCGGTGCAGCTGGAGCACAACGATGTCTGGCTGGCGCAGCAGAACGAGTGGTTCTATTCCTCGATCCTGGATCTGAGCCTCAATGGTGATGTGCAGAAGGTGCTGCTGCGCGATATGCAGCGTCATCCGGTCAAGGCCCGCATCCTGCATCTGGACTTCCAGCGCGTCATGGCCGACGAGGCCATCCGCGTGCAGGTGCCGCTGCACTACATGAACCAGGAAAACTCGCCGGCCGGCAAGTCCAGCGGCGTGGTGATCATGCACGAGCTGACCGAAGTCGAAGTGTCCTGCCTGCCGGGCAACCTGCCGGAGAACATCGAGGTCGACCTGTCGGAGCTGAAGGAAGGCGATGTCATCCACCTGTCCGCGATCACCCTGCCCGAGGGTGTGGAGATTCCGTCCCTGAAACTGGGTCCGGATCACGACGTGGCCATCGTGGTGGCGCGCAAGCTCAAGGGTCAGGCTGAATCCGACGACGAAGTCGGGTCGGAAGGCGGGGACGGCGAAGCGGACGCCGAGCAGAAGTGATCGCGCGGCCCCGGGCATGAACCCATGCCCGGGGCCAACGCGGGCAACGCATGGCTGCATTCCGTCTCATCGTCGGGTTGGGCAATCCCGGCGCCGAATACGCCCAGACCCGGCACAACGCCGGCTTCTGGTTCGCCGATGCGCTGGCACAGGCTGCGCAGGCGCGTTTCGGTATCGAAAGCCGTCTGCACGGCGAAGCGGCGAAGCTGGATATCGGGGGTGCGTCGGTCTGGTTGCTGAAGCCAGCCACGTTCATGAACCGCAGTGGCCAGTCGGTGGCCGCAGCACTGCGCTACTTCAAGATCGAGCCTGAGCAGATGCTGGTCGCGCACGATGAACTGGACCTGCCGCCGGGCACCGCGCGGCTCAAGTTCGACGGCGGCCATGGTGGACAGAACGGCCTGCGCGACATCGTTGCGCACCTGGGGCATGGACACTTCCACCGCTTGCGGCTTGGCATCGGCCATCCCGGCAACAGGGACAAGGTGACGCCCTGGGTACTGGGACGGCCCGGCCGCGATGACGAGGCATCGATCCTGCGCGCCATCGACGATGCACTGGCGGTTCTGCCACTGCTGATGGCCGGTGACACCAACGAGGCGATGAAGCGGCTGCATACGAGCAGGGATTAGCGATTGGGGATTCGGGATTTGGCAAGGCGCGCGCTTTTCCGAATCCCGAATCCCGAATCACCAATCCCGGATCCAAGTACATGGGCATCCAATGCGGCATCGTGGGGCTTCCGAACGTCGGCAAGTCCACGCTTTTCAATGCGCTTACCCGCGCCGGCATCGCGGCGGCGAACTTCCCTTTCTGCACGATCGATCCGAACGTCGGTGTGGTGCCGGTGCCGGACCCGCGTCTTGATGAGCTGGCCAAGATCGTCAAGCCGCAGAAGACGATCCCGACCGCGGTCGAGTTCGTCGACATCGCCGGCCTGGTGGCCGGTGCCAGCAAGGGCGAAGGCCTGGGCAACAAGTTCCTGGCCAACATCCGCGAAACCGACGCTATCGCGCATGTCGTGCGCTGCTTCGAACACGGTGACATCGTGCACGTGGCCGGCAAGGTCGACCCGATCGCCGACATCGAAACGATCGACACCGAGCTGGCGCTGGCCGATCTTGAATCAGTCGAGAAGGCGCTGAACCGCTACGAGCGCGCCTCCAAGGCCGGCGACAAGGACGCGATCGTGCGGCGCGATTTGCTGGTGCGGGTGCGTGCCCATCTGGATAACGGTCAGCCGGTGCGCTCGATGGGCCTGTCCAGCGATGAGGCCGGCCTGTTGCGTGAGCTGTTCCTGCTCACCGCCAAGCCGGTGATGTACATCGCCAATGTGCGCGAGGATGGCTTCCAGGACAATCCGCACCTGGATGCAGTGCGCGCGCGGGCTGAGGGTGAGGGCGCGCAGGTGGTGCCGGTGTGCGCCGCGATCGAGGAGGAACTGTCGCAGCTGGACGAGGAGGACCGCGACGTGTTCCTGGCCGACATGGGGCTGGAGGAGCCAGGCCTTGACCGCGTCATCCGCGCCGCCTATGCCTTGCTGGGGCTTCAGACCTACTACACCGCCGGGGTCAAGGAAGTGCGCGCCTGGACGGTCAAGCGTGGCGCCACCGCGCCGCAGGCCGCAGCTGTGATCCATACTGACTTCGAAAAGGGTTTCATCCGGGCCGAGACCATCGCCTACGAGGACTTCATCCGCTACAAGGGCGAGGCCGGTGCCAAGGAAGCCGGGCGGCTGCGGCTGGAAGGCAAGGATTACATTGTCAAGGATGGCGATGTGCTGCACTTCCGCTTCAATGTCTGAAGCCTGATGGCAGGAAAAGCGGAATCCAGCGGCGCAATGCATTGACATCCGCGCCAAGCCGATAGAAAATAAGCGGCTCGTTCGGAGGGATACCCAAGCGGCCAACGGGGGCAGACTGTAAATCTGCTGGCTTACGCCTTCGGTGGTTCGAATCCACCTCCCTCCACCAATCGCCCAGGCCCTGTGCCTGTCCGGTTGGAGCAAGATTTCAAGGCGCCACGTGGCTTGCGCGTGTGGCGTGAAGGTTCCGCAGGTGCGGGAGTAGTTCAATGGTAGAACCTCAGCCTTCCAAGCTGATGGTGCGGGTTCGATTCCCGTCTCCCGCTCCAATTGGACTTGTTCCCGCATCCGGCCACAGCACAGCTGTGGCGCAGATTGCGGAGGTGGCTCAGGCCACGGCAGGCAAGCGGTCGACGTGAGTTGGCCGGGTTTCAAATCTGCTCATGTAGCTCAGTCGGTAGAGCACTTCCTTGGTAAGGAAGAGGTCGCTGGTTCGATTCCAGTCATGAGCACCATTCCGGCCATGCCAGCCAGCGGTTGGTGTGGCTTTTTGTCCAACCAGAACGCATCGGAATCAAGCAATCATGGCCAAGGGTAAGTTCGAGCGCACCAAGCCGCACGTGAACGTGGGCACGATCGGTCACGTGGACCACGGCAAGACGACGCTGACGGCAGCACTGACGAAGGTGGGGGCCGAGCGTTTCGGCGGCGAATTCCGCGACTACAGCGCGATCGACAAGGCGCCGGAAGAAAAGGCGCGCGGCATCACGATCTCCACCTCGCATGTGGAATACGAGTCCCCGACCCGTCACTACGCGCACGTGGATTGCCCGGGACACGCCGACTACGTCAAGAACATGATCACCGGTGCCGCGCAGATGGATGGTGCGATCCTGGTGTGCTCGGCTGCCGACGGCCCGATGCCGCAGACCCGCGAGCACATCCTGCTGTCGCGTCAGGTTGGCGTGCCGTACATCGTCGTGTTCCTGAACAAGGCCGACATGGTGGACGATGCCGAACTGCTGGAACTGGTCGAAATGGAAGTGCGCGAGCTGCTCTCCAAGTACGACTTCCCGGGCGACGACACCCCGATCATTTCCGGTTCGGCACTGAAGGCGCTGGAAGGCGACCAGTCCGAGATCGGCGTGCCGGCGATCCTGAAGCTGGTCGACGCACTGGATACCTGGATTCCCGAACCGCAGCGCGACGTGGACAAGACCTTCCTGATGCCGGTGGAAGACGTGTTCTCGATCTCCGGCCGTGGCACCGTGGTGACCGGTCGCATCGAGCGCGGCATCATCAAGGTGGGTGACGAGGTGGAAATCGTCGGCATCCGTCCGACCGTGAAGACCACGGTGACGGGCATCGAGATGTTCCGCAAGTTGCTTGATCAGGGTCAGGCAGGTGATAATGCCGGGCTGCTTCTTCGCGGCACCAAGCGCGACGACGTGGAGCGTGGCCAGGTGCTGGCCAAGCCCGGTTCGATCAACCCGCACACCGAGTTCGAAGCCGAGGTGTACGTGCTGAGCAAGGACGAGGGTGGTCGTCACACGCCGTTCCTGCGTGGCTACCGTCCGCAGTTCTACTTCCGCACCACGGACGTGACCGGTGCGTGCGAGTTGCCGGAAGGCGTCGAGATGGTGATGCCCGGCGACAACGTGAAGATGACGGTGACGCTGATCGCACCGATCGCGATGGACGAAGGTCTGCGTTTCGCTATCCGCGAAGGTGGCCGCACCGTCGGCGCCGGCGTGGTGGCGAAGGTCATCAAGTAATATCCAGGGAGCTCCCGGGCTCCGGGTCCGGGATTCGCAGCTGCCAGACGGCGCGCGAATCCCGCCCTGATCACGGGTTTTCCATCCCGGCGCAGGTGGGTCAAGAATCCGCCTGCGCTTGAGTGTTTCACACGCCAGTAGCTCAATTGGCAGAGCAGCGGTCTCCAAAACCGCAGGTTGGGGGTTCGAGTCCCTCCTGGCGTGCCACTTCGCGTAAAGATCCGGATGAATGTGAAGGCTGAAAATCACGAATCGTCGCAAGTCGGGGATGTTGCCAAGTACGTAGTGGCTGTGCTGCTCGTGGTGGCGGGCATCGTCGGCTTTTACTGGTTTGCGGCCTGGGCCACGCCGCTGCGTGCATTGCTGCCGCTGGTGGGAGTGATCGCGGCAGTTGCCGTGTTCGCGATGACGGCCAAGGGCCGCGTCGCACGCGACTATCTGGGCGAGGCGCGCTTCGAACTGCGCAAGGTGATCTGGCCCACGCGGCAGGAAACCATTCGCACCACGATCATGGTGCTCATCGTTGTCGTCCTAGTGAGTCTGCTGCTGGGCGTCATCGACTTCTTCATCTCTGGTGGCCTGCGCCTCCTGTTGCGGATCTGACGGAGGCGGCAATGGCCAAGCGCTGGTATGTGGTACACGCCTATTCGGGCTTTGAACACCAGGTTGCACGCGCGCTCAAGGAGCGCATTGTCCGTGCCGGCATGGAGGATCGCTTCGGCGATGTGCTCGTGCCCACCGAAGAGGTGGTCGAGATGCGCGGTGGCCAGAAGCGCAAGTCCGAGCGCAAGTTCTTCCCCGGTTACGTGCTGGTGCAGATCGAAACCTCGGGCGAGGGCGGTGGCCTGCGCATTGATGACGAGAGCTGGCATCTGGTGAAGGAAACTTCCAAGGTGATGGGCTTCATCGGTGGCACTGCGGATCGTCCGCTGCCGATCAAGGACAGTGAGGCCGACACCATTCTGCAGCGCGTGCAGGACGGGGTCGAAAAGCCGCGTCCCAAGGTGCTGTTCGAGCCAGGCGAGATGGTCCGTGTGGTGGATGGGCCGTTCAACGATTTCAACGGTACGGTCGAGGAAGTCAACTACGAGAAGAGCCGCCTGCGTGTGGCGGTGCTCATCTTTGGCCGGTCGACCCCGGTTGATCTGGATTTCAGTCAGGTCGAAAAGGCCTGATTGCCTCGCTTGCGCCCTGCGGGGTGTTGGTGCGGGCAGGATTTGCTATAGTACGCGGCTGGCCGATGCCAGCGTCGCGCGGTGCCGTGACAGCGGCTTTTGCAGCACGTTGCGGTATCGGAGAAAACGCGAAGTCGGGACGCGTGATTCCCGATCCGATGGGGAGCCTGAAGCCCAGGCGCTAGCACCCGGAGAAGAACATGGCAAAGAAAGTTGTCGGTTACATCAAATTGCAGGTGAAGGCCGGTCAGGCCAACCCCAGCCCACCGGTCGGTCCGGCCCTGGGCCAGCGCGGCCTGAACATCATGGAATTCTGCAAGGCGTTCAACGCCGCCACGCAGAAGATGGAGCCGGGTCTGCCGATCCCGGTGATCATTACCGCCTATTCGGACCGCAGCTTCACCTTCATCACCAAGACGCCACCGGCCACGATCCTTCTGAAGAAGGCCACGGGTGTGCAGTCCGGCTCCAAGCGTCCGAACACCGAAAAGGTGGGCAAGATCACCCGCGCCCAGCTCGAGGAAATCGCCAAGGCCAAGGAGCCTGATCTTACCGCCGCATCGCTGGATGCCGCCGTGCGTACCATCGCCGGCAGCGCACGCAGCATGGGCCTGAGCGTCGAGGGATAAGACATGGCAAAGATCAGCAAGCGATTCAAGGCGCTCAACGCCACCGTGGTCCCGGGCAAGGCCTATCCGCTGGATGAGGCGCTGGGCATTCTGAAGGACAACAGCAAGGTCAAGTTCGTCGAGTCGATCGACGTGGCCGTTCGTCTGGGCGTGGATGCACGCAAGTCCGACCAGCAGGTGCGCGGTTCCACCGTGCTGCCGGCCGGTACCGGCAAGAGCGTGCGCGTGGCGGTGTTCTGCCCGCCGGGTGCGAAGGCCGATGAGGCTTTGGCCGCCGGTGCCGATGTGGTCGGCATGGACGATCTGGCCGAGAAGATGCAGGGCGGCGATCTGAACTACGACGTGGTCATTGCCACGCCGGATGCGATGCGCGTGGTCGGCAAGCTCGGCACTGTGCTGGGTCCTCGCGGCCTGATGCCCAACCCCAAGGTTGGCACGGTTTCCCCGGACGCGGCACAAGCCGTTCGCAATGCCAAGGCCGGCCAGGTGCGCTACCGCACCGACAAGGCCGGCATCATTCATTGCACCATCGGCAAGGCCGATTTCGAAATCGAAGCGCTGAAGTCCAACCTCAATGCGCTGCTTTCGGACCTGGTCAAGGCCAAGCCGGCCACTGCCAAGGGCCAGTATCTGCAGAAGGTGTCGCTGTCCAGCACGATGGGCAAGGGCATCGTCGTGGATCAGAACACCCTGGCGCTGGCCAAGTAAGACAGTTGGCCTCGTTCCGGGCGGCACGCGCAGCGCGCGGCAGGTACGGGAACGAAGCCGACGCAACACGGAGCGGTGGCAACACCGTTCCAGATGTTTTGAAGGCCCCATGCAGTGATGCATGGGCGCCGTCAAAGACCGCAGGCGCGGTCGCATTGCCCGCAAGGGCGGGGCGTCCGCTTAATCCGTCCGTCCGGACAGGCCTGCGCAGATGGTGTCGCCTTCTGGAGTTTTTCTGGTTGACGCGTGTCCGGAGTTTTTCCGGCCCGGCTTCTCCAGGTCCAGTACGGCCACCAAGGAATGTCACACGGCATTCCCGGCGTCCAGGAAGGATGCCGACAAGGACCGCGAGCGGCAGGAGCCGCGAGCGGAGTTCACCAGGAGGAGTGTTATGGCTCTCAATCTGTCCCAGAAGAAGGAAGTCGTCGCCGAACTGGCCGACGTCGCCGCCAAGGCCCACTCCCTGATCGCTGTCGAGTACAAGGGCACCACGGTCGAACAAATGACCGCGATGCGCAAGAAGGCTCGTGAAACCGGTGTGTTCCTGAAAGTTGTCAAGAACACCCTGGCCTCGCGCGCCATTGCCGGTACCGAATACGAATGCGTCAAGGACGCACTCGTCGGTCCACTGCTGTATGCATTCTCGACCGAGGAGCCCGGCGCTGCCGGACGCCTGATCAAGGAATTCGCCAAGGGCAACGACAAACTGCAGCCGAAGGTCGTCGCCGTGGGCGGCGAGATGTACCCGGCCAGTCATGTCGACGTGCTGGCATCGCTGCCGACCCGCGAGCAGGCCCTGGCCATGCTGGCGCGTCTGCTGGCCGAACCGGCGAGCATGTTCGCCCGTGCGGTCAAGGCGGTGGCCGACAAGCAGGGTGGTGGCGAAGAAGCCCCCGCTGCTGCCGAAGCCGAGACGGCCTAATCACACAACTGCGGTTTCTGCCGCATCCCAGAAACTCACCAATAGGTAAATCAACATGTCCCTGTCCAACGAACAGATCGTCGACGCCATCGCCGAGAAGTCCCTCCTCGAAGTGATGGACCTGGTCAAGGCGATCGAAGAAAAGTTTGGCGTGTCCGCCGCTGCCCCGGTTGCCGTGGCTGCCGGTCCTGCCGCTGCCGGCCCTGCCGCTGAAGAGCAGACCGAGTTCAACATCGTGCTCAAGTCCGCTGGCGACAAGAAGGTCGACGTCATCAAGGCCGTGCGTGCCATCACCGGTCTGGGCCTGAAGGAAGCCAAGGATCTGACCGAAGCTGGCGGCGTCCTGAAGGAAGGCGTCAGCAAGGAAGAAGCCGACAAGTTCAAGAAAGATCTCGAAGCGGCTGGCGCCACCGTCGAAGTCAAGTAAGCGGCGCCTTGCGTCGTTTGTCTGCTTCGGCCAAAGCCTGAAGCCTGGGGGCGAAAGCCCCCGGGCTTTGTCCGTTAGTAGCTGCAAGGGTTTGAGGATTGGCGCCGGTGCCTTGTCCGGTCCGAACTGAACCAGGCGTCCTGCGCCGGACCCAATCCTCAGGCCCTGTTATCAGGCATTCCGTTTTTTTCCCGCCGGCCCCATGCCGGCAGCAACGTCGAGGCGGTACCCGATCATGACCTACTCGTTCACCGAAAAGAAGCGCATCCGCAAGGATTTCAGCAAGCGTCCCTCGATTCTCGGGGTGCCCTATCTGCTCGCAATCCAGGTCGATTCCTATCGTGAATTTCTCCAGGAGCACATCGCGCCGGCCCAGCGCGATGAGCGAGGCCTGCACGCCGCGCTGAAGTCGGTATTCCCGATTTCCAGCTACAGCGGCAATGCGGCACTGGAATATGTCAGCTACAAACTCGGGGAGCCGCCGTTCGACGAGCGCGAATGCCGCAACCGGGGCCTGTCCTATGGCGCGCCGCTGCGCGTGACCGTGCGCCTGGTGATCTACGACAAGGACAGCCCGGCCAGCAACAAGGCGGTCAAGTATGTGAAGGAGCAGGAGGTCTACATGGGCGAAATGCCGCTCATGACCGACAACGGCACCTTCATCATCAACGGCACCGAGCGCGTCATTGTTTCCCAGCTGCACCGCTCGCCCGGCGTGTTCTTCGACCACGACCGCGGCAAGACGCACAGCTCGGGCAAGCTGCTGTACAGCGCCCGTATCATTCCCTACCGCGGTTCCTGGCTGGACTTCGAGTTCGACCCGAAGGACGCGCTGTTCACCCGTATCGACCGTCGCCGCAAACTGCCGGTGACGATCCTGCTGCGTGCGCTGAACTACACCAACGAGCAGATGCTGGAGATCTTCTATGAGACCAACCAGTTCAACCTGCTCAAGGAAGGCGCCGAGCTGGCGCTGGTGGCCGAGCGTCTGCGCGGCGAAACCCTGAACTTCGACGTGGTGGCCGGTGACAAGGTCATCGTCGAGGCCGGCAAGCGCATCACCGCGCGCCACGTCAAGCAGCTGGACCAGTCGGGCATCAAGACGCTGGAAGTGCCGGATGAATACCTGGTTGGCCGCATCCTGGCGCACGACATCGTCGACGCCAAGACCGGCGAAGTGCTGGCCCAGGCCAACGATGAACTGACCGAAGAGCAGTTGGAACTGCTGCGCAAGGCCGGTGTGGAAAGCCTCGCTACGCTGTGGGTCAACGACCTGGATCGTGGTCCGTACATTTCCAACACGCTGCGCATCGACCCGACCCGCACCCCGCTGGAAGCACTGGTCGAGATCTACCGCATGATGCGTCCGGGCGAGCCGCCCACCAAGGATGCCGCACAGAACCTGTTCCAGAACCTGTTCTTCAGCTTCGACCGTTACGACCTGTCCGGCGTGGGCCGGATGAAGTTCAACCGTCGCGTCGGTCGCAAGGAAGTGGAAGGCTCGGGCGTCCTGGACAACGAAGACATCCTGGCCGTGCTGAAGGTGCTGATCGACATCCGCAACGGCAAGGGCATCGTCGATGACATCGACCACCTGGGCAACCGTCGCGTGCGTTCGGTCGGCGAGATGGCCGAGAACACCTTCCGCGTCGGCCTGGTCCGCGTTGAACGCGCGGTGCGTGAGCGCCTGTCGCTGGCCGAATCCGAAGGCCTGACTCCGCAGGAACTGATCAACGCCAAGCCGGTCGCGGCGGCGGTCAAGGAGTTCTTTGGCTCCTCGCAGCTGTCGCAGTTCATGGACCAGAACAACCCGCTGTCGGAGGTCACCCACAAGCGCCGCGTCTCGGCGCTCGGCCCGGGCGGCCTGACCCGCGAACGCGCCGGCTTCGAAGTGCGCGACGTGCACCCGACCCATTACGGTCGCGTCTGCACCATCGAAACCCCGGAAGGCCCGAACATCGGCCTGATCAACTCGTTGGCCGTGTACGCCCGCACCAACAAGTACGGTTTCCTGGAAACCCCGTACCGCAAGGTGGTGGACGGCAAGGTCACCGACCAGATCGAATACCTGTCGGCGATCGAAGAGGCCGAGTACCCGGTGGCGCAGGCCAACTCGCTGCTGACGCCCGAAGGCGGCTTCGTCGATGCCTTCGTGCCTTGTCGTTTCCAGGGTGAATCGCTGCTGCGTGCCGCAAGCGAAATCCGCTATATGGACGTCTCGCCGATGCAGACCGTGTCGGTTGCGGCGGCGCTGGTGCCGTTCATCGAGCACGACGACGCCAACCGCGCACTGATGGGCGCCAACATGCAGCGCCAGGCGGTGCCGACGCTGCGTGCCCAGACTCCGCTGGTGGGTACCGGCATGGAGCGCTATGTGGCGCGCGACTCCGGCGTCAACGCGATCGCCCTGCGCGGTGGCGTGGTCGACCAGGTCGACGCCGGCCGCATCGTAGTGCGTGCGCACGAGGACGAAGTGGGCGAGAACGACGCCGGCGTGGATATCTACACGCTGACCAAGTACACCCGCTCCAACCAGAACACCTGCATCAACCAGCGCCCGCTGGTGAATGTGGGCGACGAAGTGGCGCGTGGCGACGTGCTGGCTGACGGCCCGTCCACCGACATCGGTGAACTGGCGCTGGGTCAGAACATGCTGGTCGCGTTCATGCCGTGGAACGGCTACAACTTCGAAGACTCCATCCTGCTGTCCGAGCGCGTGGTCACCGAGGATCGCTACACCACGATCCACATCGAGGAGCTGACCTGCGTTGCGCGCGACACCAAGCTGGGTCCGGAGGAAATCTCGGCCGACATCCCGAACGTCTCCGAGCAGGCGCTGAACCGCCTGGACGAATCCGGCGTGGTCTACATCGGCGCCGAAGTGCAGGCCGGCGACATCCTGGTCGGCAAGGTCACGCCCAAGGGCGAGGCCCAGCTGACTCCGGAAGAAAAGCTCTTGCGCGCGATCTTCGGCGAAAAGGCGTCCGACGTTAAGGACAGCTCGCTGCGCGTGCCGCCGGGCATGGACGGCACCGTCATCGACGTGCAGGTCTTTACCCGCGACGGTATCGAGAAGGACAAGCGTGCGCGCCAGATCGAAGACATGGAGATCAAGCGCGTCAAGAAGGACTTCGACGATCAGTTCCGCATCCTGGAAGGCGCCATTTTCGACCGTCTGCGCTCGCAGATCGTCGGCCGCATGGCCAACGGTGGTCCGGTCGGCCTGAAGAAGTCCGAGATCACCGACAGCTATCTGGACAGCCTGAAGAAGGACGAGTGGTTCTCGATCCGGATGAAGGACGAGGATGCGGCCGAAGCGATCGAGAACGCGCAGAAGCAGATCGAGGCGCACAAGAAGGAATTCGAGAAACGCTTCGCCGACAAGCGCGCCAAGATCACCGCCGGTGACGACCTGGCGCCAGGCGTGCTGAAGATGGTCAAGGTGTTCCTGGCCGTGAAGCGTCGTATCCAACCGGGCGACAAGATGGCTGGCCGTCACGGCAACAAGGGTGTGGTCTCGATGATCAAGCCGGTCGAGGACATGCCGTTCATGGAAGACGGCCGCTCGGTCGACATCGTGCTGAACCCGCTCGGCGTGCCGAGCCGCATGAACATCGGGCAGGTGCTGGAAACGCATCTGGGCTGGGCCGCCAAGGGCTTGGGCGAGAAGATCCAGCGGATGCTCGACGAGCAGCGCAACATCGCCGAAGTGCGTGGTTTCCTGGACGAAATCTACAACCACGATCTGGGTGTCCGTGGCGATAAGCGTGAAGATCTGGCACAGCTGTCCGATGCCGAGGTCGACACCCTGGCGCGCAACCTGACCCACGGTGTGCCGATGGCCACGCCAGTGTTCGACGGTGCCGAGGAGTCGGAGATCAAGGCCATGCTGCGTCTGGCCGATCTGCCCGAATCCGGCCAGGCCACGCTGTACGACGGCCGCACCGGCGAAGCCTTCGACCGCAAGGTCACGGTCGGCTACATGTACATGCTCAAGCTGAACCATCTGGTCGACGACAAGATGCACGCGCGCTCGACCGGCCCGTACTCGCTCGTCACCCAGCAGCCGCTGGGCGGCAAGGCGCAGTTCGGCGGCCAGCGTTTCGGCGAGATGGAAGTCTGGGCACTGGAGGCCTACGGCGCGGCCTACACCCTGCAGGAAATGCTGACGGTGAAGTCCGACGACGTGCAGGGCCGCAACCAGATGTACAAGAACATCGTCGACGGCAATCACGAAATGACGGCGGGCATGCCCGAATCGTTCAACGTGCTGGTCAAGGAAATCCGCTCGCTGGCGATCAACATCGAGCTGGAAGAGAACTGAGGGCAGGGAATGGGGAATCGGGAGCCGGGAATCGTGGCCGCGCGCAGCGCGCGGTGACCACCCTGACCTCCCGGCTCCCCGCTTCTGACCATTCCCGATTCTCGACTCCCAATTCCCGGAGAAAGTCATGAAAGATCTGCTCAACCTGTTCAATCCTCAGCGCCAGACGCTGGACTTCGACGGCATCCGCATCGGCCTGTCTTCGCCGGACCTGATCCGTTCCTGGTCCTATGGCGAGGTCAAGAAGCCGGAGACGATCAACTACCGCACCTTCAAACCCGAGCGCGACGGCCTGTTCTGTGCCGCGATTTTCGGTCCGGTGAAGGACTACGAATGCCTGTGCGGCAAGTACAAGCGTATGAAGCACCGTGGCGTGGTGTGTGAAAAGTGCGGCACCGAGGTCACCCTGGCCAAGGTGCGGCGCGAGCGCATGGCGCATATCGAACTGGCCACGCCGGTGGCGCACATCTGGTTCCTGAAGTCGCTGCCGTCGCGCATCGGCCTGATGCTGGACATGACGCTGCGCGACATCGAGCGCATCCTGTACTTCGAAGCCTATGTGGTGATCGATCCGCGCACCGTGCTGGAACTGGAGCGCGGCCAGCTGCTGACCGAAGAACAGTATCTGCAGGCGGTACAGGACCACGGCGACGAGTTCGACGCGCGCATGGGCGCCGAAGCCGTGTTCGAGCTGCTCAAGTCGATCGACCTGAACGCCGAACTGCTGCAACTCAAGGAAGACATTGCCAGCACCAACAGCGAAACCAAACTCAAGCGTCTATCCAAGCGCATCAAGCTGGTCGAGGCGTTCCTGGAATCCGGTAACCGCCCCGAGTACATGGTCATGACCGTGCTGCCCGTGCTGCCGCCGGACCTGCGCCCGCTGGTGCCGCTGGACGGTGGCCGCTTCGCCACCTCCGATCTGAACGATCTGTACCGCCGCGTCATCAACCGCAACAACCGCCTCAAGCGCCTGCTGGAACTGTCGGCGCCGGACATCATCGTGCGCAACGAAAAGCGCATGCTGCAGGAGTCGGTTGACGCGCTGCTGGACAACGGCCGTCGCGGCCGTGCCATCACCGGCACCAACAAGCGCCCGCTGAAGTCCCTTGCCGACATGATCAAGGGCAAGCAGGGCCGCTTCCGCCAGAACCTGCTCGGCAAGCGCGTCGACTACTCGGGCCGTTCGGTCATCGTGGTCGGCCCGACCCTGCGCCTGCACGAGTGTGGCCTGCCGAAGAAGATGGCACTGGAGCTGTTCAAGCCATTCATCTTCTCCAAGCTGCAGCGCCGCGGCCTGGCCACGACGATCAAGGCCGCCAAGAAGCTGGTCGAGCGCGAAGAAGCCGAAGTCTGGGACATCCTGGAAGAAGTCATCCGCGAGCACCCGGTGCTGCTGAACCGCGCCCCGACCCTGCACCGCCTCGGCATCCAGGCGTTCGAGCCGGTGCTGGTGGAAGGCAAGGCCATCCAGCTGCATCCGCTGGTGTGTACCGCCTTCAACGCCGACTTCGACGGCGACCAGATGGCCGTGCACGTGCCGCTCTCACTGGAAGCCCAGCTGGAAGCGCGCGCGTTGATGATGTCCACCAACAACATCCTGTCGCCGGCCAACGGCGAGCCGATCATCGTGCCATCGCAGGACGTGGTGCTGGGCCTGTATTACATGACCCGCCAGCTCATCAACAAGAAGGGCGAGGGCATGGTGTTCGCCAACCTGTCCGAGGTGAAGCGCGCCTACGACAACCGCGTGGTCGAACTGCATGCCGCGATCAAGGTGCGCATCCCGCACACCGAAAAGGATGAAAACGGCGAGCTGGTCAACATGAACACGATCGTGGACACCACGGTCGGGCGCGCGCTGCTGGCCGAGATCCTGCCCGAAGGCCTGCCTTTCGAGCTGATCAACACCGAGCTGAAGAAGAAGGCCATCAGCGGCCTGATCAACGAGTGCTACCGCATCCTGGGCCTCAAGGAGTCGGTGATCTTCGCCGACAAGCTGATGTACACCGGCTTCCGCTACGCCACCCGTGCCGGCGTGTCGATCGGTATCGACGACATGCTGATCCCGGACGAAAAGAAGGACATCCTGGCCACAGCCGAAGCCGAAGTGCTGGAAATCCAGCAGCAGTACGCCTCCGGCCTGGTGACCGCCGGCGAGCGTTACAACAAGGTTGTGGACATCTGGTCGCGCACCAACGAACAGATCGCCGCGGCGATGATGAAGGGCATCGGCACCGAGCAGGTGACCGACGCCGAAGGCAGGCAGGTCGACCAGAAGTCGATGAACTCGCTCTACATCATGGCCGATTCCGGCGCGCGTGGTTCGGCGGCCCAGATCCGCCAGCTGGCCGGCATGCGCGGCCTGATGGCCAAGCCGGACGGCTCCATCATCGAGACCCCGATCATCGCGAACTTCCGCGAGGGCCTCGACGTGCAGCAGTACTTCAACTCGACCCACGGCGCGCGCAAGGGCCTGGCCGATACCGCACTGAAGACCGCCAACTCCGGTTACCTGACCCGCCGTCTGGTGGACGTGGCCCAGGACGTGGTCATCACCGAAGACGACTGCCAGACCGTGAATGGCCTGACCATGACCCCGATCGTGGAAGGCAGCGACATCGTCGAGCCGCTGCGTGACCGTGTGCTCGGCCGCGTTGTGGCCGAAGACGTCTACGCTCCCGGCAATGACGAGGATCCGATCGTCACCCGCAATACGCTGCTGGACGAACGCCTGGTCGCACGGCTGGAGGACTCCGGCGTGCAGTCGGTGAAGGTGCGCTCCACCATCACCTGCGAATCCAGCTTCGGCGTCTGCGCGCTGTGCTACGGCCGCGACCTGGCCCGTGGCCATCTGGTCAACAAGGGCGAAGCGGTGGGTGTCATCGCCGCGCAGTCGATCGGTGAGCCGGGCACGCAGCTGACGATGCGTACCTTCCACATCGGTGGTGCCGCTTCGCGTGCCGCTGCGGTGGACAGCGTTTCGGTGCGCACCACCGGTACGGTGAAGTTCAACAACCTCAAGACCGTTGCGCACAATGCCGGCCACCTGGTGGCGGTGTCGCGCTCGGGTGAAATCTCGGTGCTCGATACCCAGGGCCGTGAGCGCGAGCGCTACAAGCTGCCCTATGGTGCGGTGCTCAACGCCAAGGACGGCGACGACGTCAAGGCTGGTCAGACCGTGGCCAACTGGGATCCGCACAACCACCCGATCGTGTCGGAAGTGGCTGGTTTCGTGCGCTTCATCGATTTCGTCGAAGGCATCACGATCATCGAGAAGACCGACGAGCTGACCGGCCTGGCCAGCGTCGAGGTCACCGATCCGAAGCGTCGCGGCTCGGCCGGCAAGGACCTGCGCCCGATCGTGCGCATCGTCGATGCCGATGGCAACGACTGCACCATCCCAGGCACCGACCTGCCGGCGCAGTACCTGCTGCCGCCGCGTGCGGTGCTGACGCTGCAGAACGGCGCAGCAGTGGAAGTCGGTGACGTGGTGGCGCGCATTCCGCAGGAAGCCTCCAAGACCCGCGACATCACCGGTGGTCTGCCGCGCGTGGCCGACCTTTTCGAGGCGCGCAAGCCGAAGGATCCGGCGATCCTTGCCGAGATTTCCGGCATCGTCAGCTTCGGCAAGGAGACCAAGGGCAAGCAGCGCCTGGTCATTACCGATGACGAGGGTGGCAACGAGCACGAGGAGCTGATTCCCAAGTATCGCCAGATCATCGTGTTCGAAGGCGAGCGCGTGACCAAGGGCGACACCGTGGTCGATGGCGAGCCCAATCCACAGGACATCCTTCGCCTGCTGGGCGTGGAGCAGCTGGCCTCCTACCTGACCAAGGAAATCCAGGACGTCTACCGCCTGCAGGGCGTGAAGATCAACGACAAGCACATCGAGACGATCATTCGCCAGATGCTGCGCAAGGTTGAAGTCGTCGACAAGGGCGACAGCAACTACCTGCGCGGTGAGCAGGCCGAGCGTCAGCGCGTGATCGAGGACAACGAGAAGTTGTTGGCCCGCAACGAGCTGCCGATCCAGTACGCCCCGGTGCTGCTGGGCATCACCAAGGCCTCACTGGCAACCGAATCGTTCATCTCGGCCGCCTCCTTCCAGGAAACCACCCGTGTGCTGACCGAGGCTGCGGTACGTGGCACACGCGACAGCTTGCGCGGTCTGAAGGAAAATGTTATCGTTGGCCGCTTGATTCCCGCAGGTACGGGTCTTGCCTACCACAGCAAGCGCCGCAGCGGGGCTCAGTTGAGTGAATCCGATCTGGATGCTCTTCGCACGGCTTCGGCTCCGGCTGAAACCGCAGGTGAAGCCGTCGGCGACTGATCGCTCGCCCGGGAGGGATTCCCGGTGATGACATAACGAAAAGAGGCGCAGGATGCGCCTCGTGTTCGGGCCATGGAATGCCAGGAGTACACGCCGTCACGCGTTGACGGCACGTGCTCGTCTGATTTATACTTCCCCGTCTTGGCGGGCCGTATACGGCTCGCCTTTGCTTCATATAAGGTTTTTCGCTAATGGCGACGATCAATCAGCTGGTTCGCAAGCCGCGCAGTCCCAAGACCTACAAGAGTGCCTCGCCGGCGCTGGAAGAGTGTCCGCAGCGTCGTGGCGTCTGTACCCGTGTCTACACCACCACGCCGAAGAAGCCGAACTCGGCTCTGCGCAAGGTGGCCAAGGTCCGCCTGACCAATGGCTTCGAAGTGATCTCCTACATCGGTGGCGAAGGCCACAACCTGCAGGAGCACTCCGTGGTTCTGGTTCGTGGTGGCCGCGTCAAGGATCTGCCGGGTGTGCGTTACCACACCGTGCGTGGTTCGCTTGATGCCTCCGGTGTCGCCAAGCGTCGCCAGGCCCGCTCCAAGTATGGTGCCAAGCGTCCGAAGTGATGTCTGGTGTGGCCGCCGTGCTGGCGGTCGCTGCAACACCGTTTCCGCAAGTTCTTTTCAAATTCAGGTGCGCACATGTCCCGTAAAGGTTCGCCCGGTACCCGTTCGATCTTGTCCGATCCAAAGCACGACAGCCAGACGGTTGCCCGTTTCATCAACATGGTGATGCAGAGCGGCAAGAAATCCATTGCTGAGAAGATCGTCTATGGCGCAATGGATGTCATCGGCGAGAAGAATGCCAACCCGCTCGAACTGGTCGAGAAGGCGTTGGGCAACGTCGCTCCAGCGGTCGAGGTCAAGTCCCGCCGCGTCGGTGGTGCCACCTACCAGGTTCCCGTCGAAGTTCGCTCCTCCCGCCGCGTCGCCTTGGCGATGCGCTGGGTGATCGAGTCCGCGCGCAAGCGTGGCGAGAACTCGATGCCGCGCAAGCTGGCTGGTGAATTGCTGGATGCGGCCGAGAGCCGCGGCGGCGCCGTCAAGAAGCGTGAAGAAACCCACCGCATGGCGGAAGCGAACAAGGCGTTCGCCCACTACCGCTGGTAATACAAGGAATATCCCGTGGCACGTACCACTCCCATCGAGCGCTATCGCAACTTCGGCATCATGGCCCACATCGATGCCGGCAAGACCACTACGTCCGAGCGCATCCTGTTCTACACCGGCAAGAACCACAAGCTGGGCGAGACGCATGACGGCTCGGCCACGATGGACTGGATGGAGCAGGAGCAGGAACGCGGCATCACGATCCAGTCGGCGGCGACGACCGCTTTCTGGCGCGGCATGAACAAGGATCTGCCGGAGCATCGCTTCAACATCATCGATACCCCGGGGCACGTCGACTTCACGATTGAAGTGGAGCGCTCGCTGCGTGTGCTCGATGGTGCGGTGTTCGTGCTGTGTGCGGTCGGTGGCGTGCAGCCGCAGTCCGAGACGGTGTGGCGCCAGGCCAACAAGTACCATGTGCCGCGCATCGCGTTCGTCAACAAGATGGACCGCACTGGTGCCAACTTCCTGAAGGTGCGTGACCAGCTCAAGACCCGCCTGGGTGCCGCGCCGGTGCCGATGCAGGTGCCGATCGGTGCCGAAGACAACTTCGAAGGTGTGGTCGACCTGATCAAGATGAAAGCGATCCACTGGGATTCGGCTACCCAGGGCACGACGTTCGAGTATCGCGACATCCCGGCCGACCTCGTCGAGCAGGCCAAGGAGGCGCGCGCCTACATGGTCGAGTCCGCCGCCGAAGCCAGCGAAGAGCTGATGGACAAGTACCTCAACGAGGGTGATCTGTCCGAAGAGGAAATCATCAACGGTCTGCGTGAGCGCACCCTGCGCACCGAAATCGTGCCGATGTACTGTGGTACCGCGTTCAAGAACAAGGGCGTCCAGGCCATGCTCGATGGCGTGGTCAGCCTGCTGCCGTCGCCGGTCGATGTGCCTGCGGTCAAGGGCGTCGACGTGGATGACGAATCCAAGGAGATGACGCGCGAATCCGACGACAAGGCGCCGTTCTCTGCGCTGGCGTTCAAGATCATCACCGACCCATTCGTGGGTTCGCTGACCTTCTTCCGCGTCTATTCGGGCTCCCTGAATGCCGGCGACCAGGTGCTGAACTCGGTCAAAGGCAAGAAGGAGCGCATCGGCCGTCTGTTGCAGATGCACTCCAACAACCGCGAAGAGATCAAGGAAGTGCTGGCCGGCGACATCGCCTCGGCGGTGGGGCTGAAGGATGTCACCACCGGTGACACCCTGTGCGCGCTGGATGCTCCGATCGTGCTCGAGCGCATGGTCTTCCCGGAGCCCGTCATCTCAATGGCGGTGGAGCCCAAGACCAAGTCCGATCAGGAAAAGATGGGCATCGCGCTGGGCCGTCTGGCGCAGGAAGATCCTTCGTTCCGCGTCCGTACCGACGAGGAGTCCGGCCAGACCATCATCGCCGGCATGGGCGAGTTGCACCTGGACATCATCGTTGATCGCATGAAGCGCGAATTCAATGTCGAGGCCAATGTCGGCAAGCCGCAGGTGGCCTATCGCGAAACGATCCGTTCGCACGACGTGAAGTCCGACTACAAGCATGCCAAGCAGTCTGGCGGCAAGGGCCAGTACGGCCATGTCGTGATCGAGATGTCTCCGATCACTGCCGAAGACCGCGAAAAGTATGCGTCCGAGATCAAGGATGACTTCCTGTTCATCAACGACATCACCGGTGGCGTGATTCCGAAGGAATTCATTCCGTCGGTCGAGAAGGGCATACGCGAGACCATCACCAGTGGTCCGCTGGCTGGCTTCCCGGTTGTGGGTGTGAAGGTCAAGCTGGTGTTCGGCTCGTACCACGATGTCGACTCGTCGGAAATGGCGTTCAAGCTGGCAGCATCGATGGCATTCAAGCAGGGCTTCGCAAAGGCCGATCCGGTTTTGCTGGAGCCGATGATGAAGGTCGAAATCGTCAGTCCGGAGGATTATCTGGGCGACGTGATGGGCGACGTCAGCCGCCGTCGCGGCATCCTGCAGGGTCAGGACGACAGCCCCTCGGGCAAGATCATCAACGCGATGGTTCCGCTGGGCGAGATGTTCGGTTACGCCACCAGCCTGCGCTCGATGTCGCAGGGGCGTGCGACCTACACGATGGAATTCGACCACTACGCGGAAGCGCCGGCGAACATCGCCGAGCAGGTCATCAAGAAGGGCTGATCCGAATATTCCGGTTCAGTCAGGCAAGTTATCAACCAGTTAACAATTTGAGGTTTAGCAATCATGGCCAAGGGTAAGTTCGAGCGCACCAAGCCGCACGTGAACGTGGGCACGATCGGTCACGTGGACCACGGCAAGACGACGCTGACGGCGGCACTGACGAAGGTGGGAGCCGAGCGTTTCGGCGGCGAATTCCGCGACTACAGCGCGATCGACAAGGCGCCGGAAGAAAAGGCGCGCGGCATCACGATCTCCACCTCGCACGTGGAATACGAATCCCCGACCCGTCACTACGCCCACGTGGATTGCCCGGGACACGCCGACTACGTCAAGAACATGATCACCGGTGCCGCGCAGATGGATGGTGCGATCCTGGTGTGCTCGGCTGCCGACGGCCCGATGCCGCAGACCCGCGAGCACATCCTGCTGTCGCGTCAGGTTGGCGTGCCGTACATCGTCGTGTTCCTGAACAAGGCCGACATGGTGGACGATGCCGAACTGCTGGAACTGGTCGAAATGGAAGTGCGCGAGCTGCTCTCCAAGTACGACTTCCCGGGCGACGACACCCCGATCGTGTCCGGTTCGGCACTGAAGGCGCTGGAGGGCGACCAGTCCGAGATCGGCGTGCCGGCGATCCTGAAGCTGGTCGACGCGCTGGATACCTGGATTCCCGAGCCGCAGCGTGACGTGGACAAGACCTTCCTGATGCCGGTGGAAGACGTGTTCTCGATCTCCGGCCGCGGCACCGTGGTGACCGGTCGTATCGAGCGCGGCATCATCAAGGTGGGTGACGAAGTGGAAATCGTCGGCATCCGTCCGACCGTGAAGACCACGGTGACGGGCATCGAGATGTTCCGCAAGTTGCTTGATCAGGGTCAGGCAGGTGATAATGCCGGGCTGCTTCTTCGCGGCACCAAGCGCGACGACGTGGAGCGTGGCCAGGTGCTGGCCAAGCCCGGTTCGATCAACCCTCACACCGAGTTCGAAGCCGAGGTGTACGTGCTGAGCAAGGACGAGGGTGGTCGTCACACGCCGTTCCTGCGTGGCTACCGTCCGCAGTTCTACTTCCGCACCACGGACGTGACCGGTGCGTGCGAGTTGCCGGAAGGCGTCGAGATGGTGATGCCCGGCGACAACGTGAAGATGACGGTGACGCTGATCGCACCGATCGCGATGGACGAAGGTCTGCGTTTCGCTATCCGCGAAGGTGGCCGCACCGTCGGCGCCGGCGTGGTGGCGAAGGTCATCAAGTAAGCGTCATCAACCCAACGGGGGGCGGAACTTTCGCTTCCGCCCCTGGCGTTCTTTCAAGACATTCAAGGATAGGTCATGGCGGACCAGAAGATTCGGATTCGGCTCAAGGCGTTCGATCATCGTTTGATCGACCGTTCTGCGAGCGAAATCGTCGAAACGGCCAAGCGGACTGGCGCGCAGGTGCGCGGCCCCATCCCGCTGCCGACCAAGATTGAGCGTTACACCATCCTGGTGTCGCCGCACGTCGACAAGGACGCACGCGACCAGTATGAGACCCGCACGCACAAGCGCGTGCTCGACATCGTCGATCCGAACGACAAGACCGTGGATGCCTTGATGAAGCTCGAGCTCGCGGCCGGCGTCGACGTCCAGATCAAGTTGTACTGAGGCAAGCACCATGAGCATCGGGATCGTAGGCCGCAAGTGCGGCATGAGCAGAATCTTCACCGAGAACGGCCAGTCCGTGCCGGTGACCCTGATCGAGGCGACGCCTAACCGCATCGTCCAGATCAAGACCCAGGAATCGGACGGCTACCAGGCCGTCCAGGTCACCGCCGGCAGCAAGCGTGCCGCGCTGATCAACAAGCCGCTTGCCGGCCACTATGCCAAGGCCAAGGTCGAGGCAGGTCGTGGCTTGTGGGAGTTCCGCGTGGATGCGCTGGACGGCTACGAGGTGGGTGGCGAGATCCGCGCCGACATCTTTGAAGTCGGGCAGTCCGTGGACGTGCAGGGCACGACCAAGGGCAAGGGCTTCCAGGGCACCATCAAGCGCTGGAACTTCACCATGGGCGACGCCACCCACGGCAACTCGCTGTCGCATCGCTCGCCCGGTTCGCTCGGCCAGCGTCAGACCCCGGGTCGTGTTTACCCGGGCAAGAAGATGGCCGGCCACATGGGCTCGGTGAGGCAGAGCACGCAGGGCCTGGAAGTGGTCAAGGTCGACGCCGAGCGTGGCCTGATCGCGATCAAGGGTGCGGTGCCTGGTGCGCCCGGCGGTGAAGTGATCGTGCGTCCGTCGAGCAAGGGAGCATGACAATGGAACTTGCCATCAACAACAGCAAGGACACGCTGGCGGTCTCCGACGAGATCTTCGGTCGCGCGTTCAGCCAGGATCTGGTGCATCAGGTGGTCGTTGCCTACCGCAACGCCGCCCGTGCCGGCACCAAGGCGCAGAAGACGCGCTCGGAAGTCAGCGGCACGACCAAGAAGTCCAAGAAACAGAAGGGCGGCGGTGCGCGTCACGGCGCGCTGACGGCTCCGATCTTCGTCGGCGGTGGTGCGACTTTCGCGGCCAAGCCACGCAGCTTCGCGCAGAAGGTCAACCGCAAGATGTACCGCGCCGCGATCAGCTCGATCCTGTCCGAGCTGGTGCGTCAGGGTCGGGTCAAGGTGGTGGACGGTTTTGCCGTCGAAACCCACAAGACCAAGGCACTGGCTGCGCGTCTGGCGGAGCTGGATGTGCAGAAGCGCCCGCTGATCGTCACCGAAGATGCCGATCCGTCGCTGTACCTGGCCGCACGCAATATTCCGTATGTCCAGGTGCGTGATGTGCAGGGCCTGGATCCGGTTTCGCTGGTAGGTGCCGACAGCGTCGTCATCACCGTCGAGGCGCTCAAGAAGATCGAGGAGTGGCTGGCATGAGCAGTGAAAAGATTCTGGACGTGCTGCGCGCTCCGCACATCTCCGAAAAAACCGCGCGCCTTCAGGAAGTCTCGAACCAGTACGTGTTCGAGGTTTCCCAGGTGGCAACCAAGGCCGACGTCAAGGAAGCAGTGGAAACGCTGTTTGATGTCAAGGTCGAGGACGTCAACCTGCTTACCGTGAAGGGCAAGCGCAAGACCTTCCGTTTCCGTGCCGGCCGCCGTGGCGACTGGCGCAAAGCCTACGTCAAGCTGGCCGAGGGCCAGAGCATTGACGTGATGGCCAAGCCCTGAGGTACACGCCATGGCATTGATCAAGCACAAGCCGACCTCGCCTGGCCGCCGCGCCAAGGTCAGCGTCGTCAATCCGGATCTGCACAAGGGGGCACCATATGCACCCTTGCTGGAGCCGCAGAGCCGCACCGGTGGTCGCAACAACGCCGGCCGCATCACCACGCGTCATCGCGGTGGTGGCCACAAGCAGCACTATCGCATCGTCGACTTCAAGCGTGACAAGGAAGGCATTCCGGCGCGTGTGGAGCGGATCGAATACGATCCCAACCGCACCGCGCACATCGCGCTGCTGTGCTACGCCGACGGCGAACGCCGTTACATCATCGCGCCCAAGGGCATTTCGGTCGGTGACCAGCTGATGGCCGGTCGCGACGCGCCGATCAAGACCGGCAATACCTTGCCGCTGCGCAACATTCCGGTCGGCAGCACGGTGCATTGCATCGAGATGCGTCCCGGCAAGAAGGCGCAGATCGCGCGTTCGGCCGGCGCTTCGGCGCAGCTGGTGGCGCGTGAGCAGGGCTACGCCACGCTGCGTCTTCGTTCCGGCGAAATGCGCAAGGTGCCGGCCGATTGCCGCGCCACCATCGGTGAAGTCGGCAATTCCGAGCACAGCCTGCGCAAGGTCGGCAAGGCCGGCGCCAACCGTTGGCTCGGTATCCGTCCTTCGGTTCGCGGCGTGGTGATGAACCCGGTCGACCATCCGCACGGCGGTGGTGAAGGCCGTACCTCCGGTGGCCGGCATCCGGTCACTCCCTGGGGCGTCCCGACCAAGGGCTACAAGACCCGCAACAACAAGCGCACCGAGCATCTCATCGTGCGCCGTCGCAAGTAACAGGATCAGGCCATGGCACGTTCACTCAAGAAAGGCCCGTTTGTCGACCTGCACCTTCTCAAGAAGGTCGAGGCGGCATCGGCCACCAACAGCAAGAGGCCGATCAAGACCTGGTCGCGTCGTTCGATGGTGTTGCCGGAGATGGTGGGTTTCACCATCGCCGTGCACAACGGCAGGCTGCACGTCCCCGTGCTGATCAACGAGAACATGGTCGGGCACAAGCTCGGCGAGTTCGCGGTGACCCGCACGTTCAAGGGACACAGCGGCGACAAGAAGTCCAAGTGAGGAGCATGACGATGGAAACTCAAGCCATCCTGCGCGGTGCGCGCATCTCCGCACAGAAGGTGCGTCTGGTCGCTGACCAGGTGCGTGGTCTGCCGGTGGGTCGCGCCAGTGATCTGCTGCAGTTCAGCGATAAGAAGGCGGCTCACGTGGTCCGCAAGGTCCTGCTTTCGGCGGTCTCCAATGCCGAAAACAACGACGGCGCCGATGTCGACGAGCTCAAGGTCACCCGCATCTTCGTGGACGAGGGCGCGACGCTGAAGCGTTTCCGCGCTCGTGCCAAGGGCCGTGGCTCGCGCATTCTCAAGCGTACCAGCCACATCACCGTGGTCGTTGGTACGGCCAAGTAACCGGACGCAGGAATTCCCATGGGTCACAAAGTTCATCCGACTGGAATCCGTCTTGGCATCGCCAAGGACTGGAACTCCAAGTGGTACGCAAACAAGCGTGAATACGCCGAGTACCTGGCCGCGGACCTGAAGGTGCGCGAGATGTTGCGCAAGAAGCTGGCGCAGGCCGGCATCAGCCGCATCCAGATCGAGCGTCCGGCCAAGACCGCACGTGTCACGATCCACACCGCCCGCCCGGGCGTGGTGATCGGCAAGAAGGGCGAGGATATCGAGAAGCTGCGCAAGGACGTCTCGAAGATGATGGGCGTGCCCGTCCACATCAACGTGGCTGAAGTGCGCAAGCCCGAGCTCGACGCACAGCTGGTTGCCGAGTCGATCGCGCAGCAGCTGGAGCGCCGCATCATGTTCCGCCGCGCAATGAAACGAGCGGTCGGCAATGCGATGCGCCTGGGCGGCCTGGGCATCCGGGTCAATGTTGCCGGACGCCTCAACGGTGCCGAAATCGCACGTTCGGAGTGGTACCGCGAAGGTCGCGTGCCGTTGCACACGCTGCGTGCCGACATCGACTACGGCTTTGCCGAAGCAAACACCACCTACGGCATCATCGGTGTCAAGGTCTGGATCTACAAGGGCGAGGTGTTCGATTACACCCAGATTGCCCAGGAAAAGACGGACGACCGTCCGGAGCGCAGTGAACGCGCCCCGCGGTCGCCTAAGTGAGGGATGAGCCATGCTGCAACCCAAGCGAACCAAATACAGGAAGGTCCAGAAGGGCCGCAATGAAGGCCTGAGCTGGAGCGGCGCCGCCGTCAGCTTCGGCGAGTTCGGTCTCAAGGCCACCACCCGTGGCGAATTGACCGCGCGCCAGATCGAGGCGGCCCGCCGCACGATCAGCCGTCACGTCAAGCGCGGCGGCAAGCTTTGGATCCGCGTCTTCCCGGACAAGCCGATCAGCAAGAAGCCGATCGAAGTGCGTATGGGCAAGGGCAAGGGCCCGGTCGAGTACTGGGTCGCGCCGATCCAGCCTGGCCGCATGCTGTATGAAATCGAGGGCGTGTCGGAAGACGCTGCGCGCGAGGCGTTCCGCCTGGCGGCCGCCAAGCTCTCGGTGCAGACCACCTTTGTAACCCGGACGGTGCGCTAATGAACATCAAACAATTGCGTGGCAAGTCCTCTGCGGACCTTTCTGCCCAGTTGCTGGAATTGCGCCGTGAGCAGTTCAACCTGCGCATGCAGAAGGGTGCGGGTCAGCTGACCCAGACCCATCAGGTACGCAATGTTCGGCGTGATATCGCCCGCATCAAGACCCTGCTGGGCACCAACAAGTAAGGCGCCGGACATGAACGACAATACTGAAATCAAACGCACGGTCGAAGGCCGCGTGGTCAGCAACAAGATGCAGAAGACGGTCACCGTCCTGGTCGAGCGGCAGGTCAAGCATTCGCTGTACGGCAAGTACATCAAGCGCAGCACCAAGCTGCATGCCCATGACGAGGACGGCAGCTGCCAGGAAGGCGACATCGTGCGCCTGGTGGAAACCCGTCCTCAGTCCAAGACCAAGAACTGGCGCGTGGTCGAGATTGTCTCGCGCGCCTCTGTTTGAGCCTGGGAGGAAACAGCCATGATCCAGATGCAATCCTTCCTCGATGCGGCAGACAACTCCGGTGCCAAGGAGCTGATGTGCATCAAGGTGCTCGGCGGCTCCAAGCGTCGCTACGCCGGTATCGGCGACATCATCAAGGTCAGCGTCAAGGACGCGATCCCGCGCGGCAAGGTCAAGAAGGGCGAGGTCTACGACGCGGTCGTGGTGCGTACCCGCAAGGGCGTGCGCCGTGCCGATGGTTCGCTGATCCGCTTCGACGGCAATGCCGTGGTGCTGCTCAACAACAAGCACGAGCCGATCGGCACGCGCATCTTCGGACCTGTCACACGTGAGCTGCGTGGCGAGAAGTTCATGAAGATCGTCTCGCTCGCGCCTGAAGTGCTGTAAGGCGTAGACGAGGAAAGTCATGAACCGAATTCGCAAGGGCGACCAGGTGGTCGTCATCACAGGCAAGAACAAGGGCCAGCGGGGCGACGTGATTCGTGTAGCCGGCGACCGGGTGTTCGTTTCGAACGTCAATCTGGTCAAGCGCCACACCAAGCCGAATCCGCAGGCCAACCAGCCTGGCGGCATCATCGAGCGCGAAGCTTCGATCCATATTTCCAACGTGCAGGTGTTCAACCCCAAGACGGGCAAGGGCGAGCGCGTTGGTGTCAAGACGCTTGAGGATGGGCGCCGTATCCGGGTGTTCCGCTCGAGCAATGAGGCGGTCGACGCCTGAGGAATGCTGCAATGAACCGGCTTGAGAAGATCTACAAGGAACAGGTAGTCCCGAAGCTCATGGAGCGCTTTGGCTACAAGAACATCATGCAGGTGCCGCGCCTGTCCAAAATCACGCTGAACATGGGCGTGGGCGAGGCGGTGGGCAACAAGAAGGTGCTTGAGAACGCCGTCGCCGATATGGCCAAGATCGCCGGCCAGAGGCCGATCGTGACCAAGGCCCGTGTTTCCGTGGCCTCGTTCAAGATCCGTGACGGCTGGCCGATCGGCTGCAAGGTCACCCTGCGCCGCGACCGTATGTACGAGTTCTTCGACCGTCTGGTCAACGTCTCGCTGCCACGCGTGCGCGATTTCCGTGGTGTCTCCGGGCGTGCGTTTGACGGCCGTGGCAACTACAATATGGGCGTGAAGGAGCAGATCATCTTCCCCGAGATCGACTTCGACCAGATCGATGCGATCCGCGGCATGGATATCGCGATCAGCACCACCGCCCGTACCGACGAAGAAGCCAAGGCCCTGCTTGAGGCCTACGGTTTCCCGTTCCGCAACTGATTCCCAAGGAACCGCAATGGCCAAGACCTGCATGCTGAATCGCGAAATCAAGCGCGAGAAGCTGGCTAAGAAGTACGCCGCCAAGCGTGCCGAGCTGAAGAAGATCATCGCCAACCCGAACTCGTCCTATGACGAGAAGATGGAGGCCCAGGCCGGCCTGCAGAAGATGCCGCGTGACGCATCTCCGGTGCGCCAGCGCAACCGCTGCGAGCTGACCGGTCGTCCGCGTGGCGTCTACCGCAAGTTCGGTCTTGGTCGCAACAAGCTGCGCGAAGCCACGATGCGTGGCGATGTGCCGGGCCTGCGCAAGGCCAGCTGGTAAAAAGCAGGGATTCGGGATTCGAAATTCAGGATTGGGCAGAGCGAAAGCCTTCCGCTGTTCCTGCGTTCTTTTCACGAATCCCCGATCCCACAATCCCCAATCGCATATCTACGGATATCGGTGCTACTCACAACAGGTGACACACAATGAGCATGACTGATCCCATCGCCGACATGCTGGTGCGTATCAAGAACGCAGCAGCGGTTGGCAAGACCACGGTGAAGATGCCTTCTTCCAAGGTCAAGCTGGCGATCGCCAACGTCCTGAAGGACGAGGGCTATATTACCGACGCGCGCGTCATCAATCCCGGCCCCAAGCCGGAGCTGGAAATCGCGCTCAAGTACTACCAGGGCAAGCCCGTGATCGAGCGTCTGCAGCGCGCCTCGCGTTCCAGCCTGCGCGCCTACCGCGGCAAGAACGATCTGCCGAAGGTGCTCGGCGGCCTGGGTATCGCCATCATTTCCACGTCCAAGGGCATCATGACCGACCACCAGGCCCGCGCTGCGGGTGTGGGCGGCGAAGTCATCTGCCTGGTCGCCTGATCCAAGAGGAACCGACGATGTCACGTATTGCCAAGAAGCCGGTCGTCCTCCCCAAAGGCGTCGAGTTCAAGTCCGATGACGGTCGTTTCACCGTCAAGGGCGCCAAGGGCACTCTTAGTGTGGCCCAGCCTGCCGGCGTCGATGTGAAGGTGGAGAACAGCGAGCTGACGATGCAGCCCGCCGGCCCTGAACATGTCGCGCTGAGCGGCACCATCCGCACCCTGATCGCCAACATGGTGACCGGTGTCAGTGAAGGGTTCGAGCGCAAGCTGGAACTGGTCGGCGTGGGTTACCGCGCTGCGATGCAGGGCAAGGATCTGAACCTGTCGCTGGGCTTCTCGCATCCGGTCGTGTTCTCGGCACCCGAGGGCATCACCATCGAGGTCCCGACCCAGACCGAGATCCTGGTCAAGGGTGCCGACAAGCAGCAGGTGGGCGAGGTCGCCGCCAAGATCCGTGCATTCCGTCCGCCGGAGCCCTACAAGGGCAAGGGCGTGCGTTATTCCGGCGAGAAGATCAACATCAAGGAAGCCAAGAAGGCCTAAGCGCTTCTACAGGTTCACCGGAACCTTCCGGTGTTCCTGGAAATCCGCTCCCTTCAGCTTTTCAAGGTCAGTCATGAACAAGAATATCGCTCGTCTGCGCCGCGCCAAGTCCACGCGTTCGCATATCCGCAAGCTCGGCGTCCCGCGTCTGTCGGTGCTGCGCACCGGCCAGCATCTGTACGCCCAGGTTTTCACCGCCGATGGTTCCAAGGTGCTGGCATCGGCCTCCACGCTGCAGACTTCCGTCAAGGAAGGCCTTGGCAGCACCAAGAACAGGGACGCCGCCGCGAAGGTCGGCCGCGTGATCGCCGAGCAGGCCAAGGCGGCCGGTATCGAGTCGGTCGCGTTCGACCGCTCCGGTTACCGCTATCATGGTCGCATCCAGGTGTTGGCCGATGCGGCACGTGAGGCCGGCCTGAAGTTCTGATGCATTTCCGGGCAGGACCTTGTCCTGTCCGGTGTTTCATGGGCGGGGTCCGCCCAGCGCGTTAGTCCACAACTACAAGCGGCAACAGCCGTAATCACTGAACAACGGAAACATTCACATGAGCACGAACGATCGCGACAACGGCGACGGCATGCTGGAGAAGCTGGTTGCTGTCAACCGCGTCTCCAAGACCGTCAAGGGCGGCCGCCAGTTCACCTTCACCGCATTGACGGTGGTGGGCGACGGCAATGGCAAGGTGGGCTTCGGTTACGGCAAGGCGCGTGAAGTGCCGGTCGCGATCCAGAAGTCGATGGAAGCGGCACGCCGCGGTCTGGTCGACGTCAACCTGAAAAACGGCACCATCTGGTACCCGGTCAAGGCCAACCACGGCGCCGCGCGCGTGTTCATGCAGCCGGCTTCCGAAGGTACCGGCGTGATTGCCGGTGGCGCGATGCGCGCCGTGCTGGAAGCGGCCGGCGTCACGGACATCCTGGCCAAGGCCGTGGGTTCGCGTAACCCGATCAATCTGGTGCGTGCCACGATCAAGGGCCTGTCGGCGGTACAGTCGCCAGCCCAGGTCGCGGCCAAGCGCGGCAAGAGCGTGGAGGAACTGAGCCATGTCTGATAACGCCAAGACCGTCAAGGTCCGTCTGGTCAAGAGCCTGGCCGGCACCCAGCAGCGTCACCGCCTGTCGGTGAAGGCGCTGGGCCTGAACAAGCTTAATGATGTGCGCGAGCTGCCGGACAACCCGTCCGTACGCGGCCTGATCAACCAGGTGTATTACCTGGTCCGCGTTGAGCAGTAATCCAAGGAGTCCGCACCATGCGTCTTAATACACTCAAGCCAGCAGATGGCGCCCGCCGCGAACGCACCCGCGTTGGCCGCGGTATCGGCTCCGGCCTCGGCAAGACCGCTGGCCGTGGCCACAAGGGTTCGTTCGCCCGCAGCGGCAAGGGCAAGATCAAGGCCGGTTTCGAAGGCGGCCAGATGCCGCTGCAGCGGCGCCTGCCGAAGGTCGGGTTCCGTTCGCGCATCAAGCACGAAACCGCCGAAGTGCTGCTCTACAAGCTGGCCCTGGTGGATGTGGAAACGATCGATTTCGCTGCGCTGCGTGCGGCCAAGCTGGTTCCGTCCACCGCCAAGTACGCCAAGATCGTCCTGAAGGGCGGTATCGACAAGAAGGTCGTGCTCAAGGGCATCGCAGTGACCGCAGGCGCGCGGGCCGCCATCGAGGCGGCCGGCGGCAGCATCGAGGAGTAATCCCTTGTCGCAGGCATCGAAAGCAGCCGCCGCCCTGGTGGGTTCTGGCAAGTTCACCGAACTTCGCCAGCGCCTGCTGTTCGTGCTCGGCGCATTGATCATCTACCGCCTTGGCACCTATCTTCCGGTGCCGGGCGTGGACTCGGAGGCGATGCTGCGTTTCATGGAGCAGCAGCAGGGCACCATCGTGGACATGTTCAACATGTTCTCCGGTGGTGCGCTGGAGCGTTTCAGCCTGTTCGCGTTGAACGTGATGCCCTACATTTCCGCGTCGATCATCGTGCAGATGGCGTCGCAGATTTTCCCGAGCCTCCAGGCACTGAAGAAGGAAGGCGAATCCGGGCGTCGCAAGATCACCCAGTACACCCGTATCGGCACGATCCTGCTGGCGGTGTTCCAGTCCTACGGCGTGGCCTATGCGCTGCAGTCGCAGGGCGGTGGCACCGGCATGGACATCGTGATGGCGCCGGGCCCGGGCTTCCTGTTCACGGCGGTGATATCGCTGACCGCCGGTACCATGTTCCTGATGTGGCTGGGTGAGCAGGTGACCGAACGCGGTGTCGGCAATGGCATCTCGCTGATCATCTTCGCCGGCATCGTGGCCGGCCTGCCCAGTGCCGTGATCGGCACGCTGGAGCTGACCCGCAATGGCGAGCTGAGTGCGTTCGCGGTATTGACCGTGTTCGTGCTGGTGCTGGCGATCACCGCGTTCGTGGTGTTCGTGGAGATGGGCCAGCGCCGCATCACGGTGAACTATGCGCGGCGCCAGGGCGGCCGCCAGGCCTACATGAACCAGAGCTCGCACCTGCCGCTCAAGCTCAACATGTCCGGCGTGATCCCGGTGATCTTCGCCTCGTCGATCATCATGTTCCCAGCTACCGCATCCAGCTGGTTCGCTCAAGGCAGCGAAACCCGCTGGCTGCAGAACCTGTCCGCAGCGCTGGCCCCGGGCGAGCCGCTGCACCTGGTGCTGTATGCGCTGATGATCGTGGGTTTCACGTTCTTCTATACCGCGCTGGTGTTCAACTCGCAGGAAACCGCCGACAACCTGAAGAAGTCGGGCGCGCTGATCCCGGGCATCCGTCCGGGCAAGGCCACCGCCGACTACATCGATGGTGTGCTGACCCGGCTCACGGGCTGGGGTGCGCTTTATCTGGTGGCGGTGTGTCTGCTGCCCGAGTTCATGCGCATGGCGTGGGCGGTACCGTTCTATTTCGGCGGCACCTCGCTGCTGATCGTGGTCGTCGTGGTGATGGACTTCACCGCGCAGATCCAGGCCCATCTGATGTCGCATCAGTATGAGAGCCTGATGAAGAAGTCCAATCTGAAGAGCGGTTCGCGCGGCGGCTTCGCGCGCGGATAAGGCCGGTCCCATGCCCGCGCGGGAGTAGCGCGTGCGCCGTCCAGATGTATCGGACAGGCAAGGATCGGTTCTGTCGCTGGAGCCCGGGCACACTCCCCGGGCCGGGTCCTGATGCCGTGTTTCGCATCTGGGCTTTATGACAACCCGAAGCCATGTTATCATTTCCGGCTCACTGGGCTGGAAACAGCAACGAAATCATCGGAGAACGCGTAATGGCGCGCATTGCGGGCGTAAACCTTCCTGTCCAGAAGCATGTCTGGGTCGGGTTGCAGAGCATCTACGGCATTGGCCGAACCCGTTCCAAGCTTGTCTGCCAAGCAGCTGGCGTGGAATCCAGCATCAAGATTCGTGACCTCACCGAGGGCGACGTCGAGCGCCTGCGTGCCGAAGTCGGCAAGTACATCGTCGAGGGCGACCTGCGCCGCGAAATCGGCATCAACATCAAGCGTCTGATGGACCTGGGCTGCTACCGCGGCCTGCGTCATCGTCGTGGCCTGCCGATGCGTGGCCAGCGCACCAAGACCAATGCCCGCACCCGCAAGGGTCCGCGCAAGGCGATCAGGAAGTAAGGACCAGACATGAACAAGCAGGCCAAACAGCCGAAGAAGAAGATCCGTCGCGTCATTACCGACGGCATCGCGCATGTGCATGCGTCCTTCAACAACACGATCGTCACCATTACCGACCGCCAGGGCAACGCGCTTTCCTGGGCTACCTCTGGTGGCGCCGGTTTCCGCGGTTCGCGCAAGTCCACCCCGTTCGCGGCGCAGGTTGCCGCCGAGCGCGCCGGCAAGGCGGCGTTGGACTACGGTCTGAAGACGCTGGAAGTGCAGATCAAGGGCCCGGGTCCGGGCCGTGAGTCCGCCGTTCGTTCGCTGAACAACGTCGGCTACAAGATCACCAACATCATCGACGTGACGCCGATCCCGCACAACGGGTGCCGTCCGCCGAAGAAGCGCCGCGTCTAAAGGAGGCCGATACCATGGCACGTTATATTGGACCTACCTGCAAACTCGCACGTCGCGAGGGCGCGGATCTTTCCCTCAAGAGCCCGGCGCGTGCGCTGGATTCCAAGTGCAAGCTGGAGCAGAAGCCCGGCCAGCACGGTGCGGTCGCCAAGCGCGGCAAGCTGTCGGACTATGCCTTGCAGCTGCGTGAAAAGCAGAAGGTCAAGCGCATCTACGGCCTGCTGGAGCGCCAGTTCCGCAACTACTACAAGAAGGCCAGCACCAAGAAGGGCAACACCGGCGACAACCTGATGCAGTTGCTGGAAACCCGTCTGGACAACGTCGTCTACCGCATGGGCTTTGCCGTCACCCGTCCTTCCGCACGCCAGCTGGTGTCGCATCGCGGTGTGACCGTTAATGGCCAGATCGTCAACCTGCCGTCCTACCAGGTGCGTCCGGGTGATGCGATCGCCCTGACCGAGCGTGGCCAGCGCCAGCTGCGGGTGCAGGAAGCCCTGACCCTGTCGCAGGAAATGGATCTGTCCCCGCACTGGGTCGAAGTGGACGCGAAGAAGTTCAGCGGCCTGTTCAAGGCGGTGCCAGATCGCGCCGACCTTCCCTCGGACATCAACGAGGCGCTCATCATCGAGCTGTACTCGAAGTAATCGGAGTAAGCGCAATGTCAGTTACCGCTACCCAGGTGCTGCGTCCGCGCGGCCCGAACATCGAAACCCTCGGCCCGAACCGGGCCAGGGTCATCATCGAGCCGCTCGAGCGTGGTTATGGCCATACCCTTGGCAACGCCCTGCGTCGCGTGCTGCTGTCCTCGATCCCCGGCTTTGCCGTGACGGAAGTCGAAATCGACGGCGTGCTGCACGAGTACACCACGGTCGAAGGCCTGCAGGAAGACGTGCTCGAAGTCCTGCTGAACCTCAAGGACGTGGCGATCCGCATGCACAATGTCGATCAGACCGTGCTGACGCTGGAAAAGCAGGGCCCGGGCGTGGTCACCGCAGGTGACATCCAGGTTGACCACAATGTCGAAATCCTGAACCCGGACCACCTGATCTGCCACCTGACCAAGGACACCGCGCTGAGCATGCGGCTTAAGATCGAGCGTGGTTTCGGCTATCAGCCGGCTTCGGCCCGCCGCCGTCCGGATGAGGAAACCCGCGCCATCGGCAAGCTGGTGCTGGATGCCTCGTTCTCCCCGGTGCGCCAGGTCGCATACGACGTGGAAAGTGCTCGCGTCGAACAGCGCACCGACCTGGACAAGCTGGTGCTGAACATTGAAACCAATGGCACGATCGATGCGGAGGAAGCGGTACGTACCGCAGCCGACATCCTGACCGATCAGCTCTCGGTGTTCGGTGACTTCACCCAGCGCGAGCGCAGCACCACCAAGCAGCCCAGCACCGCCGGCATCGATCCGGTGCTGTTGCGTCCGATCGACGATCTTGAGCTGACGGTGCGTTCGGCCAACTGCCTGAAGGCCGAGAATATCTACTACATCGGTGACCTGATCCAGCGTACCGAGGTCGAACTGCTGAAGACCCCGAACCTGGGCAAGAAGTCGCTGACCGAGATCAAGGAAGTGCTGGCACAGCGCGGCCTGTCCCTCGGCATGAAACTGGAAAACTGGCCGCCGGCCGGTCTCCAGCAGGGCATGCTCGGCTAAGACCGGGCATGCAGGCAGGCGGCTCCGTCCGCCTGCGGCCATCAGGTCCGGACATGGATGACCGGATCGGCACCACAAGACCAACAATGTTGCGCCAGGAAGGCTTCAGCAAAGAGCCGCTTCAACCTTTACAGGATCAATCACCATGCGCCACCAGAAATCCGGTCGCAAGTTCAACCGCACCAGCTCACACCGCGAAGCGATGTTCCGCAACATGGCGGCCTCGTTGATCAAGCACGAGCTGATCAAGACCACCCTGCCCAAGGCCAAGGAACTGCGCCGCGTGGCCGAGCCGCTGATCACCATCGGCAAGGTCGATGGCGTGGCCAACCGCCGTCTGGCCTTTGCGCGCCTGCGCGACAAGGAAGCGGTCGGCAAGCTGTTCGTCGAACTCGGACCGCGTTACCAATCGCGTCCGGGCGGCTACCTGCGCATCCTCAAGTGCGGTTTCCGCGATGGCGACAATGCGCCGATGGCCTATGTCGAACTGGTGGATCGCCCGCGTGTCAGCGCCGAGACGGCGGCCGACGACGAATAATCCGTCCCGCCCTGCAACGTTACATGCCACAGGCCCCGCGCAGCAGATGCCGGGGCCTGTGTCGTATGGGCTAGCATAAAGCGATCTTCAGGCAGGCCTTCCCCCGACGTGCATCACGAGCGACGTTCACGACCTTTGCAGCTCGTGCTTGCGGCCTTGCTTGGACTGTGCGTCCTGCTGCTCGCGGGCCTGCGCTTTTATGCACTGGATCGTGCCCCGCCGGGTTTCTATCTGGATGAGGCCGCGATCGCGGCGCAGGCGATGTGCGTGGCTGAAACCGGACTGGCCGCCGATGGGGGCTTCAGCCTGTTTGCGCCGGTGCTGGCCGCAGGTTATGTCACGCCCGTCACCCTGTGGCTTTCGGCAGGCTGGATCCACGTATTCGGGGATTCACCCGCGGCGTTCCGCGCGCTTGCCGCAACGATGGGGCTGCTGGGCCTGATCGCCGTGATGTTTGCGGCGAAGGCCTGGCAGGGCAGGGGCGTGCCCTGGGGCGTGCTGCCCTGGGGGATGGCGGCGATCGTGGTGGTTGCTTCGCCGTGGTTGTTCCAGCTTTCCCGGGTGTATTGGGATCCGATTTTTGCGGTGGCGATGTGGTGCGTGGCGCTTGCCTGCTGGTGCCGCTGGTACCGGGAACGTACACCTGCGATGCTGTTCTGGTTGGGCGTGTTCTCCAGCCTGGCGATGCTGGGTTATCCACCTTTCCGCGTCGCTGTTCCGCTCTCGCTGCTGGCGATGTTGGTGCCGTTCCGTTCCTGGGGCTGGCGCGAGTGGGCGGCACTTGTCGGTGGCGGTGCCGTGGGTTTGCTGCCGTTGCTGGATACCATTGGCGATATGGATTTCTGGTTCCGCAGCAACTACCTGGCGGTCTGGAGTTCGTACCATCTGGAACAAACCGGAGCATCGCTGTGGGATGTGCCCGGTATTGCATTGCGTAATTTCGCGCTGCATCTGGACCCACGCTTCTGGTTGCTGCAGGGCGACGCCAACCTGCGTCACAGCACCGGCTATGGCGGACTGATCGGCCCGGCCGAAGCATTGGGGCTGGCGGCGTTGGTGTTTCTGGCACTGCGTGGGCGGTTGAATGCCGAGATCCGGGTGTTGCTGCTGATTCCGATCGGCCTGCTGCCGGCTGCACTGACCTGGCAGTTGCCTCCGCACGCACTGCGGGCGCTGCTGGCCGCACCGGCTTTCCTGCTTGCCGCACTGCTGGGCGTCGAACAGTTGCGGCAGCGCTTTCCGCAGGCGGCCCCGCTGCTGGTGATGTCGCTGGCGCTGGGGTTCTTCGCCTTCTATGCAAACGATTACTTAAACCGTTATCCACACAGGTCGAAGGACTGGTACGACGTGGCGACCATCAACCATTGGCTGGAAACGCGTGAGTGGGACCAGCCCAAGCAGGAGCTGTCGCACAAGTATTTCCGCATGAGCGTGGATGGCGAGGCTTGCCACGCCCAGCCATGACGCAGCTTCCGTCCCCTGAGCATCGCAGCATCCTTGGCGGGTTTGCCCTGGCGCTGGCCTGGCTGGCGATGCTGCTGTATGCGATGCCGGCGCCGCTGATCGGTGATGAGGCCGTGCATGCCCCGCAGATCCAGCTTTTCCTGCACGGAGACTTCCGTGTTTTCGATGAATGGCTGACCAATGTGCCGGGTTATCACTGGCTGGTAACTGCGTTGCTGTGGCCCATCGGGGTCGATGCGATCGGCTGGATCCGGGCCGTGGGTGGATTGTTCGTGCTGGCATGCCTGCTGGTGATGTACCGCATCCGGCAGCGATTGCATCCCGAGGATGCGTTGCGCTCGACTGCGCAGTTGTTCTTTCTGCCGGTGCTGCTGGTCTATGGCTGGCTGGCCTATACCGATGTGCCGGCACTGGCCTTCCTGCTGGGTGCATTGCTGGCCACGATCCTGGGCCGGCACAAACTGTCGGCAGTGCTGTTGCTCGGCTCGATGGCAATGCGGCAAAACCAGGTGCTGTGGGCCGCGTTCCTCGCGCTGTACGCGGCCTGGCCGGTGCTTGCTGCCAGTGGCTGGCAAAGCTGGCGACAGTGGCGAAAGCTGGCAGTGATCGGCTGGCCCTATCTGGCCTGCGTGGCTATCTTCCTGGGCTACTGGTTCTGGAATGGCTCGATTTCCTATTCCAGTGCGCAGGCCAAGGCGCATCCGGACCTGAGCTGGCATGTCGGCAACCCCTTCTTCCTGATGGTGCTGGCGGCGATGCTGTTTCCATTCCACATGGCCGCCGGATGGGGGCGTGCCATCAGGCGCTTGCGCTCCGGCCAGGGTTGGCTTTGGCTGCTGGTTCCGCTGGTCGTCCTGTTTGTGTATGGCTGGCAGTTCCAGGTTGATCATCCCTACAACCGGCCGATGGGCGTATCGCTGCGCAACCAGTGGCTGCAACTGGTGGCCACCGATGCCTGGGTGCGATGGGGGTTCGGGTTGGCAGCAGCCTGGGCCAGCGTGGGCCTGCTCTTTGCCCGGTACGTGGTGCCACAGGGCTGGTTGTGGTTGCCGTTCTCGCTGTTGTTCGTGGGCGCCTCGTGGATGATCGAGACGCGCTACACCCTTGTGCCTTTCGTATTGTTCCTGGCGCTGCGGCGGCCGGAGGCGGCGTGGGCCGAGCGGGTTACACTGGCGGGGTGGATCGTGCTGTCGGGCTGGCTGGCGTGGAATGTGTTCGACCTCAACTTCATGCTCTAGGCCATGGCTTCCATGAGTACCCGCAATCGCATGTTGTCCGGATGGCTCGCGCTTGGCGTTGTCTGGCTGGCGATGCTTGCGCTGGTGTTGCCGGGTACGCCCATTCTCGACGACGTGGTGCACTGGTCCCAGGTCAAACGCTTCCTCAACGGCGACTACCGGGTCTACGCCGACGCATTGACGAATGTGCCCGGTTACCACTGGCTTCTGACCGGGTTGCTGTGGTCGTTCGGAAGCGATGCACTGGGTCCGATGCGGGTGGTCACCGCCTTGATGCTTGTGGTTTGCGTGCTGCTGTTCCATCGCATCCGGCTGCGCCTGCATCCGGCCGATGCGCAGCGCGCCAGCGCTCAGTTCTTCTTCCTGCCGGTGATGTTCGTCTATGGCTACATGGCCTATACCGATGTGCCGGCGCTGATGTTCCTGCTGGCAGCATTGCTGGCGACGATCCATGCACGGCATCGCACTTCGGCGTTGCTGTTGCTGGCGTCGATGGCGATGCGGCAGAACCATGTGTTGTGGGTGGTGTTCCTCGCCGTTCTGGCCGCCTGGCCGGCCCTGGTCCGGGTGGCACGACTCTGGGCGGTTGATCGCGGTTCGATCCGGGCCTGGGGCCAGTGGGCCGCTTCGATATCCGTGATTGTCTGGCCCTATGTGTTGGCCACGCTGTGCTTCCTCGCGTACTGGGCGTGGAATGGCTCGATCTCGTACTCGACCGCACAAAGCCGGGCCGTCCATCCGGATCTGCGGCTGGATGCGGGCAATCCGGTGTATCTGGCAGCCCTCGCTGCGCTGCTCTTCCCGTTGCAGATGGCGGCGGGTGGAGGCGTCTGGTCACGAGCGCGCGACAGCCTGGATGCTGGTGGTTCCGGCTGTTGCCGCTGGCCGCGTTCGGATTGTATGTGCTGCTGTTCAAGGTCAGCCATCCCTACAACCTCAACCCCGACAACATTTTGCGCAACCAGTGGCTGCAACTGGTTGCCACTGGTGGCGCGGCCTGGTGGGTGTTCGGCGGGTTGGCGACGGCGGGCCTGTGCGGCCTGCTGTTCCAGCGCCATGTCGTGCCACAGGGCTGGTTGTGGTTGCCGTTTTCGCTGTTGTTTGTGGGCGCCTCGTGGATGATCGAGACGCGCTACACTCTTGTGCCTTTCGTATTGTTCCTGGCGCTGCGGCGGCCGGAGGCGGCGTGGGCCGAGCGGGTTACACTGGTGGGGTGGATCGTGCTGTCGGGCTGGCTGGCGTGGAACGTGTTCGACCTGCGTTTCATGCTGTGAGCGGAAGCCCACGACGCTGCGGCACTTTTGCCCGCCGCCAGGGTCCAAACAGCGGTCGTTTCCTTCTTCAATTCCGAGTGTGCCGATGAATCCGTTGTCCTGGTCGTTCCGTGTGCAGTTTCTTGCTGGTGTGCTGGTCTGTGCCGGCTTGCTGGGCTATGCGTTGTATGCGCAGTACCGGATGTTCCTGGACCCGTGTCCGCTGTGCATCTTCCAGCGTGTGGTGTTCATGGTGATGGGCGCGGTGTTTCTGCTTGGCGCCTTGCATGGACCGAGGGGCTGGGGGCGCAAGGTGTATGGGGTGCTGGTGTTTCTGGTGTCGATGGTCGGGGTCGGGATCGCCGGGCGCCACGTCTGGCTGCAGAGTCTGCCGCCGGGCGATGTGCCGGCCTGCGGCCCGGGGCTGGAGTACATGATGGAGGCGTTTCCGTTGAGCAAGACCTTGTCGATGGTGTTCACCGGTTCGGGTGAATGCGCCAATGTGGACTGGAGCTTTGTTGGCCTGTCGATGCCGGCGTGGACGCTGATCTGCTATGTGTTGCTGGGCGCGGGCGCACTCTGGGCCGGGTTTCGCCGGCGCTGATCCGGGCGGGCAGGGGAACACGGGAAGACGCGCAGCCGCCAGCGTGCTGTGGCATTATCGTGCACCGCATCATTTTCGGCCGTCCGCATGAGTGCTCCAGAATTCCGCCCTGAACCCGTTCGCCAGCCCGACGACTGGTCTCCGACGTCCTGGCAATCACGTACGGCACTGCAGCAGCCCGGTTATCGCGACCAGGCGGCGCTTGAAGCAGCCAAGGCGGAACTGGCGACGTTGCCGCCGCTGGTCACCTCGTGGGAAATCTTCGAACTCAAGCGGCAGCTGGCCGAAGCGCAGGAAGGCAAGCGCTTTCTGCTGCAGGGCGGCGATTGTGCCGAGAGCTTCGCCGATTGCGAATCCGGGCTGATCTCCAACCGGCTCAAGGTGCTGCTGCAGATGAGCGTGGTGCTGGTGCACGGCCTGCGCCTGCCGGTGGTACGCGTGGGCCGTTTCGCCGGGCAGTACGCCAAGCCGCGGTCGGCCGATACCGAAACCCGCGATGGCGTCACATTGCCATGCTATCGCGGTGATCTGGTCAACGCGCCGTCTTTCACGGCCGAAGCGCGCGAGCCCGACCCGCGCCGCATGATCAAGGGTCACGCGCGTTCGGCACTGACGATGAACTTCGTCCGTGCGCTGATCGAAGGCGGCTTTGCCGACCTGCATCACCCCGAATACTGGGATCTGGACTGGATGCGGCATTCGCCGCGCGCAGCTGATTACCAGTACATGATCAGCGCGATTGGTGACGGCGTGCGTTTCATGGAAACGCTTTCGGGAACCTCGATCCACAACCTCAACCGGGTCGATTTCTTCACCTCGCACGAGGCCCTGCTGCTGCCCTACGAGGAATGCCTGACCCGGCAGGTGCCGCGTCAGTGGGGCTGGTTCAACCTGTCCACGCATTTCCCGTGGATCGGTTTGCGCACCGCAGCAATCGATGGGGCGCATGTCGAGTACATGCGCGGCCTGCGCAACCCGATCGCGGTCAAGGTGGGGCCGTCGGTCACGCCCGACCAGCTGATCGAACTGATCGACCGCCTCGACCCCGACAATGAACCCGGCCGTCTGACGCTGATCCATCGCATGGGCCGCGCCAATATCGAAAAGGGCCTGCCGCCGCTGCTGGAAGTGGTCAAACGTGAAGGCCGGCGTGTGCTGTGGGTGGCCGATCCGATGCATGGCAACACCGAAAGCACCAACGCCGGGGTCAAGACGCGGCGTTTCGAGAACATCCTGGGCGAGCTGGAGCTGGGCTTCGACCTGCACGCCGCCGCCGGCACCCGCCTGGGCGGCGTGCATCTGGAACTGACCGGCGAGAACGTCACCGAATGTCTTGGCGGCGCCCGTGATCTGACCGAAACCGATCTGGCCCGCGCCTACCGCTCCACCGTCGATCCGCGGCTGAACTACGAGCAATCGCTGGAACTGGCGATGCTGATCGTGCGCAAACGCGGCGTGCTGCCGGCGGCGTTGTAATCACGCGGCCGGTTGGCTGCGCTATTGCTTGCCCGCCGCGCGCAGTACATCGGGCAGCGGTACCGGCTGACCGCTGGCACGATCAATCCAGACCAGCACGACTTCGCCATCGGCATGCAGCACGCTGCCGTCGGCCGATTCGATGCGGTTGGCGATGGTCAGGCTGGTGCTGCCGACGCGCGCGATAGATTGGGTGACGATGACGTCGCCCGGCCAGCTGATCGGCATGCGGTAGTTCAATTGCACCGCAGCCATCACCGGCGCTGCGGTCACTTCGCCCCAGTCATCGGCCAGGGTGTGCAGCCACTGCACCCGGGCTTCTTCCAGATAGCGCAGGTAGTTGGCGTTGTTGACGTGATTGAAGGCGTCCAGATCGCCCCAGCGCACCGGGATGCGGTACTGGAAGGCGGACGGCGGTGAAGTGGTGTGGCTCATGCGGTTTTCCGTTTTTGTTCGGCGGGTTGCAGCAGCGGCATGAGGAAGCGGCCGGTGTGCGAATCGGGTGTGGCGGCGACGGTTTCCGGGGTGCCGGCGACCAGGATGGTGCCGCCGCGATGGCCGCCTTCCGGACCAAGATCAACGATCCAGTCGGCGGTCTTGATGACGTCCAGATTGTGTTCGATGACGATCACGGTGTTGCCGTCATCGCGCAGGCGGTGCAGGACCGCGAGCAGTTGTTCGATGTCGTGGAAATGCAGGCCCGTGGTGGGCTCGTCCAGGATGTAGAGTGTGCGCCCGGTGTCGCGCCGCGACAGCTCCTTGGACAGTTTCACGCGCTGCGCTTCGCCGCCGGAAAGTGTGGTCGCCGGCTGCCCGAGCTTGATGTAGGACAGGCCCACCTGTATCAGTGTTTCCAGCTTGCGGGCGATCGACGGCACCGGCTGGAACAGCGTGAAGGCATCCTCCACCGTCATATCCAGCACATCGTGGATGGTGTGGCCCTTGTAGGTGATGTCCAGCGTCTCGCGGTTGTAGCGCTTGCCGCCGCAGACATCGCAGGGCACGTAGACATCAGGCAGGAAGTGCATCTCGACCTTGATCAGGCCATCGCCCTGACAGGCTTCGCAGCGCCCGCCCTTGACGTTGAAGCTGAAGCGCCCCGGCGTGTAGCCGCGCGCGCGCGCCTCGGGCATTTGCGCGAACAGCTCGCGCAGCGGCGTGAACAGGCCGGTATAGGTGGCAGGGTTGCTGCGCGGAGTGCGGCCGATCGGCGCCTGGTTGATGTCGACCACCTTGTCGAACAGTTCCATGCCCTCGACCGCGCGATAGGGTGAAGGCTGGGTCGAGGCGCCATTGAGCTGGGCTGCGGCGATCGGGTGCAGCGTGCTGTTGATCAGGGTCGACTTGCCCGAGCCGGAAACACCGGTGACGCAGGTGAACAGGCCGGCGGGAATCGCCAGATCCACGTCCTTCAGATTGTTGCCGTGCGCACCGCGCAGGTGCAGCCACTGGTCCGGCTGCGGCGTCTTGCGTTCGGGTGGCAGCGCGATGCCACGCTTGCCGGAAAAGAACTGGCCGGTGATCGAACGTTCGCTGGCGATGATGTCGGCCAGCCGGCCCTGCGCCACGACCTCGCCACCGTGCACGCCGGCACCCGGGCCGATGTCCACGATGTGGTCGGCCAGCCGGATCGCGTCTTCGTCGTGTTCCACCACGATCACGGTATTGCCCAGATCGCGCAGCCGCGTCAGCGTGCCGAGCAGGCGTTCGTTGTCGCGCTGATGCAGGCCGATGGAAGGCTCGTCGAGCACATACATCACGCCGACCAGCCCCGCGCCGATCTGGCTGGCCAGCCGGATGCGCTGGGCTTCGCCGCCGGAGAGCGAGTCGGCCTGGCGGTCCAAGGTCAGGTAATCCAGCCCGACATCGACCAGGAAGCGCAGCCGTTCGCGGATTTCCTTGACGATGCGCTGCGCGATCTCGCCGCGCCAACCGTCCAGTTCAAGCGTGCCGAACCAGCGGTCGGCCGCGTCGATTGGCAATGCGGTCAGCGCCGGTAGCGTGCTGTCGCCGACCCAGACATGGCGTGCAGCGCGGTTCAGGCGCTGGCCTTCGCACTCCGGGCAGGGACGGTTGCTGATGAAGCGCGAAAGCTCCTCGCGCACCTGCGAGGATTCGGTTTCGCGATAGCGCCGCTCCAAGTTCGGAAGGATGCCTTCGAAGCGATGCTTGCGCTGGCTGCGGCCGCCGGCCTCGGTGATGTGGGTGAACGCGATGGCATCCTTGCCGCTGCCGTGCAGCACCGCTTCGCGCGCTGTTTTGGACAGCTCCTGCCACGGCGTATCGATATCGAAGTCGTAGTGCCGCGCAAGCGAGGCGATCAGCTGGAAGTAGTAGTGACTGCGCCGGTCCCAGCCGCGGATCGCACCGGCCGCCAGGCTCAGTTCGGGATGCGTGACGACCCGGTCCGGATCGAAATACTGGCTCACGCCCAGACCATCGCAGCTCGGGCAGGCACCCATCGGCGCATTGAACGAGAACAACCGCGGTTCCAGTTCCGGCAGCGCGTAATCGCAGACCGGGCAGGAATAGCGCGAGGAGAACAGATGCTCCGGCGCCTGCGGATCGTCCATGTCGACCACGCGCGCCAGGCCATCGCCCAGGCGCAATGCCGTCTCGAAGGATTCGGCCAGGCGCTGCTTGATGTCCTCGCGCGGGCGGAAGCGGTCGATCACCGCTTCGATCGTGTGCTTGACGCGCAGCGCCAGCTTGGGCGGATCGTCCAGCTCGATCACGTCGCCATCAACGCGCGCACGCACCAGCCCCTGCGCACGCAGTTGCTCGAACACCTGCACGTGTTCGCCCTTGCGCTCTCGGATCACCGACGCCAGCAGCATCCAGCGTCGCTCGGGATCCAGTGCCAGGGTCGCATCGACCATCTGGCTGACGGTCTGTGCTTCGAGCGCAAAATCATGTTCCGGACAGCGCGGCGTGCCGACCCGCGCGTACAGCAACCGCAGATAGTCGTAGACCTCGGTGATCGTGCCGACCGTGGAGCGCGGGTTGTGCGAGGTGGATTTCTGCTCGATCGAGATCGCCGGCGACAGCCCCTCGATATGGTCCAGATCCGGCTTTTCCATCACCGAGAGGAACTGGCGCGCGTACGAGGACAGCGATTCGACATAGCGCCGCTGGCCTTCGGCGTAGATCGTGTCGAACGCCAGCGAGGACTTGCCCGAGCCGGACAGGCCGGTGATCACGATCAGCCGGTCGCGCGGCAGTTCCAGATCGATGTTCTTGAGGTTGTGCGTGCGCGCGCCGCGAAGGCGGATGGTGTCCATGCAGGAGCCTGTTGAAGCCGACCGGCGATTTTAGCAGTGCGCCGGCGCGCATCCGTTCAGGGCCGGGCAGGGAAACGGGCTTGCCGGCACCATCTGTTGCTGCCGGGATGTTTGACGCGGCCCATCGTTTGCGCGAAAATTGGCGGTCTTCCCGTGCCAGTGGCCGATCTTCCGGCTGTCCGGTGCCGGGATGACGCCATCCGGTGCTGTGTGGTCCTGCGGCTGGCCGGGTGGGCATATCCCAGAATAACTACAGAGGTATCGATATGTCGTATGCAGTCATCGTGACTGGTGGCAAGCAGTATCGCGTGATGGAAGGTGAGACGCTGCGGGTCGAAAAGCTGGACGCCGAAGTCGGCGCCACGGTCGATTTCGACCAGGTGCTGCTCGTGGGCACCGGCGAGGATGTGCGCGTTGGCGATCTGTCCGGCGTGAAGGTCAGTGCCACGGTCAAGGCGCACGGCCGCGCGGACAAGATCCGCATCATCAAGTTCCGCCGCCGCAAGCACCATCGCAAGCAGATGGGCCACCGTCAGCACTACACCGAAATCCAGATCACCGGCATCGCCGGCTGATCACGTAGCAGGAGACATCAGTCATGGCACATAAAAAGGCAGGCGGCAGTACCCGCAATGGTCGCGATTCCAATCCCAAGTATCTGGGCGTGAAGATCTACGGTGGCCAGGCCATCGAGGCCGGCAACATCATCGTGCGTCAGCGCGGCACCCAGTTCCATCCGGGTCCGGGCGTGGGCCTGGGCCGCGATCACACGCTGTTCGCGCTGGTCGATGGCACGGTCGAATTCTCGACCAAGGGCCCGAACAGCCGTCGCACGGTCAGTGTGGTTTCGGCCTGATCCATCGCCTGATCGCATCACAAGGCCCCGCTTCGGCGGGGTTTTGTTTTTTGCGGGACGGGAATCGTGGATTTGCTTCCCACTCACGGTAGGGGAGGCGGGTCGAAGCAGAAGGTGTGCCCGAAGAACGCTGTGATCCCTGCTTCCCCGTCCCGTGCCGTTTCCACTGCCGTCACGCTACGCTTGTCCCAATCCCGATTTCCCATTTCCGATTCCCCGCCCCCATGAAACTCGTAGACGAAGCAGACATCCTGGTAAAGGCCGGCAACGGCGGCAACGGCTGCGTCAGCTTCCGGCGCGAGAAATTCATCCCGAAGGGCGGCCCGGATGGTGGTGATGGCGGCAACGGCGGCAGCGTCTGGCTGGTGGCCGACGAGAACCTCAACACCCTGGTCGACTTCCGCCACGAGCGCCGTTTCCGTGCCGAGCGCGGCCAGGACGGCATGGGCCGCCAGATGTACGGCAAGGGCGGTCAGGATCTGGAAATCCGGGTGCCGGTCGGGACCGTGGTGACCAACCTCGCAACCGAGGAGGTCATCGTCGATCTGGTGCGTCATGGTCAGCGCTTCAAGGTCGCGCAGGGCGGCCGCGGTGGCTTGGGGAATATGCACTTCAAGAGTTCCACCAACCGCGCGCCGCGTCGTGCAACGCCCGGTACCGAGGGCGATGAGCGCGAGCTGCGGCTGGAACTCAAATTATTGGCCGATGTGGGCATGCTGGGCTTTCCCAATGCCGGCAAGAGCACCTTCATCCGCGCGGTTTCCGCCGCGACGCCGCGCGTGGCCGATTACCCGTTCACGACGCTGTATCCGAGCCTGGGCGTGGTCAGCATCGAGCGTGACCGCAGCTTCGTGGTGGCCGACATCCCGGGCCTGATCGAAGGCGCGGCCGAGGGCGCCGGGCTGGGCGTGACCTTCCTCAAACACGTGCAGCGCACCCGCATCCTGTTGCATGTGGTGGACGCGGCACCGTTCGAAATGGACTGCGACCCGGTTGAAACCATCGTTGCCGAAGTGCGCACGATCGAAGGCGAACTGGCGCGTTTTGATCCGGCGCTGCTGGAAAAGCCGCGCTGGCTGTTGCTCAACAAGATCGACCTGCTGCCCGAAGACGAGCGCGAGGAGCGGGTGGCAGCGGTGCTGGCTGCGCTGGAGTGGGAGGCGCCTGCGTTCGCGATCTCGGCGATCGCCAAGGAGGGAACACGTGCGGTGTGCCTGCGTCTGATGGAAGCATTGGACACGATCCGGGCTGAAGCCCGCGAAGTCCAGGCTGTTGCCGAAGCGGCGCCGACCCAGGTGCCGGAGGTGCAAGCGGAGCAGCCGGCACAGGACGGGCCCGAGGCATCCGGGCCGGATGAAGACGACGCGCGCTGAATCGCGTCCGGACTGTCGTCAATCCTGCGTCCGATCTGAAACGACACGCTGTGCCGATGCGCGATTTCCGCCCGAACTGGACGGGTCTGGTATCGGAACGCAGGCGGCCGGGTGCGCGCAACTATCCGGAGCGGTGTGATTTCCCGATGACCAGTGATTCCCGGATGACCACGGCTCGCCGATTTCCCGGCGGTCTAAGCCCGTTGCGGCTCGAATGTCAGTGGCTGGCCCCGGTTCGGCCCGCGGATCGCCTTTTCCTTCAGGCAAAAACAAGGCCGGCAAAAGCCGGCCCTGTCAGGGTTCCCGATGCTGCGTCGCGCCGGTCAGGCGGCGGCGATCGCGCGGATGCGCGCGGTCAGGCGGCTCTTGTGACGAGCGGCCTTGTTCTTGTGGATCAGGCCGCGGGCGGAATAGCGGTCGAGGATCGGCTCGGCGATCTTGTAGGCTTCCTGCGCGCCGGTGGCGTCATTGGCCTGGATGGCCTTGAGGACTTTCTTCACGGATGTGCGCAGCATCGAGCGCTGGCTGGCGTTGCGCGCATTGCGAACGACGGCCTGGCGAGCGCGCTTCTTCGAGGACTTGATGTTGGCCAAGGGAGTGCTCCTGGGAATTCGGGTGGCAGAATCGGGGGAAAGACCGCCAATTATGGATATTTGCTGATGTCAAGTCAATTGGCAGGTGCGCGATGACACGCGAAAGCGGCCTGTTCCGCTCCACTGCGGTGTTCGGGGCGATGACGCTGCTCTCGCGCCTGGCCGGGTTTGCGCGCGACGTGCTCCAGGCCCGGCTGTTTGGTGCCGGCAATCTGGTGGATGCGTTCACCGTGGCGTACCAGGTGCCGAACTATTTGCGCCGCATCTTCGCCGAAGGCTCGTTCGCCTCGGCTTTCGTGCCGGTGCTGTCGGAACTGCGCCAGAAAGGAGATGAGCAGGCGCTGCGTTCGTTCGTGGACCATGTCGCCGGTGCGCTGTGCGCGGTGCTGCTGCTGGTGACCGGCGTGGGAATGCTGGCGGCGGCGTGGATCGCGATGCTGATGGCGCCGGGTTTCGCGGCCGAACCGGGCAAGCTGGCGCTGACCGGGGACATGCTGCGGATCGTGTTCCCGTACCTGTTCTTCGTCTCGATGACGGCCTTTGCCGGCGGTGTGCTGAACAGCTTCCAGCGTTTTGCGTTGCCGGCGCTGACACCAGTGTTGCACAACCTGGCGGTGATCACGGCGATGCTGTGGCTGGCCTCGCATCTGGAGCGGCCGATCATGGCGCTGGCCTGGGGTGTGCTGGCCGCTGGCGTGATCCAGATGCTGGTGCTGTGGCCGGCGCTGCGGCGGGTCGGCCTGTTCCCGCGGCTGCGGCTGGATTTCCGGCATCCGGGCGTGCGGCGGGTGTTCACACTGATGCTGCCGACGCTGTTTTCCTCGTCGGTGGCGCAGTTGAACCTGATCGTGGGCACGATCTTCGCGTCGCTGCTGGTGGAAGGCAGCCGCGCCTATCTGTACTACTCGGATCGGCTGGTGGAACTGCCGCTGGGGCTGTTCGGCGTCGCGCTGGGCACAGTGATCCTGCCGCACCTGTCGCGCCGCCATGCCGATACCGACGCCGCCGGTTTCAGTGCGTCGCTCGACTGGGGCCTGCGCACCGTGCTGCTGGGTGCGGTGCCGGCGGCGCTGGGCCTGCTGGCACTGGCCGAACCGCTGACCGCGACGATCTACCAGCGCGGCGAATTCGACGCCCGAGCCAGCGCGATGACTGCGCTGAGCCTGTCGGCGATGAGTCTGGCGATCCCGGCCTTCATGCTGACCAAGGTGCTGGCGCCGGCGTTCTACGCACGCCAGGACACCAAGACCCCGATGCGCGCGGCGATCATCACCGTGGTGCTCAATATCAGCCTGATCGTGGTGATCACCACGCCACTTTGGTGGTACGAAGTGCCGGGTGCGCACGCCGGCATCGCGGCTGCGACGGCGTTGGCCGGCATCGCCAACGCGGTGCTGCTGTGGCGTTATGTGCGCCGTGCCGGCGTCTGGCAACCGGCGCCGGGCTGGGGAAGGGTGTTGCTGCGCATCGCGCTGGCCGGGGCTGCGATGGTGGTGATGCTGCTGGCGCTGCGGCATGGGCCGTGGGACTGGCGCGCATTGTCCGGCCTGGCGCGCTGGCTCTGGCTGCTGGGCACGATCGGCGTGGGTGCGCTGACCTATGGCGCGGTGCTGCTGGCGCTGGGGTGGCGGGTGCGCGAACTGCGCCATGCCGCGTAGGCGCGGTGCGGGGAGCGCTATACTGCGGCGTTCCTTTCCGTCCTCTATCCACGACGACCACCCGTGACCGGTTCCGGCTCCGCTCCCCGACTTTTCCGCGATATCGACGGCCCCGCGCTGTGCCCGCAGGGCAGCGTGGTCTGCATCGGTGCTTTCGATGGTCTGCATCTGGGCCATCAGGCGTTGATCCGGGCGGCAGCCGAGGCGGCAAAAAATCGTGGACTGCCGCTGGCGGTGCTGAGTTTCGAGCCGCTGCCGCGCGAGTTCTTCGCACGCGGGGAAAAGCCGCCGCGTCTGGTGCTGCCACGCGGCAAGGTCGAAGGGCTGGTCGGGCTGGGTGCCGATGTCATCGGCCTGCTGCGCTTCAACGCCGCGATGACGGCGATGGCGCCGGAGATGTTCATCCAGCGCGTGCTGATTCAGCGGCTGGCGGCGCGGGAAGTCTGGGTCGGGCGCGATTTCCGCTTTGGCCACAAGCGTGCCGGCGATCCGGAATTGCTGCGTGAAGTTGGCGCCAGCGCCGGATTCAGCACCCACGGCATCGAGGATGTGATGCTGGAGGGCGAGCGTGTATCCAGTTCCTGCATCCGCCAGGCGCTGGTCGACGGCGAACTGGACATGGCCGCACGCCTGCTGGGCCGGCCCTATGCGATCGCCGGGCGCGTGGTGCGCGGCGCGCAACTCGGGCGACAGCTGGGCTATCCGACCGCCAACCTGCGATTCGGTGGCAAGCGGCCCGCGCTCAGCGGCATCTATGCCACCCGCGTGCATGGTGTAGGTGACGCACCGTGGCCGAGTGTTTCCAGTCTTGGCACGCGGCCCACGGTAAACGGCCGCGAGCCGTTGCTGGAAGCCCACCTGTTTGATTTCGAAGGCGATCTTTACGGGCGTCGCATCGAAGTGGAGTTCGTCGCCAAGCTGCGCGAGGAACTGAAGTTCGATGATCTGGAAACGATGGTCGAGCAGATCCACCGTGATGCCGATGACGCGCGCCGCGTGCTGGGTGCGGCAGCGGTGGCCTCACTCCAGCAGTCTTCGTCCTGAGCGGTCCAGGGCTCGGGCGCCGGGCGCTTGCAAGCAGGGTACGAAGCCATTGCGGTGGATCAAGGCTGGGTCGCGCGCTCACTGGCAACGGCCTGCACCGCGTGACGGCACCTCACCGCTGTGCGGGAGGTGCCGTGAAATGCGGTAGCCAGGGCTGATCTGGTTACGGCTTGTGGATCCGTGTCACTGGTCATGCCCAAGTTGCGGTAGCCCGCCACCAGCATGCCGCATGTCGCGCGCGGTGCGGTCGGCGGCGGACTGGACCATCGCCCATTCCCGCACGGTCAGGCAGTTCTTGGACTTCATGCGGGTGCCGACCTTGGCTTCCAGCTTGCAGATGATGCGGTCCGCGTCGTTGTCGATCAGGATGGCGTTGATGCGTTCCTGTGCGTTCATCAGTTCCACCTCGTCACGCTTGGCGAGCTTGGAATTGTTTTCGTCACGCTTGATCAGCAGGCGGGTGACCCGGTTCAGGTCGGAATCGACCGCCGCGCGGTCGCGTTCGGCCAGGTGCGAGTAACGCCCGTCCTGCATTTCCTTGCGGATCTCTACGGCCTGGGCTTCGAACTCGGCGGCCGAATCGATCGCGAATTCCCACTTCTTCTCGGCGGCGTGGCCGGTGAGCGGGACCAGAAGAGTCAAGACCACGGCCATGATGAGTGGCAGGGTGAAGGTTTGGAGTTTCATTGACACAGGATTCCTGAATTGTAGGGGGGATGCAGGAAGTGAAGCGGCTCCTTGTGCAAGCCGTGCCACCGTCCACGATCATAGCCACGCGGCACCGCCGCTGCACGGGCACGAACTGTGAACTGCGGCACGGCCTGACGCACGGCTGGCCGTGTTGCTGTCGCTTCCGTACCTGGCGGCGTTGCATCAGGATGCACGGTGGCCGGCGGCCTGGACACCAGGAGTGACAGCCGAAGCCCGCCAACCACTACGGGAACAGGGCCGCCATGGCTATAATCTGGCGTTGCCTTCAGCCCGCGATCCGAATATTCCGGACTGCTTGTCTGGCATCCTGCATCGTGACCTGCCGGTCACTGTTTCCGACGGTCCTGTGAAGCACAGGGCGTTCGCCCATGTGCGGCGGGCAGTGCGCGCAACGCCGGTGCCGGTGGTGGTCCGCATGGCGGGCAGAGCAGGGCGGCCGCCGTGCGGGATGCGGCGGCGCTTTCCATTTTTCCACCCGCATTCTGAGCAGGCCTGCCCGTGAGTCGCGACTACAAAGCCACCATCCATCTGCCCGCCACCGATTTCCCGATGCGCGGCGACCTGCCCAAGCGCGAGCCTGCGACGCTGGAAAAGTGGCAGAAGCTCGATGTCCACGCGCGCCTGCGCAGCGAACGCGCCGGCAAGCCGCGCTTCGTGCTGCATGACGGCCCGCCCTATGCCAACGGCGCGATCCATCTGGGCCATGCGGTCAACAAGATCCTGAAGGACATCATCGTCAAGTCGCGCTCGCTGGCCGGCTTCGATGCGCCGTATGTGCCCGGCTGGGACTGCCACGGTCTGCCGATCGAACTGGCGGTGGAGAAAAAGCACGGCAAGGTCGGCGTCAAGCTGGATGCGGTGGCCTTCCGCGAAAAATGCCGCGAATACGCGAACGCGCAGATCGACCTGCAGCGCGCCGACTTCAAGCGCCTGGGCGTGATCGGCGACTGGGACAATCCGTATCGCACCCTGGATCGCAGCTTCGAGGCGGCCGAACTGCGCGCGCTGGCGAAGATCGTCGGGAACGGTCATCTGGCGCGCGGCGTGAAGCCGGTGCACTGGTGCTTTGACTGCGGCTCGGCGCTGGCCGAGGCCGAGATCGAATATGCCGACAAGACCTCGTCGGCGGTGGATGTGGCCTATGACGCGGTCGATCCGACCGCGCTGGTGGCGAAGTTCGGCGTGACCGATCTTCCCGCCGATGCCATCGTTGCGGTGCCGATCTGGACCACGACGCCGTGGACGCTGCCGGCCTCGCTGGCAGTCTCGCTCGGGCCGGAACTGGAGTACGCGCTGGTGCGCGGCGCAACGCGTGAGGGGCGTCCGCTGTGGTTGGTACTGGCCGCCGATCTGGTCGAAGCCGCCGCCACGCGTTACGGCATCGAGGCACCGCAGGTCGTGGCGCGAACCACCGGCACAGCACTGGAAAACCAGCCGCTGCAACACCCGTTCTACGACGAGCGCCAGGTGCCGATCATCGTCGGCGACCATGTTTCGGCCGAGGACGGCACCGGCGCGGTCCACACCGCGCCCGGTCATGGTCAGGAAGACTTCGTCGTCGGCCAGAAATACGGCCTGCTCGATGCCTACAGCGCGGCGCAGATCAATCCTGTCGGCGGCAACGGTGTCTATCTGCCGGGCACGCCGATCTTCGAAGGCCAGTTCATCTGGAAGGCCAACGATGCCGTCGTCGACCTGCTGCGCGACAACGGCCAGTTGCTGGCGTTCGAGAAGATCCAGCACAGCTATCCGCACTGCTGGCGGCACCGCACGCCGGTGGCGTTCCGCGCCACGCCGCAGTGGTTCATTTCGATGGACAAGGCCGGGCTGCGCAGTGATGCGATGCAGGCGATTGCCGATATCGGCAAGGCCGGTGGCTGGTTCCCGGAATGGGGCGAAGCGCGCATCCGTTCGATGGTGGAAGGCCGGCCTGACTGGTGCATCAGCCGGCAGCGGACCTGGGGTGTGCCGATCGCCCTGTTCGCGCATCGCATCACTGGCGAGCCGCACCCCGACACCGTGGCGCTGATGCAGCGCGCCGCGGATCTGGTGGAAGCCGAAGGCATCGATGCCTGGTATGCGCTGGATCCGGCCGACTGGCTGGGCGATGAAGCCGAACACTACGAAAAGGTCACCGACATCCTCGATGTCTGGTTCGATTCGGGCGTCACGCATGAAGGCGTGCTCGCCGCGCGTGGGCTGGGCAAGCCGGCCGATCTGTATCTGGAAGGTTCGGACCAGCATCGCGGCTGGTTCCAGAGTTCGCTGCTGACCGCCATCGCGATGGATCGCGCCGCCCCCTACCGGCAGGTGCTCACGCACGGTTTCACCGTCGATGAGCATGGCCGCAAGATGTCCAAATCGCTGGGCAACGGCATCGAGCCGCAGGAAATCCTCAAGACGCTGGGTGCCGACATCCTGCGCCTGTGGATCGCCAGCACCGACTACCGCAACGAGATGTCGCTGTCGCAGACGATCCTGAAGCGCAATGCCGATGCCTATCGCCGCATCCGCAACACGCTGCGCTTCCTGCTCGGCAATTTGCATGGATTCGACCCTGAAACCCAGTTGCTGCCGAACACCGAGCTGCTGTTGCTGGACCAGTGGGCGGTGCAGCGCATGGCCGATCTGCAGGCCACGATCATGGCGGCCTACGAACGCTACGACTTCCCCGCCATCGTGCAGGCGCTGAACAACTTCTGCACCGTCGATCTGGGCTCGATCTATCTGGACGTGACCAAGGACCGGCTCTACACGATGCAGGAAAATTCGCGCGGCCGGCGCAGTGCGCAGAGCGCGATGTTCCGCATCGCCGATGCGTTGACGCGCCTGATCGCGCCGATCCTGAGCTTCACCGCCGAAGAGGCCTGGCAGCATCTGCCGGGCGAGCGCGAGGAGAGCGTGCTGCTGGCCACCACGCGGCAGGACATCGGCAGGTTGCCTGCCGATGCGGCGCTGTCGGCGGCCGATTTCGACGCGTTGCTGGAACTGCGCGAAGCGGTCACCTCGGTGCTGGAACCGATGCGCGCCAGCGGTGCGATCGGTGCTTCGCTGGCCGCCGAAGTGGCGCTGTATCTGGAGCCGTCGCTGCTGCAACGCCTGCAAGCGGTGTCGGGCGAGCTGTGCTTCTTCTTCATCACTTCGCAGCTGAACCTGCTGCCGGCCGACGCGCGACCTGCCGATGCGGTGAAGGTCGAAGACATGGATGCCTGGATCGTGGCGCAGGCCACTGATGCGGCCAAGTGCGTGCGTTGCTGGCACTACAGCCCGAGTGTCGGCCAGCACGCCGACCATCCGGAACTGTGCGGGCGCTGCATCGTCAACGTCGATGGCGCTGGCGAGGACCGCCGCCATTTCTGAGCATGATACCCGCGCCACGCCGGTTACCTTGCGTGGCCCGAACGCACTGCCGTGGCTTGCGCTTTCCGGGCTGGTGATTTCGCTGGATGCCTGGACCAAGGTGCTGGCGCTGCGCCATCTGGCGCTGCACCAGTCGGTGCCGGTGATAGATGGTCTGTTGAACTGGACCCTGGTCTACAACCCCGGCGCGGCCTTCAGTTTCCTGTCCGACGCTTCCGGCTGGCAGCGCTGGTTCTTCGCCGTGCTGGCGGTCGGCATCAGTGGCCTTCTGACGTGGTGGCTGTACCGCATCCCGCGCGGCGACTGGCGCCAGGCCGCACCCTATGCGCTGGTGATCGGCGGCGCGATCGGCAACCTGATCGACCGCCTGATCCACGGCCACGTCATCGACTTCATCGACTTCTACCTGGGCGCACGCCACTGGCCGGCGTTCAACATCGCCGATTCGGCCATCGTGGTCGGTGCCATCGGCATTGCGCTGGCGGGAGTTTTGGGTGCACGGGAGTCGGGAGCCGGGAATCGGGAATCGTAAAGCCGGCTTCCGGTACAGTCCGAGGTGGCTTCGGGTTCCGATAGCCTGCTTTTCAACCACTTCCCAATCCCGAATCCCCATTCCCGAGCACCATGAACGTCCTTCTCGCCAATCCCCGTGGTTTCTGTGCCGGTGTCGACCGCGCGATCGAGATCGTCAAGCGCGCGATCGAGAACTTCGGCGCGCCGATCTATGTGCGGCACGAGGTGGTGCACAACCGTTTCGTCGTCGATGACCTGAAGCAGCGCGGCGCGGTGTTCGTCGAGGAGCTGGACGAAGTGCCGGACGACGCCACCGTGATCTTCAGCGCGCATGGCGTCTCGCAGGCGGTGCGTGCCGAAGCCCAGCGTCGCGGCCTGAAGGTGTTCGACGCCACCTGCCCGCTGGTCACCAAGGTGCACATGGAAGTCTCGCGCCACTGCCGCGCCGGCCGCGACGTGATCCTGATCGGCCATGCCGGCCATCCGGAAGTGGAAGGCACGATGGGGCAGTGGCGGCGTGAAGCCGGCACCGGAGATATCCATCTGGTGGAAAACGTGGAGGATGTCGCGCACCTGCAGCTGGCGCAGCCGGAGAATGTGGCATACACCACGCAGACCACGCTCTCGGTGGACGACACCCGCGCTGTGATCGCCGCCTTGCGCGCGCGCTTTCCGGCGATCCAGGGGCCACGCCACGACGATATCTGCTACGCCACCCAGAACCGCCAGGACGCGGTGCGCGAACTGGCACGGCAGTGCGATCTGGTGCTGGTGGTCGGTTCGGCCAACAGCTCCAACTCCAACCGCCTGCGCGAACTGGCGCAACGCGATGGCGTCGAGGCCTATCTGATCGACGATGCCGCCGACATCCACCCGGAGTGGCTCACCGGCAAGCAACGCATCGGCGTCACCGCCGGCGCCTCGGCCCCGGACGTGCTGGTGCAGGGCGTGCTGGCGCGTCTGGACAGCCTCGGCTCGCACTCGGTGCAGGAACTGGATGGCGAGGTGGAAAGCATGGTGTTCGCGCTGCCCAAGGAGCTGCGCCTGACCCTGGTCGATTGACCGGCCCCACAGGCGGCCCTACAATACGCGGCTACGCCGGAATAGCTCAGTTGGTAGAGCGGCGCATTCGTAATGCGTAGGTCGTAGGTTCGATTCCTATTTCCGGCACCATCTTCAAGCCCATGAATTTCATGGGCTTTTTTTTGGTTTTTCTCCGCTGAGAGCAGCGTCCGGAGAGCATGAAATGGGCACCGTGCCCATTTCGTGCCCATCCCGTGCCCATTTCGGGTCCCGTGATTTCATACGGTCGTTTGAAAATGACCTACGCATACACCGCAATTTCGTGCCCATCCACCACCCAGGCAGAGCGCTGATCGTGCATCTGAGCCCAGCCTGATAGAAGGCATTGGTGGCCCTTCGTCAGGGGTCGGGTGAGCTTTCGTCTGGCAGGTACTCAGCTAGGTCGTCCAGGTCGCACTCGAAGTAGGCACATAGCCTGTCCAGCGTATCGGTACGCATGACTGCCCCGCGCTTAAGCATGCGCGACAGGGTGATGCGGCCTGTGCCTGTGGCTTCGGCAACCTCTACCAAGGTGATGCGCCGACCTTCGCGGAACTCTTTGTCGGCGATGCGCTCACGCAATTTGAATCGGATCATGGCGAATGAATAGAGTATGAATCGTTGATGATACAAAACATGGTCTAACTTTCCGGATGAGGCTTGAGCGGTACAAGAGGGTTGTGAATCGTACTCGATTCGCAACCATCTGTATCGCATCCAGGAGCTTCGTTTATGAGTCAGACCTACCTCACTACAGAGCAACTTTCCGAGCGTATTCATTATGACGCACGGACCATCCGCAACCGACTGAAGGACTCGGTCCTTCTGGAGGGCATCCACTACATCCGACCCTTCGGCGGACGGAAGCTGCTCTTCATCTGGGAGACCATCCAGCAGGACATCGGCAAGGCCTCGGCCGAAGTAGCACCGGCGTCCATGGTCAGTTCGCTTCCCAAGGCTGGGTTGATTCCGATGGCCAACGGAGGTGTTGCCCATGGCTAGTGTTCGTACCCGGGCCGACAGTGGCCTGTTGATGATCGACTTCCGTTATCGGGGGGTGCGTTACCGCGAGCTGACGGCCCTCAACGACACGCCAACGCATCGCAAGCGTGTGGAAGCTTTGGCGCGACGTATCCAGAAGGACATTGATCAAGGCGTCTTCGAGTACGCGTTGTACTTCCCAAGCAGCCCGAAATTGGAGCACTCGTCCGCAAGTTCGACGCCTCACGTGTCTGCTTCGGCTAAGGGGAACGACGCGTCGTTGCAGCAGCCCAACACTCCGAGCTTTGCTGAGTTCGCTCATCTTTGGTTCGTGGAGATGTCACCTCAGTGGAGGCAGTCGCATTGCAAGGATGTACGCGCGGTGCTGGACAATGATCTGCTCCCATTCTTCGGAAAGCATCCAGTCCACATCATCACAAAAGCCGACGTGATGGCATTCCGGGCCATGCTGTCCAAGCGTCCAGGACGCAAGTCGGAAACGCTGAGCGCGGCTCGGATCAACAAGATCATGTGCTTTTTGCGCCAAGTTCTGAACGAGGCCGCCGACCGTCACGAGTTCGTGCCTGCTTTCCGTGGAATCAAGCCCCTGCGCCAAGCGCGGACCGAGGTTCAGCCCTTTAGCTTGGAAGAAGTTCAGCGCATCCTCGACACGGTACGAAGTGACTACCGGGACTACCTTACGGTGCGCTTTTTCACAGGCATGCGCTCAGGAGAGATCAACGGTCTCCAATGGAAGCACGTTGACCTCGAGCGCAACCTGATCCTTGTTCGCGAATCCTTGGTTGGAGGTGAACAGCAGGAGGCTCTCAAGAGTGAGTCTTCATGGCGTGACATCGCCATGCTCCCCATGGTGCGCACGGCCATCGAGAACCGGTTGATCGAGCGGCAGCAGGGATGTGAGTGGGTGTTCACCACTTCGGCTGGGAACCCGATCGACACAAACAACTTCAGCAACCGAGTCTGGTACCCACTGCTGCGCTACCTCGGCTTCAAAAAGCGTCGCCCGTATCAGACGCGTCATACCGCCGCGACGTTGATGTTGGCAGCCGGCGAGAGCCCGGAGTGGATCGCTCGAATGCTGGGTCACTCAACCACCGAGATGCTGTTCAAAGTCTACTCGCGCTTTGTACCAAACCTCACGCGGAACGATGGGCAGGCTTTCGCCGGCCTGGTCCATAGCCGTATCGGAACTGATCTGCCGCACAAGGCATCCGACTTGGCCTCGTCACAGGACAGCCAGTCAAGTGAACTCACGTCAGACGCCTCTCCGTCTGCAGAGGACGACGCCCGAGCAACGGACAATCAGAGCCTGCTCCACAAAATCTCTCCCGATCAGCTTGCGGCCTTGCTCGCCCTTGCGCGCCAGATCGCCTGACGGAAAAGGAGCTCGCTATGTCGATGACATCAATTGAATGCTTGGTCCAGCCACGACCTGGGTTTGTCCAGCCACTGGATGCTTCCGAAGCCGGGTCTGATCGAGTCTGTCGCATCGTCCATAGAGGTGGAGTGCACCAAGTGCTGAGCTGGATTGATCTGCCCGGTAAGAGCCCCCTTGCCCGGGTGGGTGATGTCAGCTTGTTGCTCAATGGCACTTACTCAGGTGAAGATCTTTTGCTGGGCTTCAATCCGCGCTCTTGCCACAAGCTTCAGGACCTCTTGCCTGACACTCTATGTCCGGTGCCGGGTGTAGTGGAGGAAGTCTCAGGTCTGATCGATGGTCTGTCAGCTACCTCGCTTCGTAATTTTGCTGCCTCAGCTTTGCTTGCTCCAGAAGTGCATCTGAAGTTCTGGACCTGTCCAGCATCCAACGGCTACCACCATGCATACCCAGGTGGTCTGGCCGAACATAGTCTGGAGGTAGCCGACAGTATTGCCAGCGCCACGAGACTCCCGCAGTTTTGGCGAGAGCTCGGTGTTGTGTATGGCCTCTTGCACGACTACGGCAAGCCTTGGTGCTTAGATCAAGCACTTCGGAACCCAACTGACTTCAGGAAGCACGGAGAACGGGGCCTGTACTACCTGCAGCCCGCCTTGGCTGCCCTCAGAAGCGAAGATCCACTACTCGGCGCTTTGATGGAGGAGGTTCTGGGTGGGAGGCGGTGCCCGCGTGACAATCCATACCCCTTGGCCATCCGTGCAATCGTCAAGGGCTTTGATCAGATGAGTTGCGAGTTGACGCGGGAGTTGGTGGTGACGGAGCGGGCGCCTCATCTCGATGACATGCTGATACAGTTCTAGGCAGTGGATCAAGTGCCTAGTTTTTGCCTTGGCCACAGGCAGCCTGAGGCGGCTGGCGATATACTTGTCGATTACGGCCTGACTGGTCAAAAACTGACCAGCTCTGTGCTCATCACATCAACCAACACGAAGAATTAAGTCTTGTCTGCAACACATAGGCATAAAAAATGCAGGATAGGTGTGATCGACATCTTTGCGGGCCCGGGCGGCCTTGGCGAAGGGTTCAGCAGTTTCGAGACTTCCATTGGCTCCGGCCGCCATCCATTCGAGCTTGCCGTTTCCGCTGAGATGGAGCCTTCAGCACACTCGACGCTCCGTCTGCGTGCCTTCTATCGCCTGTTGACGCGTGAGGAAGGGCGGGTTCCGCCAGAGTATCTCGCCTATCTGGAGCTGGTCGCGAGAGGAAAAAATGGATCTCCAGCATCCCACTTTAGCAGCGGTAAGTGGAAAGCTTTTTGGGAGGAGGCTGAGCGTGAGGCATTGAACCTCACTCTGGGCGAAGAGCAGCACAACCGGATCCTGAATGACAGGATTGCCGCGGAGCGAAGCAAGTACGACGAGCTGATCCTGATCGGTGGACCGCCCTGTCAAGCGTACTCATTGGTGGGGCGGGCGCGGCAGAAGAACGTCAAAGGGTTCAGGACGAAAGGCGATACTCGGCATTTCCTGTACAAACAGTACCTCGGAATCTTGGCTAAATTCGCGCCTGCCGTATTCATTATGGAGAACGTCAAGGGTATCCTTACCTCGAAGGTTGGGAATCGCGAGATGTTTGGCGCCATCATGCGCGATCTCGAAGATCCATCCGCAGCACTCGCCTCATCGCCCCACCAAGGCACAAGTCGACAGCGCTATGTATTGCTCCCCATCCATGTGAATGAAGGGGAGAGAACCTCCCAACTCGTCGCCAAGGATCCGGCCGGCTTCATCATCCGCTGCGAGAATCACGGAGTACCGCAGGCGCGCCACAGGGTCATCATCATGGGCGTACGCGAGGACGTGATGCATCCGGGAATCGGCACTATCCCTGGACTTGCCGTCGTCCAAGGCAAAAGGATCTCCATCGCGACTGCGCTCGCAGGCCTGCCGAAGCTCCGAAGCGGGCTCAGCCGTCAGGCGGACGACCCCGAAAAGTGGCGGAAAGCGATGGAATCCGAGCGGGACCGGGTCGAGAAGCTCATCCGCAATAGTCACCCGGATGTTTCCAAGCGTTTAAAAAACCTAAGTCCAGATCACAAGCTGCCTCGACGTGCCATCAGATACACCAGTGAGACAAGTGTGCTTGCTGAGAGCTTGAAATCACCGGCACAGTCGGTCGTTCTGAACCATGAAACCCGTGGCCATATGAAATCGGATCTTGGGCGGTACATGTTTTGCGCGGCCTTTGCGGAGAGCTTCGAGCGCTCCCCGAAAAGCAGCGAGTTTCCGAGTCGTCTGGCACCCGACCACGTCAACTGGGAGACGGGAGCCTTTGCAGACCGTTTCCGCGTGCAGGTGCGCGGCAAGCCATCCAATACGGTTACCAGCCACCTCTCCAAGGATGGCCACGCATTCATTCATTGGGATCCGTCGCAATGCCGCAGCCTAACCGTCCGTGAAGCTGCGAGATTGCAGACCTTCCCGGACGACTACCTGTTCCTTGGCAACAGGACGCAGCAGTATGTGCAGGTTGGCAACGCCGTTCCGCCTGTGATAGCCCGGCAGATTGCGGGTGTCGTGTGGAATATCCTGTCAAGTGATCCCGTAGGGGGCGGATCGCATGGTGAATCAAGAACGTGAGTTGATACTGCGTCCAAGCGCAGGAACGCTGTTGGAGTCGATGCGCGATATCGGCTATTCATTCGACAGCGCCCTTGCGGATATCCTAGACAACAGCATCTCGGCAAGCGCCAGAAGAATCGAGATCCTCAACGGCTTGGATGCCGAGAATCAGCCGTACATGGCAATCGTTGACGACGGCCATGGGATGGGGGCAGACGAGCTGACTGCCGCGATGCGGCATGGAAGCAAGAGTCCACTAGCTTCTAGGGAAGAGGGGGATCTGGGGCGCTTCGGTCTTGGCCTGAAGACTGCGTCGTTCTCCCAGTGCAGAAGGCTCACGGTTGTCAGTCGCAAGGATGGTGAAGCACACGGGCGCCGGTGGGATCTTGACCGTGTTGTGGAAGCTGACGAATGGCTGCTTCAGAGGCTGGATCCCCGTGAAATAGAAGAGCTTCCCGGTATCGAATCGCTCCCGCCGACAGGAACGCTCGTGCTCTGGCAAGCGCTTGATCGACTCGATTCCGAGGATCCTTCCCCGACCAGATTGTCAGTGGCGTTGAATGAACTCTTCGCGGAAGCACGCCGACATCTGGCCCTCATCTTCCATCGATACATCAGGCCCGAGCCATTTGACATCGATCTGGAGCCGATCGAGATCTCGATCAATGGTTACCCTATCGAGGCTGCCGACCCATTCGCGCTCCATATGTCCCCGACTTCGGACAGCCATGAAGTCGCTCGTCTCAAGGCTGGTGATTCGCAGATCACAGCACAGGCATTCACGTTGCCACACCACTCTAGGCTGACACCCTCCCAGCTAGAGAAAATGGCGCTCGGCTCGACCTTGGCGGAGACCCAAGGCCTCTACATTTACCGGGCGAAGAGGCTGATCAGCGGCGGCACCTGGCTTGGCCTTGGCAAACGGTCGGAGATGTCGAAGCTGTTGCGCGTTCGTGTGGATGTTCCGACATCGTTGGACTCCTTCTGGGGCGTGGACGTCCGAAAATCGAGGATTCGCCCGCCGTTAGCAGTGAGATCAAGGCTCCGGCCGCTGGTGGAGCGGATGACGCAAAGTGCCAAGCGTCCGTACACATACCGCGGGCGCAAGCAAGTTCAGGATGCGACCCTTCCTATGTGGGACCGAATTGAGGAGCGTGGACATATCCGTTATGTGATCAATCGGACACATCCCCTAATCGAAGGAGTCCGGGCAGCTGATGAGGATTTCTCGAAAGTCGAATCGATCCTAGCGGTGATCGAGGCAAGCCTTCCCCTCGAGGCGATGTTCTCGGACGTCGGTTCGCATCCTCAGAATGTTCGTCAGAGCAATCTTGACGAGATGGAACTGGAGCGGCTGCTTCTGGACTACATGGATGTCTTGGCTCCGAACAGTGATCGTCTTCCGGGGATCATCTACAACCAGATCAAGGGTGCTGTGCCGTTCAAGGATGACAGCCGGGTGCGGGAAATCGTAGAGAAGTATCGAGATATTGAAGATCAGTGAGGATCGCATGACCCAAGACGTACTCCTTGCGTTTGCGCGGACAGGCATGTCCACAAGTGACATCAAATCCCGTGAAGAGGTTCGAGAGCTGGTCGAGCGCTACGCGGGCCCGCCCCTACTTCCCGAAAAGGCATCACAAGCTCAGATCAACGCAGTAGTAGAGCAGCTCGAGCACGAGTTCATGGTTAGGCTCGGGCCCGCCCATGCCATCGTAGGTGTCGGTCACAAACCATGGCTTGACGGTCGACGCCACGAAATTAACTTCAAGTACTGGCGCCGCTACAACGACCTTCTGCGAGTCCACTCCGGCTTTCCAAAGCGTGTGGTGGATCGGATTGATGAGATTTCAGACAGAACCCTCGACTTGGCCGGAAATCCAGTTGAGGAGGGTGCATGGAGTCGCCGTGGGCTTGTTGTAGGACACGTCCAAAGCGGAAAGACCGCCAACTACATTGGACTGATCAACAAGGCGGCCGACGCAGGCTACAAGCTCATCATCCTTATCGCCGGGATGTACAGCAATTTGCGTTCTCAGACACAGGAGCGAATCGACGAGGGATTTGTCGGGCGTGACTCGGATCAGCTGCTTGGCCGCAATACCAACGCCACTTGGCTCGGGGTTGGAAACATCAACCAGTCCTTCAGTGCGGTTGCCTATACGAGCCGCGCATATGACTTTACCAAGCCTCGTGCAGATGGACTTGGCATTTCGATCAATAGTCTCTCAGATCCCGCAATTTTTGTCATCAAAAAGAACAAGTCCATTCTCACCAATCTCATTGACTGGTTGCGAAGCACAAGTTCCTCTGGTGATTTGCTTACCATGCCGATATTGGTGATTGACGACGAGGCGGACAATGCGTCGATCAACACATCCAAGGACCCCAGTCTTCCCAATACGATTAACTCACTTATCCGGCAGCTTCTTGCAAGCTCGACAAGGAATACATATATCGGGTTCACTGCGACCCCATTCGCCAACATCTTCGTTGATCCGGAGAATGATGACGAGCTGCACAAGGAGGATCTGTTTCCGAGGGACTTCATCATAGGTCTTGACGCCCCTTCAAATTATGTGGGCGCCATGGATTATTTCCTTGACGACAAGGAGTCAGCTCAAAACTTGTCTGTCATTCTAGAGGATGCCGAGGAGTGGCTACCGGTAAAGCACAAGATCGATGTGCAGATCCACTCGCTCCCAGAGAGCTTAGAGGATGCAATCAATTGCTTTCTGGTATCCAAGGCGATAAGGATCCTACGTGGACAGGGAGGCAAGCATCACTCCATGCTGGTGAACGTGTCGCGCTTCACCGGGGTGCAGGGTCGCGTGGCTTCCTTGATCAGCCAGCGTATGGATACTGTCGCGGCGGCCATTGAAAACAGGCATCGGCTTTCAGAGAGCGTCGCCCTTCGTGATCCGATCATGAAGTCGCTGCATGAGTCTTGGTTGGAGCATTACGAACTGTCAACTGACGAGTCTTGGGGGAGCATTCAGAAGGCCTTGCATCAGGCTGCGGCCAGTGTGCATGTGGTTGAGGTTAATGCCAGATCGGGTCCAGGCACGTTGGACTATCGGAGATATGCGGATATAGGCCTGAACGTAATAGCTGTGGGCGGAAACTCGCTATCCCGAGGATTCACGCTCGAAGGGCTGACGGTCAGCTACTTCCTGAGAAACACTCAGATGTATGACACGCTTCTTCAGATGGGGCGTTGGTTCGGCTATCGCGATGGTTACAAGGACCTTTGTAGGCTATTTATCAAGTTCGATGCGTTCGATTGGTATGCCTACATAGCTTCGGCCAGCGAGGAGCTTCGCGACGAGATCGCCAAGATGGAGCGTTACGGACTCCGGCCGATCGACTTTGGCCTTGCTGTGCGTTCTCATCCGGGGTCACTCATCGTGACGGCGCGCAACAAGATGCGCACTGCCAAGGAGATCGTGCGCAAGGTAGGCTTGGCGGCTAGGCTTGTCGAATCGTCCCTTGTTGTCGCGCGTGGTGAAGCGGTGGGAGGTAACTGGAAGCGTGCCGGGGCCTTCATCCGGCGTCTCGCCGAATTAGGTCTTCCGCGCCTGCCTCTTCGGGAGGATCCTAGTCCAAAGGCGTCCACAGTATTCCAAGACGTGCCTCAGGATCAGGTGCTGGAGTTCATCGGTGGCTTCGTGCTGCCGCCGGGGAATCCGGAGATGGCCGCAACTCCCCTCATCGACTATGCGAAGAAGCGGGGGTTCGAGCTGTGGGACGTCTTGGTGGCGTCGAATTCTCGTGCCGATGAGGCGAGTACGATCGATATCGCGGGCATCAAGGTCGGCCTCCAGGGGCGCGCCGCGAATGTGCGAGGTGCGGGAGCGCACACTGCTCTTTCGGTCTCGAAGAACAAGCGCCGTGTTGCGTCACGTGGTCAGGAAGCGGCTGGGTTGACGCCCAGTCAGCGGAAGGCCGTCGAGGAGGCTTGGCGTTCGGAAAAGGGAGACGCGAGTATTCCTGACCGGATGTATCGTGAGGTGCGCCAGCGCCCCTTGCTGATGATCCACCTTCTGGATATGCAGGTGGATCATCAGCAAGGGAATGCGCCGAAGTCGGAGCGGCACGCCGCCTACGGAATCAGCTTCCCGGGGCTGCAGGAAGGACAGGTGGAGCAGAAGGTGGTCTACACCGCGAATGTGATTGCATTCCGTGAGATGTACGGCGACCCGGATGCGGAGGGGGACGATGATGACGACGAAAGCCAAGAGTGACCCCTGGACCACCCTCTCGCCCCAAGGAGGCGAATGGGTAGGTCGGCGCGCCGTGGTGGGACATCCGCTCGCCACCTTCTGGATGATCCATCCAGATGGCTCACCGGCATTGCTTGTGAAGCAGGTGCCATTGGACAGCTTGCCTGCTGAACTTCCGAAGCTCAGGGGGCTTGGAATCGCTGTTCGTGAGGAGCCGGATCAGACTGCCGCTGTTTCCCTTCACTTGCGGGTGCCTGAGGATCGAGACGTATTCCTAAGGCTGTGTGAGGACGTGTTGGCCTACTCCGGCGAATCGGAAGACCGGGGCACATCGGCGCTGAGGCTGTTCAGTCGTTTGCGTCGTTGGCAGTCACTCTTCGGCTTGGCCAAAGGGAATGAGCTGTCCGATGAGGAGATGCGCGGCCTTGTCGGCGAGCTGGCCCTGCTTCATGGTCCACTCGCCGGAAGGCTTGGGCTCGAGTCTGCGCTTGCGGCTTGGGTTGCGCCAATGCGACACGCCCAAGACTTCGTGCTCGATGGCTGCGCCATCGAAGTCAAGAGCCGCGTGGCTGGCGCTAGGAATCAAGTGCGAATCTCATCACTTGATCAACTCGAGGTCCAGAGTGGTGGTCTTGGGCTCGTTGTGGTCGAATTACTTCCAGCCAGTGAAGCGGATGGTGGGAAGTCGCTTAACGATTTCGTGATCGGGCTGCTTGATGATGCCGAGGCATGCGGAAGCCAAGTCTTCGAGGATGCCCGGCGAAAGCTTGCTGAATGGGGTTACGTTGCGTCGCGTCTCTATGACCGCCATAAATTCGCCATCCATTCGATCTCTGCGTTTGTCGTAACCGATGGCTTTCCTCGGTTCACGCGCTCTGAGGCTGATCCTAGGATCATCGACGGGAGCTACGTCCTTGGATTGCAATCGCTCGGATCATTCGCTGTCGACTTGTCAGAGATGGTTGAAAACCGCTAGGGGGCGGGACTATGGAAGAAGAGATTCAGCGTTATCGTGCCGATCTTTTGGTCGAAATCCAAGCAGGTGCCGTCACGGCTTCGGACTATGAGCGTACCCGTTTCATTGAGCGCGCCTGCGAAATCCTTCAGACAGGTGAAGAGTTCACTGACTACGGTCTTTGTAGGGCACATGCATGGTGGAAGCGGTCCGAGGTCAGGCTGGATGGCTACAGTCTTTCCGAAGCTGATGGCGTACTTAGTCTGATCGTTGCAAGCTACTCCGGTGCCGAAGAGCCCGAACCGCTTAGGACTGACGAACTGAGAAGCCTCATCGATCAAGTTCACAATTTTCTGCAAGGGAGTGTTTACGGCGATGTGGCATCCCTTTGGGATGAGAGCCATGAGGCGCATTCCCTCTCCCGTGAGATTTTCAGCTTCTCGAACGATCTACTCACTAAGGCCAAGATCTACGTTGTCTCCGATCGACCGATCGGAACAAAGCTGGGGCGGATCCAAGCTCCCAAGCTTGGCGCCAACGATATCGAAGTTCAGATCTGGGACATCGCACGACTCTCCCGTGCCGACATGTCTAATTCTGGGCGGGAAGCGATCACGATAAACTTCTCTGAGGAGTATGGGGCCGGGATCCCCGCGTTGCCGGCTTTGTCGGAGGGTGCTGAGTACCAGTCGTTTCTTTGCGTAATGCCTGGCAACGTCCTCGCCAGTCTCTATGACCGATTTGGCGGCCGAATCCTTGAACAGAACGTTCGAGCCTTCTTAGGTGAGGGGCGAAAGGTCAACAAGGGTATTCGTCAGACTTTACGGGAGAACCCATCGATGTTCTTCGCTTACAACAACGGATTGACGGCGACCGTTTCTGGCTTGGAACTGGAGACAAACAATTCGGGGCTAACCATGATCACTTCGGCCACTGATTTTCAGGTTGTCAATGGAGGCCAAACCACTGCCTCCCTTTACTGGGCAAGAAAGGCTGGGTACCCACTCGATCAAGTGTCTGTGCAGATGAAGCTGTCTCAGCTTCCTGAAGAGGGCTTTGAAGAGGCCGTGCATGATATCGCGCGCTTTGCCAATGCGCAGAATGCTGTATCAGCCTCCGATTTGTTCGCAGGACATCCATACTTCAAGCGAATCGAGACAATTTCCCGCCAAGTATTGGCTCCCCCAGCTAAGGCGGGCGATGTCGAAAGCTACTGGTTCTTTGAGCGGACCCAAGGTAGCTACAACGTAGAGCTGAAGCGAAAGAGGGGACTTGCAGCCAAGGCTTGGGAACTTATTCATCCACGCAAGCAGAGGGTCACGAAAACGGACATCGCACGTTATGAGGTGACGTGGAGTTCGGTACCTCACAGCGTATGCGCAGGTGCACAGAAGAATACAGCTGCATTCGCAAAAATGATTGGTGACCAGTGGTCCAAGGCCCCGGAGGCTTTCGACAATGAATACTATAAGTCTGTTGTTGGTAAGGCCATTCTTACGCGTGCCTTGGATGGCGCGGTACCAAGCCAAGACTGGTATCCAGGTTCCATGCTTCGACAGGTTGTCACCTATACGATCGCCCTCATTGCTGACCGACTCAGTGGGGTTAGTCGTGCAATGGACTTCGAAGCTGCATGGAGAGTACAAACAGCCCCAAGCTACTTTATGGAGGAGGCTCTTCGCGTTGCCCAAGAGGTTGTGCCCTATCTTCAGGACATCCCGGCGGAGCAGGTTCGCAATCGACTCGTTACAGAATGGGCCAAGAGAGAAGCTTGCTGGGTCCGGATACAAGAGTCCGATATCGTGCTCAGCGATGAGTTCGTGGCCCGTGCCAAGAAGCAAGCCGCGAGAGAGGTTAAGGCAGTCTCATGGCCACAGAAAGCATATGGCTTATGGGCTGATGGAACATGGAAGCGTTTGATTGCTTGGGAGATGGAGCAGGGCGTACTTTCGCCCGGAGAGAAGGAGCTTGTGGAGCGTGCTGCAATTGCACATAGCTTTGGTTTTAAGGGTTTTCGCCTGCAGAAGCTGAAGGAGGCTTGGGAAAGTGCAGTAAATGGCGGATTCGTTTGACAAACCGGCGTGATTCGCAACAGCGTCACTCAACGCTGATCGCATTGGGTGCCGCCAGCGTGCTGCCAGCCCTCGCAAAGTGCGCCCCGCGAGGACTAACAGCACCCACTGTGCGCCGTCTGCTCTACACGAACCCAGTCAGCGCACCCAAAATCTACGGTCTTCCGACCACAAACGGGTTCACTGTGAACCCGTTTGGGCGGCGCGATACCATCTGGCGCCATCTAAGGTGCCATCAGAGCCTCGACCAACAACAGCACCACTGTGGAACCGCTTGGTTGTCACTGGGTGCTGGAAGCCCTGCCAAATGCCGGCCGAAGCCAAGTTGCTGGATGCGTTCTGCAGGTGTCGGCGCACTAAATGAGTCAGTCGGATCCTTCCAAGCGTGGCCGCCTAACCAAGCCAGGGGTTCACCGACGAAGGGTCGCAAGGCAAGATCTGTAGTTTTCCACTCTCTCACAACCGTCCGTGATTTCGGGGTAGAACCCGCCGGTACGTCGCTCGTTGTAGATTGCCAGCCATTCCTCAGCACCTGGCTACCGGCAACTCAGCCACACAAGTCGTGTACCTAGAAGACAGGTGCTCTTGCCGCATCGCCCATGTCGGAACCGTCTTCCGCGCACTTGCAGCGAAGCCAGCTGTACCCCTCCCGTAGCGGCGATTGATCATGTCCACCGTCGCCATCAGCCGGTCATCGCCTGCCGTAGGCTGTGAGAAGAGATCGCCTTGCAGGCTATCGGGACGCGCCAAGTCCATCAGCCAGACACCCGCCTTGCGGTACGCATACCCTGGGCGAAGGAAGCGCCCCCGCAGGATCTCCCGAAGTGAGGTAAGGATCAGTCGCGTGTCCGAGGTCGGGAGGTACAGGTTCACTGTGCGTTGAGCGTGATGTTGGCGTTGCTCAGCCCGGAATACATCAGTACTGGCGAATACCCCCATGGCAGCCGCAACCAACCCCCTCGATCGGAGCTTTTCCGACGCTCGGGTGGCAAACGTGGCCAAGGCCTGTGCGATCGACTCAGGGCAATCCACTTGGGTGCCAAACGTCCTGCTCACCATGATCTGTTGGCGATCGGCCTCAACCTCTTCAAAGCTGATGCACTGCTTCCCCTGCAATTCGCGCACGGTTCGCACCAACGTCACTCCCAAACACGACTGGATGGTGTCCAGTGGCGCATCACGCAGATCCATCGCGGTCTGGATGCCCATTTGGTGCAACTTGGCGGCAGTCTTCGGCCCCACGCCCCAAACATCGCCTACCGGAAACGTGGACAGTGCTTGCTCGTATCGGACGGGGTCCGACACATCGAACACACCTGTACCCGACTTGGCGACTTTGTTCGCCAGTTTGGCCAGCGTCTTCGTAGGTCCAACCCCAATGCAATTGGGGATCCCCGTCCATCGATGGATCCGGTTGCGGAGATCACGCACAAAAACATCACGCTCCTGGATGCCGGCAAGGTCGAGGAAAGACTCGTCCACCGAGTACACCTCTACACGCGGCGCTGCTTCACGAAGGATCGCCACGACCCTTGAACTCATGTCACCGTACAGCGTGAAGTTGGCAGACCGGATGCTTAGCTGCTTGCGTACGGCCTGTGGAATCTGATGGAGCGGCTGTCCCATTCGGACACCGAGCGCCTTGGCTTCATTGGTGCGGGCAATACAGCAGCCGTCATTGTTGCTCAACACAACAAGTGGCCGCCCACGAAGCTCCGGCTGGAATACCCGTTCGCAGCTCGCGTAGAAGTTGTTGCCATCCACCAGTGCGTACACGCGACTACCTCGGCTGCTTCCGGTGCGGATGAAGCATGCGGACCACACCGGTGACGGCAAACATCTCTACCTCCGTCTCCGCCGGCAGAACGATCTTCGCGTAGTCAGGATTACGCGAATGAAGCTCCATACGGCCACCAACCACCTTCAGAAGCTTGCATGTGGGTTGGTTGCCCTCCCATGTCGCCAGAACCAGCTGACCGCTTCGTACTTCCACCGAACGATCCACAATCAGGATGTCACCATCACAGATCCCCGCCAGCATCATGGAATCGCCCTCGGCCCGATAGAAAAAGGTTGCCGGCGCGTTGCTGATCAGCAATTCGTTGAGATCAATGCCGTCGTCTTGGAAGTCTTCCGTCGGTGACGGAAAGCCCAAGGCGGCCCTGATCCCACTGATGGGTAGACGTACTTGTCGGGGGTCAATGCGCGCTTTGCCTAGAAGCAGGGCGACCGCACCGGGGTGAGTGTGGGCATCAATGGTCATGACGCAGATGCTCCGGCAGTCCCGTCTCAGAAGCTGAGACGCGCAAAGGAAAGTGATGAGAAGTGCGAGGCCGGATCTACCTTGCACCAGCCTAGGCACACGCCCGCAAGGCGTACGGCCGGGGCATGAGGGTGTTGTGCTGACCCCGCCTCGGCACACTACCAGCGTTCTCTTGCCCCCGCTAAGAGTTTTCCTACCCGCCGTTCCCACCATCCCCGATGCCCAATCTCATCCATGAAGAAGATGATGGCCCCAGACCCTGATCACTGGAGCCGACCATGGACCCGACCCTGCTGTCTTTGTGTCAACGTGACGAGATGCTTGCCTTGCTTGCCGATGCGCGCCGGGCACACGCGCAGGGAGACCGGCAGGCCGGTTTTGTCGAGGCGTGGATGACCCAGGCCTTGGAAGCCATGGGACAGGTCACCACCGCTCCAGTAGAGAAGGCACCCAGCGCTCCGTATCCCGGGTCGCGTGCGGACACCAAGCTGTATTCGACCAGGCCATTGCTGGCGAGGAACCCTCCTAGCTCGGAACAGGCCTGACGCTGACGACAGGTTCGTCACGTGGCTCGCGAAAGCCAAGGCGCAAGCCCTTTCGGGTAACGTAGAACTCCCCCAGCACCCGGAGTCATGCCCATGTGCTACTCAGCCCAGGTCCACGCCGAGCACAAGAAGTTCCAGCGCACGACAGGCGCCAGCATGGACATCAAGGACTACGTGCGTCTGTTCTGGCAGGCAAGCGGCCCAGGTGACGGAGACAGACGCCCAAGGGTTCCGCGTGCGATGGAGATCGGCTTCCTGCGCGATGGTCCGACCGAGATCGCCGACCTGATACGACAGTGGGATGCAATCGAGGTCACAGCGCTGGAGCAGGAGATGTTCCGCCAGCGTCGCCGCGTGGCAGATGCCGAGCGGACACTGAAGATCCGGATAACGAAGAAGGCGCAGGAGGATGTGCGCATCGGTGGCAACAAAGTGGACCAGGCCAAAGCCCGGATCGCCACACTCAAGCGCACTGAACCCATGCCTTCGGATACCCGCATCTTCCCCGGCCACTATTGCCATGTACTTGTCAGCGAAGGCGGCCAGCGTGTGATACGCCCAATGCGCTACCAGTGCCGCCCAGCAGGCAAACCTTCCAGCTACGACAAGCGCTACCCGGGCACGTACAACGCTCGCAGGGACAATCTGAAAGGCTTCTGGAAGCACCAGTTCGGCCACACCCATGGCCTGCTAATCGCGGACGTGTTCTTCGAGAACGTCGAAGTGGAGGGGCAGAACAAGGTCCTGGCCTTCACCCCACGCACCGGCGAGCCGATGCTGATCGCCTGTCTCTGGTCACAGTGGAGAGATCCGAAGGGTGAAGAACCCGACCTCTACTCGTTCGCGGCGATCACCGATGCGCCCGAACCCGAAGTCGCCGCTGCCGGGCACGACCGCACCATCATCAACATCAAGCCCGAGCACGTGGATGCCTGGCTGAACCCGGACCCGGCCAACCTGGATGCGCTGTACGCGATCTTTGATGACCGACAGCACCCGTACTACGAGCATCGGTTGGTGGCGTAGGGCGGTATAAGGGCTCCTGATTAGCCCCATCCCTCAGCCATGAAAGTTGTTCGCCAAGCGCAGAACCCGCTCCGGACAAGGCTTGCAGCGCGTCAGCGCCGTCGCCAGCCGTGGCAGCATGTCGCGCAGGCGGAATCTGCGGTTGAAGCGATACGCAGCTTCGGCCAGGTAGCGACGCGCGTACTTGGCCTGACGCACCGCGTGGTACACGCCGCTGATGGCACGCTTGGCGTTGGCCAGCACCACATTCGCCCAACACGCGCCTTTGGCCTGCGTCGCGGCGCGACCACCGCCGGTGACCAATGTGGTGTGTGCGTGCCCGGCTTCTTCCAGTTGCCGGAAACAGGCCAGGCCATCGGTATATACCTCGCATTCCGGTTCCAGCCGGCGCTCGATCCAGTCCCGGAGCGACGCGTTGTCGAACGCCTTCACAGGTTCGATCACGGCGAAGACGGGGTATTCTAGGTTCTCGTCCGTCTGTACGGCGATGAGGAAGGGCTGCTTGTTCTCCGATCCGCGCCCGGGCTTGCCACCGTTGCGCTCACCGCCCAGGTAGGCGTCGTCGATCTGTACGAAACCCTTGAGTTTCCTGGGTTCTTCCCGCTCCAACATGGCCTGCATGATCTTGTGCTTGAGCCGCCAGGCGGCCTTGTAGTTCACCCCCAGGTGGCGCATGAGCTCCAGCGCCGCCATGTTGGTCTTGGTCGCAGTGAGCAGGTAGATCGCCTGAAACCACGTGGTCAGCGGCAATCGGGTGGAGGCGAGCAAGGTGCCGCTGGTCAGCGTGGTCTGATGGCGACAGGCGCGGCATTGGTAGTACACCGTCGCTCCACGCCGGAAGCGCGAGCGGGTTCGGCCCTCGCACTTCGGGCAACGAAACCCCTGCGGCCAACGCCACTGATACAAGGCCCGGTAGCACTTGGCCTCGGTGCCATAGCGTTGGATGAACTCGTTCATCGACAACCCGTGTTGGAACTGCACGACATTGATGCCCATGTCCCTCCTCCTGCGTGTTCGGCGGGGGCATCGTCTCGCAGCGGCGTCTCATATCCTGAGACGGCCGGCTGAGGGATGGGGCTAATCAGGTCGCTGTTAGGGGTGTTTGCGCGACTGGTGTATTTTTAGAAATACTCGGCCGGAGATTGGTTGGTCTGGTTCTGCCCTCATTCCGTACTTGCTTTTAGATAGTTTTAAGCCTTCTAATTATTTCAACCGGTCGCCTAGATGCGGAAGAACTCGCTGCCAAGATACTCACATCGTCATCAGGCGTAAGTGAGTTTATCTCTGGGAGGGCGTTGCTGGTGGCGATAATTGGTGCCTGCGATCTGCTGCTGGGCTGTATTAGTACAGCGTCATAGCACTGATCTACAAGTTCACTAATTACTCGTGGAGATGTCTCTGCTGTCAGTACGAGGCTCGAAGTATTCTTAGCGTCTTCAGTTCCCGAGAGGGATGGGGCGGACATGGGGCGCTGGATTTGTAATCCGTTATTCAAGTTATCTGAGTATAATTCTGAATTGATAGTTGGGCTTTTCGTCTCGATGGTGAGTCTCTGGGGGGTGCTCGGTGGAGTGTTGGGCTCTGATTCCGCATGCTTCTGGCGTGGATGCTGCGTCGATTTTGGTGTTGTTGGTTGGTCGGTTTCCGCAGGTTGTGTTGTGTAATTGAGCGTAACGCACGAGTGTACGCTTGGCTCCGCTGCATGGTTCTCCGCCACCCCGAGGTCGACGTCCATGATCGGAGCCTTTCGCTCAAGAGAGTCAGCTTGCGCTTGGGTCGAGGAGTTCAGCTCGTCGGGGAAGTAGGAGGCCTCGGAGTTTGTCTCTCTTCTGATCTTGGCGAGAATCTGATCCAGATCGTGTGGTTTATTCGTCAGCACTTTAAATGAGACTGTCGCGTAGCCAGCGGCAAAGATGGGGCCTGTGGCATCGGGACCACTGTCAATCCAGATTTTTGCGCAAGGGTATGCGCGGTTAAGTTTTGGGATGATATCCATTGGAGTCATGGCAGCCAAGCGAGCGAGTTCCGTGCTCGTGATCAAGCCATGATCTGCTGGAATCGAAAGGCCTTTCAGGCGAATTTCAATCTTTCCTTTCATTTTTTTCTGGTCCATTTTGTCCTTAATCGGTGATTATTCGACAAGTGCCGATGTTGCGAGAGTCTGCGTCGGAGTAAGTCAGTATGTCGCCGGGTTGGATTCGGTTGTTATATGCATCATTGGGAATAAATACCACTTTGCCGGACCGCAGGATGATCAGCTTCCCTCGTTGGACGCTCTGTGCGAATCTTTTATCCGGGGGGGAGCAGGTGCCGGGAATAATTTCCATCAGTGAGGGGAACAGCTGGTTGCGTGCTGGCATCGTAACTGTAAGCAGTGGTCCTTTCGCGGTGCCCCCCGTGATTTGATAGCTACTGGTTCGTGCGCACTTTTTTGTCCATGCGATGTAGTTGGTGTCTATAGTTGCCGCATCCATCGTGGTAATCCCATGTTGGTGGGCCAGCTGCGCTGCGACCTGTTGTGCTATAGCGAAATGGTTTCCATCGTTATCGGTTGTGTCGGAGCTATCCCCTGTAACGGTAATTAGTCTCGCTCGCGCCCATTTTTGAAAGCCATCGAGTATCGTGCATACGGCCCCTATCGGGGCTGGGGTTAATAGATCGGCACGGGTCAAAATTAGCACCCGGTCGCTGCTCACGTAATAGACATCACCCAAGTGGTGGCCGAAAAAAATGGTGATGAGCTGGCCCATAGCATGTGTTGATGTCAGCGCTTGCCGCCAATCTCGGTAAGATGCAGGCGGTCGCTGATCGCGTGTTGGTGCTACGGATGCCACGGCGATCATGTTGTGCTGCGAATCCTGTAGGTGATTTGCATCGAGTGGATAGATTTTATGCATTTTCGATTCTCCACATGGGTAATGGATGAGGGCCGTCGATCTGCGACACATGGTTGGAGGTACACCGCCTGCGGCGACGCGCGTATGCCTTCGCTGGATAAGGGAGGGGCTTTGGGTGGGTGGGGGGGGGCTGATGATCGGCATCTGCCCTAGATCTTGAGGCGCACGCAGCGGTCCACTGCGGCAGTGACTTACAGCTACATGCGATTGGGGCAAGTCCGCCCGTCACGAGCGCCCCCAGCAAGGTCGTACTTGGTTATCTCAATGTCGCAGTGCTGGCGACACGAGTGGGGGCTCGCGATTTTTTTAATCGGCAACGTGGTTGCCGACGCAGTCCATCACCGATCGGTGACGGACTGCTGATATCCAGCATTGCTGGAGCTCGGCGCTACGGATAGGTGCCGAGTAATAATCCCAGACTTATCGCCTCTGGGGGCAGGCGCATGGCGTGTACCTGCAAGAGAGGTGACGGATCATGCTGCGCTGGTTTTCGTATAGCACACGCTATCGCTTGGCGACAAGTGGCCGATGACAGTGCCGACCTCCGTTTGTCACTACGTGACTGGCCGAATCTCGAGACACAGATGGTGTTGCAGCGATACAAGCCGGTGTTGCGGTGGTCCGGTGCCGTCAGGTCAATCAGTCCTGATCATGATCCGGGATGCAAGCCTGATGACGGCCAGTACACGCTTTAGCTCAAGGCCGAGGTAGCGCAAGTTGTCCGCGTGCTCGACGTTGGGTCTAAGCAGTCGGACATAGTTGGTACCGCTGTCGTCGACATCGTCGACAATTTGGGCGGCACTGATGCCAGCGCGGAGAAGGATGGAGCGGAGTGCATCAGTTTGTCCTGGGATTACCAAGCGATCGCCATGGTGCCGCAGTCCATAGCGGTCGCACGCTGCCGCGATATCAATCAGGATCTTACGTACCCCTGTACTGTCTTTGTCGTACCAGTCCCACAATACCTCCAGACTCTTGCCAGCCTTGAGGCGCTTCAACCTGCGCCGGGGTTTGCTTGGATCGCTGACAAATCTGTGCTCATTCAGGAGGCGCCTGCCCAAGCGGTTTTCGATGGGTGCGAGCCCTTTTCGGATCGCATCAGCATCGTTTGGGTCACCTCCAGCAACCAAGAGGGCCTGTTCGAGGGAGCCCGTGTGGTGGACGTCCGTTAGCAATTGACCAAGAGACTCTGCCGTCCAGTTAGTACGCAGGAGGACCGGCCCATCATCGGCTGCTGGCTCAGGTGCTAGGTGCTGCGATTGAGTCATCGTCCCCGGACTTCTCGGCGCGAGTTGTACATCGAGCCATGCTAAAGCGGGCGCTCTTTCTGGGTTGCGCTTCGAGGTCGCGTAGAGCGCATGCCTCGATAGTCCCATCAGCGTCGCCAAGGTTGGGACGTTGAGATACCTATCGATGTCTCGACGGTCTATGCGGGAGGCAAGCAGCCACGGTAGGTGGTAGTACGATTTCAGGGTAGTGCTGGGACTTGCATGGCCAAGTTTAATGACTTGGCGCTGAAGGTCGCGGGGCAGTGCGAGCGACCCGCTGATGGGAGTGCACAATGAGGGAAATGTCTCTGGTCCTAGGGTGTCCTGATCAAAGCTATGAAGGAAGATGGGCGTTACAAGCTGCATCGCGACAAGGTGGCGAAAGTGATGCAGTCGAGGCCGTCGGAGCCCAGTTACTTCCCGGCATACCTCCAGACAATTGGTCTGCAGCTCTGCCCAGGCATCGGTGCCATGGGGCAGTTGGCGAGGGGCAAAGACAAAGGCTGACTCCACGCGCTTACCTGTGATGCGTTTGCGCTCCGTTTGAGCCCAGTCGAACAGGTCGTTGTTCATCGGTTGTGCCATCGAACTGGAAAGTCTGACAACGCGCCGTGCGGACAATGTCTTAAGTGCTCGGGACCGGTTGGGCCGCACGTGAATGGCAAGGTCTCCACCCTCCTTGGCCACATCACGCAACTGGATTCCGAAGGCCTCGCCCCGACGCAAGCCACCATGGGCTATCAGTGGCATGGCATACGCGGCAAGTCGGCTCAATCTGGCGCTGTCCGGGTCGCGGGAGTGGGTTGTCTGTGCTTGCGTGACCAGTCGCTTGAGTATCTCAGCTCTCTCTTGAGGTGTGATCAGACGCGCGTCGGCCAATGCATCGGCGTCCTTGCCGAGGTAGAGCCGGATTTCGGAAAGGTCCAGCTCTGGAAACCCGTGCCACCGAACTGCGTACGCGTGAAAGGACAAGAGGGCGGCCGCCGCAACGTGCTGCAATTCGGGCTTGCTTTCGATAACAGTCAGGTAGGCCTCTTCGAGCGCTGTCTCGTCTAGGTTGGCTGTGGATGCTTTGCCTAGAAGACTGACCAGCACTCCTCCGATGCGGGTTAAGTAGGTGCGGACGGTTGAGATGGCGGGCCGTGTGCGGCGGGCAGTCCCGTGTTCAAACATGTCGAGCGTCCAGCCAGCCAGCGCTCTAACGATGGGATGAAGGCAGTTCTGTGGATTACTCCATTGCAGTTGAGCATTGATCTCAGCTGCAACCTTGGCACGAGCGGCGGGAGTGTTGGCATTGGCTCCGGAAATCAGCTCTTGTGTGGCAGGCAGGATCGCATCGCGCTCTGGGGAAGGAAGGATGCCGCACAGGCGTAGGTACTGCGTACGTGCATTGCCTCGGCGGTCCGATGGGGGAGAGGCGCTATTGCAAGCAGTCTCAGGCTCGGATGCCTCCTCGGAGCGGTCAATCGTCCCGGGTGCATCTTGGTCGATGTAGGCGAGCTGCTCGATCTGGCTGGCGGAGGTGGAGCCGCCATGTTCGCGCATTGACAAGCGGGCGGCAGGAGACAGTTCGAATCGATTTGTGACGCTGACTGTCTCACACAAAGCGGACAGCACCTTGTTGCCTTGCGGCGCATGACCGGCAACAGCCCACGATGGCAGGAGATTGAACAGATACTGGTCCACCACCGACCACTCGGGAGTTGTCTGATCCTTGTAGCGGAAGGCGAGACGCGCGAAGGCAATGGCCGCAACTCCACGCAGTGCGATTACTTCGTGTGGTGCATCACCGAAAGGTACGAGGATGAGATCTTGGAGGCGCGCCGAACGCCGCAGCCTCCCTCGCCGCACAATGGCACCCCGAACCATGGATGGTGACTCGATCCGGCCAAAGATGATCATCGCAAGCGCAACATGGCTGCACGCGCTGTTCAAGTCGCGCCAACCCTGGGTGGCGGGCTTGGTGGTACCAAAGTGGCCACGTAGCGCATAGATTTGGCGCATGGCCTCACCCATGCCGGGGATGAATGCGTTGTCCAAAGGACGACGAACCTCGACAATGGGGCCGGGTGTCTCGGCTTGCTGCCCAGTACGTCGGTTCACAACGCGAGCGATGCGGCATACCGCGTCCGCGCGTGCAATTGCACAGGCAGTATCCACTGCGCTGTCTGCGTAGACGCGGTTGCGGATACGCTCGAAATCTGCCCGCGTTAGGGCGTGTGGGGTGCGGCGACTCTTGTCCGCGTACCGGTCGATGATGCCTGCAGCGACAAGCTCAGGATCGGTTTGGACGTGGGCGAGCGCCTCTGTGCGGATTGCTCGCAAGCGGGAACGCATTACTTCACGCCATTGCTGGCTCATAGTGCGCTGTCTTGCTTCGGCTTGGGTGATTGTGTCCGCCCAGGGTCGGAGGGGCGTCAGCATCCGCGCCTTCCAAGCTTCTTGGCAATCTGCACCTTGTACTACCCGCCAGCCCTGCATTGCTGCTAGGCGATCCCATTGATGGGCGACTTCATCCACAAATGCCCAGGGGTCGCTCGGGCTCGATCCGGAAAACGGGTAGCCAACTGCTTCCAAGTGGCCCATCTGCATGCTGACCAGCGCTGGGTGGATACCCTGTTCGATCGCATGGGTGCGCACCCAATGACGCCCCCAGTTGAGAGGCAAATCACGCCAAGCAGCAGGCAGCGACTGCTTCCACCGCCCCAAGTCAAGAGTCGCAGGCTGTAGATCTTTCGTTACGGCAAAGAGCAGTGGTGCAGTGCCCTCAAGGGTGTGCTGGACATGCTGGCGCAATTCAGGAAATTGCTCACCAAGTCCGAAAAGGTGCTCCAAGTAAGCCTCAAGTTGTCGACACAGTGTCGGAGGTAAAGCAACCAATCTTGGGTCATGGGCCGCATCGATGATCTTGTCCGCGAACAAGGCGGCTCCGACATTTCCATCGATCCAGATGTCGTGAATGGTGAGATTGAAGAGCGCCTCGGTTGGGCGGTGGGTTGCTACCGCAACGAGCATGCCGGCTAGCTGGTTCACCAATGCCGTGTGCACATCGCTGACGCGGCCCCTTGCAATGAGATTGGCGATGCCTTGGTGCAAGATGGAAGGAACGGCTCGTGCCATGCCACGAGCTGTGCCCGTAGAGGCTAAAAGGTGCGAGCCGATGCGCTCATCGTCGGTTGGCAAGCTAGGTCTTGGGAAGTTGGTTCCAAGCAGTGTGGTCTGGTATCCCCAAAAGATTTCACGCAAGGCTGCTTTGCGTGGGGCGTAGTAGGCTAACGGTGCAGTGGAAAGTCCTAGGGTGTCCGCACAGAGGAGTTGGGCGACCGCCACATCTCCGCAAAAATCGACTAGGTGTGGGGCGAGGCTGTTGCGTAAGCGTCCGGGCGTGAAGGATAGGCCGGTCTGCACGCGTATATGGCTGGCAGCTAGTCTCGCAGCTGCGTCTAGGTCCAGCGACGAAGTGCTGGCGAATGATGCGAGTTCGGGCTCAGCGGCGATCAGTGCGTCACGCAGTGGCGGGATCAATTGCAGGGTGAAGTCCGCCTGCACAGGTTCAAGGTGCTGCGCTTGCTCGGGTGTCGGCCGATAGTAGCTAGGGAGGGTGCTAGGCCTTGGCACCTGCCAGTACGTGGATAGACGTATGGCGCCTGCCGCGGCTGAGAGCCACTCAATTCGGTATGGGTCATGGCGGGCATCTGCGTCGTGGACAGTGACCACTGCGGGAAGAGTCGCTGTTGTGCGGCCCATGAGTCCCTGCACCAAGAGCGCGGTACTGCCGAGCCGTAGATCAGGCGCTGCATTCGGATCGCTGCAGATGCTAATGCAGGCATCAATCACTTGAGCGTAGGTTGCCAGGGGCAAGGCCGATGGATGCTCCGGGCACAAAAGGTGGTTGTTGCTGCGGGTTGCCTGCTGCGCTTGAAAAATCGCGACAGCTAGAGCGTCTGGGTCGCGAGGCCGCTTTGATAGCGCAGCCAGCGTGAGCGGCGGTGTAAGTTCGTCGGCCGGCTCATCAGGCAACAGCTTTGGCGCAGATGTGGGGCGGGGAAGGGTGTCGCCACGCGGCGTGCGTGTGATCGACACGATCTGAAAATTATTGTCACCTTCTGATGTGCCGAATGGACCTGGTTCACTGGTCTTGCGCTTTGGGTTGCCTCTGGGTTTCGGCGCATCCGGTATGGCTGACGGGGTTGGTTTTGATTCGGCGGATGCCTTGCGCAGAGTGGGCTCGAAATGGTCATGCCAAACCTTGCGAAGCACCGCATGGCTGCCGGTTGAGATGGAGGATGAGGCACGGATGAACTCGTCTAGGCTGCGAGCGTCCGCAAGGCCATCGGATGTCATTTGATCAAGGCCGGACCTCGTTGCGCCTCGGATGGCGCTGGCGAGCGCGGCTACGGCGGATACGCGTGGTTGGCCGCTGCTAGCCCAAAACCAAGTGCATGCGACGAGAGCGAGGCGGAGTGCGTCAAGGCTAGCTCGATGCGGCGAAAAGCTATCAATCTTGCACAACGTGGCCGATAGCAAGAAGTCGCCTACCAGTTCCGAACGAAGGCGGTTGTATCGCGCATGGCGAATCTGTGGTGATAGGCCGTCGTGTCGCTCGATCGCAGCCAATAGCTCCCGTAAGGGCTCGACTAGCGTGCTATTGGGGAGCAACTCGCCCGACCAACGCACCGCATCGGCTAGGCGCAAAATGGCGTGTAACAAGAGTGGGATGTGGTCAGCACGAGGGACTGGAAAGCACTGGAGTGATCGGCATAGCAACTGGTGCTGCTCATCGCTCAGTCCCCGAGCTACGGCCACGCTGCGTGCGATGTAGGCAGGGCCTAGATCCTTGAGTGCCATGGTGGTCGCACCTTGGTGTGCGTAGGTCAGGTGCTGATGATAGTAGACAGGTCAGATGCGTATGGCTAGTACATTTCATGATGAATTAAGATACGTAAAAGTACTAACGGAATGAGATTCGCCTATCTGTCTAAGTTGTTGACCATGGTACATGAGGTCACGTGATGTCGATTAGTACATCTTCATGCATCATTCGTGTGCCGCATTCGTAATGCGTTCCGGCACCATCTTCAAGCCCATGAATTTCATGGGCTTTTTTTTGGTTTTTCTCCGCTGAGAGCAGCGTCCGGAGAGCATGAAATGGGCACCGTGCCCATTTCGTGCCCATCCCGTGCCCATTTCGGGTCCCGTGATTTCATACGGTCGTTTGTAGTGACCTACGCATGCATCGCGATGTCGTGCCCATCTTCTTCCATGAGGAAGCACTGTCCGCACAGGTCACTCTGGGGCGCGTAACGCGCGGCCGCACTGTCGTGTTGCCGACTCAGGCCGTCAGCACCACACCCGGTTCGCCCGCTTCGACCCTGCCGATGACGCTGGCCGAGGTGAAGTCGTGGCGGCGGAAGATCGCCAGCACCTCGTCGAGGCTGTCCGCAGCGCAGGACACCAGCAGGCCGCCGCTGGTTTGCGGGTCGCACAGCAGGGCGCGGTCGATGTCCGAGATCTGTTCGTCGAGCTGGATATGCGTGCCATAGCTGGCCCAGTTGCGGCCTGAGGCGCCGGTGATGAATCCGGCGTCGGCCAGTGCTCGCGCGCCATCCAGCAGCGGCACCGCCGGCCAATCGATATGCAGTGTGCGGCCGGATGCGCGTGCCATTTCCCAGGCATGACCGCCGAGGCCGAAGCCGGTCACGTCGGTCATCGCGTGCACGCCAGGCAATCGCGCCAGGTCGGGGCCGGGCGTGTTCAGGCGGGTGGTGGAGTCGATCATCCGCGCATAGCCGGCGGCGTCCAGCGCTTCCTTTTTCAATGCTGCCGAGAAGATACCGACTCCGAGCGGTTTGCCCAGCACCAGCAGGTCGCCGGGCTGCGCGCCGGCATTGCGCTTGAGGTGGGCCGGGTCGAGCAGGCCGATGGCGGCCAGGCCGTAGATCGGTTCGACCGAATCGATCGAGTGGCCGCCGGCGATCGGGATGCCGGCATTGCGGCAGGCCTGCGCGCCGCCATCGAGGATGCGGCCGATGGTCGCGGTCGAAAGCGTATTGATCGGCATGCCGACCAGCGCCAGCGCGAAGATAGGGGTGCCGCCCATCGCATAGATGTCGCTGATCGCATTGGTGGCGGCGATCCGTCCGAAGTCGCCGGGATCGTCCACCACCGGCATGAAGAAATCGGTGGTGGCGACGATGGCCTGGTGGTCGTTGAGGCGGTAGACCGCCGCATCGTCCGAGGTTTCGGTACCGACCAGCAGGTCCGGCGGCACCGGCAGGCTGGCAATGCCGCGCAGGATGTCCTCCAGCACGCCGGGCGCAATCTTGCAGCCGCAGCCGCCACCGTGGGCCAGTGAGGTCAGTCGGGGTTCGCGGGTGGCGTCGGTCACGGTGCGCAGTCCTGATAGCTGTTGTGTCGGAGATTTCCACTTTAACTGCGAGACCACACGCGGAGCAGGGCGGAAAGGCCCGGTGACCGCTTGTGAGACTTTGGTCGAAGCCCGCCAACTTGACGGACACGGGCGTGCAGCGGACCATGCCGCTACGCACCTCTCTCATCGACAGGCACGCCCGAGGAGACCTTGGATATGAATCTGGACCTTTCCCGCCGCAGCTTTTTGAAGCTGACAGGCGCGGGGGCGGCAGCGACCACGCTTGGCGCGATGGGTTTCGGAGCGGCCGAGGCTGCCACCGCCGCCCATGTGCGCGAATTCAAGCTCGCCACCACCACCGAAACCCGCAACATCTGCACCTACTGCTCGGTAGCCTGCGGCGTCATCATGTATTCGCGCGGCGATCTGAACGCCGGTGAGCACGCTGAGTTGATCCATATCGAAGGCGATGCGGATCACCCGACCAACCGTGGCACGCTTTGCCCGAAGGGCGCGGCGCTCAAGGATTACGTCAAGGCCGAAACCCGCCTGACCCATCCGCGCATCCGCCGTCCGGGTTCTGACCGGTTCGAGGAGATCTCCTGGGACGAGGCTTTCGACAAGATCGCCCGCGCCCTCAAGGACGACCGCGATGCCAACCTTATTGAGCGCAATGAGGAAGGCGTGACGGTCAACCGCTGGACTTCGACCGGCTTCCTGGCGGCGTCGGCGACCACCAATGAAACCGCATGGCTGACCTGGAAGGCCGTGCGCTCGATGGGAATTGTCGGATTCGACAACCAGGCGAGGGTTTGACACGGCCCCACGGTGTCCAGTTTGGGCCCAACTTTTGGCCGTGGCGCGATGACCAACTCATGGACGGACATCGGCAACACAGACCTCGTCATCATCATGGGCGGCAATGCCGCCGAAGCACACCCGTGTGGTTTCAAGTGGGTAACTGAAGCCAAGAACAACCGTGGCGCCAAGTTGATCGTGGTCGATCCGCGCTTCAACCGCTCGGCTGCCGTGGCCGACTATTACGCACCGATCCGTCCCGGCTCGGACATCGCCTTCCTGATGGGGGTGATCCGCTGGTGCATGGAAAACGACAAGGTGCAGTGGCAGTACGTGCGCAACTACACCAATGCCTCGTATCTGGTGCGCGAGGACTTCGGCTGGCAGGACGGCCTGTTCACCGGCTATGACGAGGAAAACCGCAACTACAACCAGGAAAGCTGGGAATACCAGTTCGGTGAAGACGGCTACGTCCTGACCGATCCATCGATGGAACACCCGCGCTGCGTGTGGAACCTGCTGCGCGAGCACGTCGATGTCTACACGCCGGAATTCGTCGAGAACATCTGCGGCACGCCGAAGGACCGCTTCCTCAGGATCTGCGAAATGATCGGCGAAACGTCTTCCCCGACGAAGACGATGACCTCGATGTACGCGCTCGGCTGGACCCAGCATTCCAAGGGTGCGCAGAACATCCGTGGCATGGCCATGCTGCAGCTGCTGCTGGGCAACATCGGTGTGCCCGGCGGCGGCATGAACGCGTTGCGTGGGCATTCCAACATCCAGGGCCTGACCGACGTCGGCCTGATGTCGAACCTGATCCCCGGCTACCTGGCGATCCCGAAGGAAAGCGAGCCCGATTTCGACAGCTACATCTCGACCCGGGGCAACAAGCCGTTGCGCCCGAACCAGATGAGCTACTGGCAGAACTACAACAAATTCTTCGTCAGTTTCATGAAGTCGTTGTGGGGCGAGCATGCGACGGCCGAGAACGACTGGGGCTACGACTGGCTGCCCAAGCTCGACGTGCCTGAATACGACGCCATGCGCATGTTCCATATGGCGACCGAAGACAAGATCAACATCTACTTCTTCCAGGGCTTCAACCCGCTGCTCGCGTTCCCCAACCGGGCCAAGCTGACCGAAGCCTTCTCGAAGGTGAAGCTGATCGTGGTTATGGATCCGCTGGAAACCGAAACCGCCGCGTTCTGGGAAAACCACGGTATCTATAACGACGTGGATACCGCCTCGATCCAGACCGAGGTGCTGGAACTTCCCACCACCTGCTTCGCCGAGGACGAGGGCGCCACGGTGAGCTCGGGCCGTGCGCTGCAATGGCACTGGGCCGGCGCGACGCCACCGGGCAAGGCCAAGACCGACAACGAGATCATGGCCAACATCTTCCAGCGCGTGCGCAAGCTGTACCAGGAAGAAGGCGGCGTGTGCCCCGAGCCGATCCTCAACCTGGCCTGGGAATACGAGGATCCACTGCATCCGCATGCCAGCGAGCTGGCGCGTGAACTGAACGGACGCGCGCTGGAGGATCTGTACGATCCGGCCGATCCATCCAGGCTGCTGGTGGCCAAGGGTGAGCAACTGTCCGGCTTCGGCCAGTTGCGCGCCGATGGTTCGACGATGGCCGGCTGCTGGATCTACACCGGCTGCTGGACCGAGGACGGCAACATGATGGCGCGGCGCGACAACAGCGACCCCAGTGGCATGGGCGTGCACGCCAACTGGGCGTTCGTATGGCCGGCCAATCGCCGGGTGCTGTACAACCGCGCCTCCTGCGATATCGACGGCAAACCCTGGGATCCTTCCCGGGTGCTGGTCGAATGGAACGGCGAACGCTGGGTCGGGCCTGATGTGCCGGACATTGCGCCCACCGCCCATCCGCATGAGGTCGGCCCGTTCATCATGAACCCGGAGGGCAGCAGCCGCTTCTTCTCGCGCAAGCTGATGCGCGACGGGCCGTTCCCCACGCACATGGAGCCGTTCGAAAGCCCGGTCGAGAATCCGTTCAACCGCAGGATGCGCGGCAACCCGGTGGCCCGGATCTTCCCGGACGATCTGGCCGGGCTGGGCACCAGCGACCAGTTCCCGTGCGTGGCCACCTCGTACCGGCTGACCGAGCATTTCCACTACTGGACCAAGCACAATCGCGTGAATGCGGTGAACCAGCCCGAGTTCTTCGTGGAGATCAGCGAGGAGCTTGCCGCCGAGCGTGGCATCGCCAAGGGTGACCGCGTGCGGGTCTGGTCCTCCCGCAACCAGATCTGGGCCAAGGCGGTTGTGACCAAGCGCATCCGTCCGCTGATCTGCGACGGCAAGACCGTGCACGTGGTCGGCATCCCGATCCATTGGGGTTTCAAGGGTGCGGCACGCAAGGGCTTCGGCTCCAACTCGCTGGGCCCGTTCGTCGGTGATGCCAACATCAACACGCCCGAGTTCAAGGCCTATCTGGTCAATATCGAGCGTGCAGCACAGCAGGAGGTGCCGGTATGAGTGTCGAACGTGCCCCCCAGCCGATGACGGCGGCGGCCAATCCGCCGGTCCAGCCGCTGGCTTCCAACCTGCTGGCCAGCGATGTGGTCAAGGCCTCGGCCACACCCAGCCTGCCGCCGCCCGAGCGGCAGCTGACCCAGGTCGCCAAGCTGATCGATGTGTCCAAGTGCATCGGTTGCAAGGCCTGCCAGACCGCCTGCATCGAATGGAATGACACCCATCCGGAGATCGAGGAAAACGTCGGGGTCTACGAGAACCCGCACGATCTCACTCCGGACATGTTCACGCTGATGCGGTACACCGAGTACGAGAACCCGGACAGCGGCGACCTCGAATGGCTGATCCGCAAGGACGGCTGCATGCATTGTGCGGATCCGGGCTGCCTCAAGGCCTGCCCGGCGCCGGGCGCGATCGTGCAGTACTCCAACGGCATCGTCGATTTCATTTCCGACAACTGCATCGGTTGCGGCTACTGCGTCACCGGCTGCCCGTTCAACATTCCGCGCATCCACAAGACCGCGCACGTGTCGAAGAAGTGCACGCTGTGCTCGGACCGGGTAGCGGTGGGGCAGGGTCCGGCCTGCGCCAAGGCCTGCCCGACCGAGTGCATCAGCTTCGGCCCCAAGGAGGACATGATCGCCAAGGCGGAAGGCCGGATCGAGGATCTCAAGTCGCGCGGCTACAACAACGCCGGGCTGTACGATCCGCAGGGCGTCGGCGGCACCCACGTGATGTACGTGCTGCACCATGCCGACAAGCCGTCGCTGTATGCCGGCCTGCCGGACGATCCGCAAATCTCGCCAGCGGTGGAAGCCTGGAAGGGCCCGGCCAAGACCGTAGGCCTGCTTGCCGCCGGCGCCGCCGTGGCCGGTGCCGCGCTGCACGGGCTGTTCGCGCGCGCCAACAAGGTCAGTGCGCAGGAGGAGCAGGAAGCCGAAGCACTGGTCGCCAGCCAGGCGGATGCGGACGGCGACGAGGCATCGGGTGCAAATGACGGCAGGAACACGCCATGAGCCGGCCCAGCAAGAAAATGGCTAGGGAGAATCGTATCCATTCGATGCCCGGTGACGAACTGGTCAGCCGAAAGCCGGTGGTGGTGCATCGTTATCGCGGCTTTACCCGGATCAACCACTGGATCACCGCTGCCTGCATGATCCTGCTGCTGCTTTCCGGCTTCGCGTTCTTCCATCCTTCGCTGTACTGGCTGACCGGCCTGTTCGGCGGCGGCCAGACCACACGCTGGCTGCATCCGATCATCGGCCTGGTGCTGGTGGTCAGCTTCTTCGGCCTGTTCGTGCAGATGTGGCGACTCAACCTGCCGGTGCGCGAGGATGCCGAATGGAGCCGGAAGATCGGCGATGTGATCCGCGGCAACGAGGAAAACCTGCCGGAACTGGGCAAGTACAACGCCGGCCAGAAGCTGGTGTTCTGGGCAATGGCCGGGTTGATCCTGATCATGGTCGTGAGCGGTGTGATCATCTGGGAACAGTACATTCCGCTCTGGCGTGATTTTGCACCGGGGCTGGCGTCGATCCCGGCGCGCCGGGTGGCGGTGATCGTCCATGCCGCGGCGGCGTTCTGCTCGGTCCTGGTGTTCGTCATCCATGTCTACGCGGCGATCTGGACCCGCGGCACGATCCGGGCGATGACCCGGGGCACCGTCACCGGCGGCTGGGCGTTCCGCCACCATCGCAAGTGGCTGCGCGAGCTGGCTGGACGCGGCACCACCCGCCCCGCAGAATGACTCCCGTCGGCCGTGTCCGGTCATGTGGCCGGACACGGCGGGCGGCATCGTCAACGAATCCCCCTTCTTCGACGAACCGGCCGCACCCGGCAATGCCGGATCGTTGTCCTGAACGATGCCCGCGTTTTTCGTGTATTGGCGAGGTCATGATGGAAGATCTGCAACCCGACCCCACCCTCATCGGCGGCGTGCCGAAACCGCCGCTGGCATTTCTGCCCGAGCCGGTGAAGCTGTTCCAGGCGCGCGCGCGCCGTTTCGCCTTTCTGGCTGAAAGCAATGAACTGGCACCGTACCTGAGCTTCCTGGCCGAATTGTCACGCCTGCAAGCGCGCCTGGCCGCGACCCTGCCGGCGCTGGAACCATTGCCAGCGGACCAGGTCGCCAAGGCGCTTGGCGCCGGCATGCCGCCGATCAATCGCAGCCTGCTTGCCGACGACGCAGGCCTGGCCGATACCCTGCACGCGCTGCTGGAAGGCGCGGCGGAACTGGACATGCCCGCAGCCGCGCGGGAAGCGCTGGACGCGGTGCGCGGTGCCGATACCGAAACCCGGCAATGGCTGCTCGGCAACGTGCTGGCAGACAACATTTCCACCGAGGCTCCCGCTGCACACCTTTTCGTTGCAGCGGCGGTGCAGGTGCACCTGTCACGGCTGGCCGCAACGCTTGATCCCGAGATACTGGTGCCGGTGTCTGTTGGCGTATGCCCGGCCTGCGGCGGCCGCCCGGCAACCTCGTCGGTAATGGGCATGCAGGGCATCGAAAACATCCGCTACGCCAGTTGCGGCTGCTGCGCCACGCGCTGGAACGAGGTGCGGGTCAAATGCCTGTGCTGCGGCTCGACCAAGGGCATCAGCTACCGCTCGGTCGGCACCGATGACGCCACGGTCAAGGCCGAGCTGTGCAACGAGTGCAAGTCCTGGGTGAAGATCTTCTACCAGGTCAGGAATGCCAGTCTGGACCCGGTCGCCGACGACGTCGGCAGCCTCGGTCTGGACATGCTGATGCGCGATACCGACTTCACGCGCGGCAGCTTCAACCCCTTCATCGTCGGATACTGATGGCCGGCTTCCGCAACCTGCCCAGCGTCGATCAGGTGCTTGTCTCGGAAGCAGGGCAGGCGCTGGTACGGACACACGGACACAGCGCGGTGGTGAAGGCCGTGCGAGCCCGGCTGCAGCACATGCGCGAAGCCATCCGTGCTGGCGAAGACGGCGATGCCCTAGCGGTGGCGCTGCCGGCACTGCTGCAACAGGATCTGGCCGCTGCCGCGCGCGCGTCGCTGCGGCCGGTATTGAACCTGACGGGCACCGTGCTGCACACCAATCTGGGCCGCGCGCTGCTGGCCGACGCGGCATGCCAGGCCGCAACCGCCGCGATGGCCAATCCGTTGGCGCTGGAGTTCGATCTTGACAGCGGTGGTCGCGGCGAGCGCGACGACCACCTGCGCGGCCTGCTGTGCGAGTTGACCGGCGCCGAAGACGCCACCGTGGTCAACAACAATGCCGCGGCGGTGCTGCTGGTGCTCAACACCTTCGGCCTCGGGCGCGAAACCATCGTCTCGCGTGGCGAACTGATCGAGATCGGCGGCGCCTTCCGGCTGCCCGAGATCATGGCCCGCGCCGGCGTCACACTGGTCGAAGTCGGCACCACCAACCGCACCCATGCGCGCGATTACACAGCCGCACTCGGCCCCGATACCGGCCTGATCCTGAAGGTGCACACGTCCAACTACCGGATCGAAGGCTTCACTGCCGAAGTGCCCGCGCCGGAACTGGCGAGGATTGCGCACAAGGGTGGCGTGCCGTTGCTCAATGATCTGGGCTCCGGCTCGCTGCTGGATCTTTCGCGCTACGGCCTACGCCGCGAGCCGACCGTGGCCGAAGCGGTGGCCGAGGGCGCCGGTCTGGTGACCTTCTCCGGCGACAAGCTGCTCGGCGGGCCGCAGGCCGGTTTCATCGTCGGTCGCCGTGAACTGGTCGAGGCGATCAACCGCAACCCGCTCAAACGCGCGCTGCGGCTGGACAAGATCCGCCTCGCCGCGCTGGAAGCGACACTGCATCTGTACCGCGATCCGGACCGGCTCACGCAGCGTCTGCCGACATTGCGCCATCTGGCTCGCAGCCAGGCCGATATCGCGGCTCAGGCTGAACGTCTGGCACCGCAGGTGGGCGCGCTGCTGGCGGCGCATGGCTTCAGCGTGAGTGTCTGCGAATGCCGCAGCCAGGCCGGTTCCGGCGCATTGCCGGTCGATACCATTGCCAGTGCCGGATTGCGCCTGAGCGGCGGAGGCGGTGATGCGCCGGACCGTCTTTCGGCACAGCTGCGCACACTGCCGACGCCCGTCATCGGCCACATCCGCGACGGCGCACTGATCCTCGATCTGCGCTGTCTCGACGACGACGCGACCCTGCTCGACGCACTGCGCGCGCTGACACCGTGACAGGCATCCGGTATCACACGAATGCCGGTCAAAATGTGGGTTCCACCGCTACGCGGCTTGAACCGACCTGTGATGTACGCACCGGAAACCGGGAAAATGCAGGTCGGCTCAAGCGCCACCGGCGCGGAGCCGACGGCTGCCAGCATCTGATCGGGAGCATTGGCCAACATTTGACCGGCAACAGGACACCAGCCCCATGATCATCGGCACCGCCGGCCATATCGACCACGGCAAAACTGCGCTGGTGAAGGCACTGACCGGTATTGCCGGCGACCGCCTGAGCGAGGAGAAGGCGCGCGGCATCACCATCGAACTGGGTTTCGCCTATGCCGATCTTGGCGGAGGCGGCATCACCGGTTTCGTGGATGTGCCCGGCCACGAACGGCTGGTGCGCACCATGCTGGCCGGTGCCGGCGGCATCGATTTCGCGCTGCTGGTGGTCGCCGCCGACGACGGAGTAATGCCGCAGACGCTGGAACATCTGGCCATCCTCGACCTGCTCGGCCTGTCGGGCGGCATCGTGGCGATGACCAAGGCCGATCTCGCCGATTCCGGGCGGCGTGCGCAGGTGCAGGCGCAGATCCGTGCAGCGCTGGCCGGCACCGGATTGGCCGATGCGCCGATCATGCCGGTATCGGCGACCACCGGCGAAGGCATCGACGCGCTGCGTGCCGCCCTGGTCCGCGCTGCGCAACAGTTGCCGGCGCGTGCAGCCAGCGGGCCGTTCCGCTTCGCGGTGGATCGCAGCTTCACCCTGGCCGGTACCGGCACCGTGGTCACCGGCACGGTGCTGTCGGGCAAGGTTGCGGTTGGTGACGGCGTGATGATCAGCCCGCTCGGCTTGCCGGCGCGGGTGCGCGGCATCCATGCACAGAACCTCAAGTCCGATACCGGCGTGGCCGGCCAGCGCTGCGCCCTGAATCTGGCCGGCGAGGGCGTCGGCAAGGATGCGATCCATCGCGGCGACCTGATTCTGACACCGCCACTGCACGCGCCCAGTGACCGTATCGATGCCGTGCTGCGGGTGCTGGGAAGCGAGAACAAACCGGTCACCACTTGGTTCCCGGTGCATCTGCACAGCCATGCGGTCGAAGTGCCGGCGCGGGTCGTGCCGCTGGCCGGCGAACTGAAGCCGGGGCAGGCCGGGCTGGTGCAGATCGTGCTGGAAAGGCCGATCGCGGCCAGCGTCGGTGACCGCTTCGTACTACGCGACACCTCGGCCAGCCGCAGTATCGGCGGCGGCCATTTCATCGACCTGCGCGCCCCGGCGCGCAAGCGCGGCACGCCGGAACGGCTGGCCTGGCTGCAAGCGGCACGCAACACCGACCCTGCCACCGCGCTGGCCGGCCTGCTGGCGGTCGCGCCGGTGGACATGCCCGCTTTCCTGCGTGATCGCGCGCTGGATCAGGACGATGGCCCGGCCCTGTGCGCGCAATGCAATGCAGTGATGATCGAGGAACTGGCCGTTTCCGTCGCGCACTTGGCCGAGTTGGAAACGCAACTGGGTACAACGCTCGCCGACTTCCACGAAACCCATCCCGATCTGGCCGGTCTGGGGCGCGAAAAGCTGCGCTTGCTGCTGCAACCGCGTCTGACCAAGCCCGCCTTCCTCGCCTTCCTGCAGCAACAGGCCGACGCTGGACATATCGTGCTGGATGGTGCCTTCGTGCGCCTGCCCGGTCATGTCGTGCAGCTTGCCGAAGCCGACGCTCTCGTCTGGCAACGGATCCAGCCCGGGCTGCTGGGCGAAGGCCGTTTCCGCCCGCCGCGCGTGCGCGATTTCGCTCATGAATTTGACATCGACGAACGCGATATCCGCCGGATATTGAAATTGGTGCAACGTCAGGGCTTGGTCTACCAGGTCGCCCACGACCACTTCTTCGCCCGCGAGGTGGTGCGCGAAATGGCCGGCTTCGCAAAAGACCTGGCTGCCGGCAGCGATGACGGCTGGTTCGGTGCTGCCGCCTTCCGCGATTGCATGGACAACGGCCGCAAGGTCGCCATCCAGATCCTCGATTTCTTCGACGGCCTCGGCCTCACCCTGCGCCGTGGCGATCTGCGCCGCATCAACCCGCATCGGCGCGATTTGTTTGATGGGTAGGGCGCTTCGGGATGCTCCGGGTCCGCTCATTCCGGCTCACGGGTCTGTGGCATACACGGTGTTGCTGGCGCAGACGGGTTCAGCCGTGAAGGTCAACGCACGCAAGGTGAAAGTGCTCCCCGAAAGGGGCAGGGACGTGTCGGCAATACCGGCAGCCGCGTTCGCGGCAGGCATGGTTTTTTGCCATGATGATCGCTTGGAAATTCCTGGCTCCCGAGTGTTTGGCAGGGCCGGCAACGAGGGCGGCGGATCAGGTTCTGGAATGCGCCAACGCAATCCCGGTTCCGCCGGATGGTCGGCAGGAAATCACAGGCAGGTCGCCAGCGCGGTAACCGGCTTCTGCGCAGTCCGGCGCAGGGCTGTTCGGGAGTCATCGTGAAATGAAAAGGTTCTGGGTGCTGTTGTCAGTGCTGCTGGCGCTTCCGGCCGCTGCTGCCGAACTGACGGTTTCCGCTGCCGCCAGTCTGACCGAGAGTTTTCGCGAGATCGCGAGTGCCTATCAGGACGCGCATCCGGGCACGCAGGTGCATCTGAATCTTGCCGCGTCCGGGGTGCTGCTGCAGCAGATTGCGCGCGGTGCGCCGGTGGATGTGCTGGCTTCCGCCGACGAGGCCACGATGGACAGGGCGCAGCACGACGGCCTGATCGATCCGCAGACGCGACACGTGTTCGCCAGCAACAGCCTGTGGCTGGTGGTGCCGCTGGCGTCGACAGCAGTACCGGCCGCGTTGGACGAACTGACCGGAGACGGGTTCAAGCGCGTGGCCATCGGTCATCCGGACAGCGTGCCGGCGGGCCGCTATGCGAAGGGTGCGCTGGAACAGGCCGGGCTGTGGGAGGCGCTGCAATCGCGCGCGATCCTGACCCAGAACGTGCGTCAGGCGCTGAACTACGTGACGCGCGGCGAGGTGGATGCCGGCTTCGTCTATGCCACCGATGCGCACACCGTGCGCGAACATGTGCGGCCGGCGTTTCAGGTGCCGGTCGAAGGCGGCATCCACTATCCGCTGGCGATGGTGGCGGCCAGCCGCGAGCCGGAGGAGGCGCGGCGCTTCATCGCCTTCGTGCGTTCGGAACAGGGTCAGACCATCCTGCGCAGCCACGGTTTCGGCAATCCTTAATCCGATGCTGGATCTGGACTGGAGCGCGCTGTGGTTGTCGCTGAAGGTGGCCGGCTGGGCCACCGCGATCAACCTCGTGCTCGGTGTTGCGTTCGGCGCGCTGCTGGCGCGACGCCGTTTTCCTGGCCGTGAATTGCTGGATACCGTATTCACCCTGCCACTGGTGTTGCCGCCCACGGTGCTGGGCTATTACCTGCTGGTGCTGGTGGGTCGCAACGGGCCGCTGGGAGCGTGGTTGCAGGACAGCTTCGGCATCAATCTGGTGTTCACCTGGCAGGCGGCGGTGATCGCGGCGGCGGTGGCCTCGTTCCCGCTGGTGTTCAAGCCGGCGCGTGCCGCGTTCGAGGGCGTTGACCGGCAACTGGAGCAGGCTGCGCGCACCCTGGGCGTATCCGAGGTGGCACTGTTTTTCCGGGTGAGCCTGCCGCTGGCCTGGCGCGGCATTCTTGCCGGCCTGCTGCTGGCATTCGCACGCGCGATGGGCGAATTCGGCGCCACCATCATGGTGGCCGGCAGCATTCCGGGGCAGACCCAGACCCTGTCCATCGCCATCTACGAAGCGGTGCAGGCCGGCAACGATGGCCGCGCCAACCTGCTGGTGCTGGTGTCCTCGCTGGTCTGCATCGCGGTGTTGCTGCTGGCGGCGCGACTGGCCGGCCGTTCTGGCGGGAGCAGGCACGATGTGGCTTGAAATGGACATCGAGCGTCAGTTGCGCGCCGCCGGCCGCGAGTTCCGCTTGCAGGTGGCGCTGGCCTGCACCCAGCCGCGCGTGGTGCTGTTCGGCCCTTCCGGCGCGGGCAAGAGCCTGACACTGAAGGCCATCGCCGGATTGCTGCGCCCGGAGCGCGGCACGATCCGGATGCATGGGCAGACGTTGTTCGATGCCGGCGCGAACATCGAGCTGCCGCCGCAGCAACGCCGGATCGGCTACGTGTTCCAGGACTATGCGCTGTTCCCGCACTTGAATGTGCGCCAGAACGTCGGTTTCGGTCTGAACAAGCGCTGCCTGAATGCGCGGCGCGGCACCCGCATCGAGGCGGTGGAGCAGTGGCTTCAGACTTTCCGCATCGACCATCTCGCCGACTCCCTGCCGGCGCAGATTTCCGGTGGACAACGGCAGCGCGTGGCCTTGGCGCGGGCGCTGGTGACGCAGCCGCAGGCGCTGCTGCTGGACGAACCCTTCGCTGCGCTGGATCGTGATTTGCGCGGTCTTCTGCGGCAGGAACTGGAAACGGTATTGGACAACACCGGCATCCCGCTGCTGCTGATCAGCCACGACCCCGAGGATGTGAGGATGTTCGGCCAGCAGGTGGTGCAGCTGGCCGAAGGGCGGGTGCGTGTCTGAGTGACGTCATTCCACAGGTGACAGATCGACACATGAAGCCGGTCGCGAGCGGCCCAGCCGGCGCCGGGCCGGGCGCAGAAATATTGATCCTGTTCTGACGCACGGCGGATGCCACCCTACGCCGTTGCCCGATGATGGCAGACGCCGTCATCCGGGTGTGGAACAGGTGATGGCAAGCTGGGCTTCCAGCGGGCAAACTGGGTCGGCCGAAGCGGATGACGCGCGGCCACGAATGGAAGGGAATCGTCTCCGGTGGGGCGGCTGGACTTCAAATCCTGTTGGGGCAGCGAGCCTGTCCCGGGTGGGTTCGACTCCCACTCCCTTCCGCCATCCGGGTCCGCTAGAAAGTCTGAAGGCCGCCGCCGCTCAAGCGATGTCGCCGTTTTCGGTCTTCAACCCGTCCACCACCGTGCGGCCGGCTGCGGTCAGTATCGCCAGCGTGCGTGCGCCTTCTTCGCGGGTGCGCACCCAGCCCGGCCCGCGCACACCGCCGACATGCTCGTCGCCGATCCAGGCCAGGGTGCGCAGCAATACGCTCATGCGCACGTCCAGACGCTTGCACAGGCGCGGCAGCGAGGCGCCTTCCGGTGCCTGAGCCAGTTGCGCGAGCAGCGCGGCGATGAGAGCGGCATCAGTCGACACGTGCGGGGATGTCGCGGGAATGGAGCGCGCGGGTGGCATCCGCGGCGTGCGGCGTGATGATCACCGGCACCGATTTGGAGGTGGGCGTACGCGATTCATCGGCGTAGCTGGAGAGCGGCACCAGCGGGTTGGTTTCCGGGTAATACGCGGCCAGGCAACCGCGCGGGATGTCGTATTCCACCAGCAGGAAGTGACGCGCCACGCGCTTCACACCATCCTCGCCGAGGCTTTCCAGATCCACCCGCTCACCGGCCTTCATGCCCAGTGCGGCGATGTCACCGGCATGGATGAACAGCACGCGGCGCTCGCCGAACACACCGCGATAACGGTCGTTGAGACCGTACACCGTAGTGTTGTACTGGTCATGCGAACGGATCGTGGCCAGTGTGAAAACCGGCTGCGTGGCGTTCTGGCGGGCGCGATGGATCGGGTTGCCGGTGGGCACGGGTGCGGCGATGAATTGGGCCTTGCCCTCGGGCGTGAGCCAGCGCCGTTCGCCTGCGGCGTTGGGCAGGCGGAACCCGCCCGGGACCCGCACGCGCTGGTTGAAGTCGTGGAAATCGTCGAAGGTCTTTGCGATCAGGTCGCGGATGCGGTCGTAATCCTCGACCAGCCACAACCACGGGATATCGCCGGGCCTGCTTTTTGCGGCGTCTTCTTTCCCATCGCCTGTATCGGGCGAAGTGCGTCCGGCCGCCACATCCGGATGCGCCGGTGCCATCAGGGTGGCCTGTGCCAGCCGCGCGACGATCGCCGGTTCGGACAGCAGTTCATCGGAAGCCGGCGGATTTATTCCCGAGGACAGGTGCACCATGCTCATCGAATCCTCCACCGTCACCGCTTGCGGGCCGCTGGCCTGCATGTCGATTTCGGTGCGCCCAAGGCAGGGTAGGATCAGCGCCTCGCGGCCGTGGATCAAATGACTGCGGTTGAGTTTGGTGGTGACGTTGACGGTGAGATCGCAGCGCCGCAGCCCGCGTGCGGTGGCATCGCTGTCCGGCGTAGCGATGGCGAAATTGCCGCCCATGCCGAAGAACACCTTGGCGCGGCCGTCGAGCATCGCTTCGATGGCACCGATGGTGTCGTAGCCTTCGCGGCGCGGCGGCTCGAAGCCGAACACCTGTTGCAGCCGGTCCAGGAACGCCGCCGGCGGCTTTTCCCAGATCATCATCGTGCGGTCGCCCTGCACATTGCTGTGCCCGCGTACCGGGCAGGCACCCGCGCCTTCACGGCCAAGGTTGCCGCGCAACAACAGCAGATTGACGATCATGTTGATCGTGGCGACCGAGTGTTTGTGCTGGGTGATGCCCATGCCCCAGCAGGCGATCACGCGTCCGGCGCGCAGGTAGATGTCGCCGGCATGGCGGATCTGCGCTTGGGTGAGGCCGGATTCTTCGACGATGGTGTCCCAGTCTTCGGCATGCACATCGGCGGCGAAGGCATCGAAGCCGGCGGTGTGGCGGTCGATGAAGTCCCGATCCAGCAGCGAGGTTTCGCCGCGCGCAATGGCCTCGGCATCGCGTTCGAGCACATGCTTGATCATGCCCTTGACCGCCGCCAGATCGCCGCCGATCTTCACTTGCAGATAGTCCGAGGAAATCCGGGTCGAACCGCGCCGCGCCATTTCCAGCTTGTCCTGCGGATCGGCAAAGCGCTCCAGTCCGCGCTCGCGCAGCGGATTGAACGAGACGATGCGGCAGCCGCGCTTTGCCGCATCGCGCAGTTCGCCCAGCATGCGCGGGTGATTGGTGCCGGGGTTCTGGCCGAAGATGAGGATCGCATCGGCCTTCTCGAAATCGTGCAGCGACACCGTGCCCTTGCCGACGCCGATCTGCTTCTTCATCGCGCTGCCGGAAGACTCGTGGCACATATTGGAGCAGTCCGGAAAATTGTTGGTGCCGTAGCGGCGCACGAACAACTGGTACAGGAAGGCGGCTTCGTTGGAGGTGCGCCCGGAGGTGTAGAAGATCGCCTCGTCGGGTGAATCCAGGGCGTTGAGATGTTCGGCGATGAGCGCGAAGGCGTCGTCCCAGCTCACCGGCAGGTAGTGGTCGCTGGCGGCGTCGTAACGCATCGGGTGGGTGAGCCGGCCTTGTTGTTCGAGCCAGTGGTCGCTGTAGCCGGAAAGCCGCGTGACACTGTATTTCTCGAACAATTCCGGGCCGGCGCGGTGGCTTGTGGCCTCAGCGGCGACGGCCTTGGCGCCGTTTTCGCAGAACTCGAAGGTGGAGGTGTGGTCCCGGTCCGGCCAGGCGCAGCCGGGGCAGTCGAAACCATCGGGCTGGTTGGCGTGCAGCAGGGTGCGCGCGCCCTTGATCCGGATGTCCTGCTCGCCCAGGTGCGCGATCACGCTTTTCAGTGAATCCCAGCCGCCGGCGGGGCCAGCATAAGGTCGTACCAGGCTGCGGCTCATGGTGTTTCACTCCGGTTGGCGGGCGCGGCGGAAGCTGGCAGCAGCCGTTGCGCATGGGTGTAGACGGCGTGGCCATCGTCGCGCGCGAAACCGATCAGGGTGAGCTGGCAGCGCTGCGCCAGCGAGATCGCCAATGCGGTCGGGGCGGAGATCGCCGCCATCAGCGCGATGCCAACACTGGCGGCCTTCATCGCCATTTCGTAGCTGGCGCGGCTGGTGACCACGAGGAAGCCTTCCTCTGGCCGCAACCCTGCCATCTGCATCGCGCCGATCAGTTTGTCGAGCGCGTTGTGGCGGCCCACATCCTCGCGCACCAGTTGCAGTTCGCCCTCCAGGCTGGCCCAGCCGGCGGCATGGGTGGCGCCGGTCAGTGCATTGATCTTCTGCCCGGCACGCAAGCCGCGCAGGGCGTGTTGCAGCGCGGTGGTGTCGATGCGGATATCGGCGCAAACCGGGGCTGGGTTGCGCAGTGCCGACTCCAGCAGTTCGCTGCCGCAGATGCCGCAGCCGCTGCGGCCGCTCATGCTGCGTCGCCTGCTTTCCAGCGCCTGCGCGCGGGATTCGGGAATCCGCAGGCGGATTTCGATGCCTTCCAGCAGGTGTTCGATGCTTTCGACCACGACTTCGGCGGCGTGCTCGACAATACCCTCGCTCAAGGCAAAGCCGGTCGCGAAATCCTCCAGATCCGCGGGCGTGGCCATCATCACCGCGAACGGCGTGTCGTTGTAGACGAAGGCGACCGGAACCTCCTCGGCAACGTGATCGTGCAACGGCTGCATCACGCCGTTGCGCCAGCGTTCGATGGAGCGCGTGGCCGAGCCTGCGATGGAGGGGCGGTTGTCCTGTTTCCTGTTCACCGCAACGAGGCTACGCGGCAAGACGGACACCGGCAAGCAGACTCCCAGTAACGCCCGGCATCCACGCTGGCACGGCAAGCGGTCCCGCTACACTGGGAAGCCGCATGCGCGCATGGCCGGCTCCGGGGCTGTGCCATGCCGCTGCGCGCCATCCACTCGTCTTCATATCCTGCCTGCCGACATGCCCGATTCCGTTTCCGCCCCGCCCACTGCGGCGACCAGCAACAAGCTGCCCTTCGCGGTTGTCGTCCAGGATGGGAGCGAAGATGCCGATGCGTTGCTGGCCCGCTTCGCGGCCAGTCTGCGCCAGTCCGGTCGGCGTGTTCGCGGCCTGATCCAGCCACCGCGCGTACCGGGCCAACCCCGGCCGATGGTGGTCATCGATCTGGACGATGAAAACATCCGCTACGACATCTCGAACCCGCGCGGAGCCAATGCGCGCGGCTGCCTCGTGAGCCCTTCCGCCGTGGCCGATGCCAGCGCCGTGCTGCGCCGCGCGCGTGCCGAGGGGGCGGATCTGGTCATGGTCAACCGCTTCGGCACGCTGGAAGCCAGTGGCGGCGGGTTGGTCGCGGAGATGCTGGAGCTGTTGTCCGATTCGATCCCGGTGCTGGCGGTGATCAACCCGCGCTATCTGGAAGAGTGGCGCAGCTTCACCGGCGGCACCGGTACCGAACTGCCGCCACGGATACAGGCCTTGCAGGCGTGGTTCGAACAGTGGTCGGCGCAGCGCGCGCGGAACAACGGCTGATGGGCATCGACGCCATCGATTTCGGCCAGCTGTACCGCGAGCACCTGGCCGCGGCGGGCCGCTCGGGCAAGACCGCTGCGCAGTGGGATGCGCGTGCCGCGAAGGCGAAGGATGCGCTGGCGCACAGCGATTACGTCGAAGCGTTCCTGGCGCGCATGGACTTGAGCGATTGCCGCAGCGTGCTCGATGTCGGCTGTGGTTGGGGTGCATTGGCATTGCCGTTGGCGCAGCGTCTGGAACGGGTGGTCGCGCTGGATTTCAGTTCCGGCATGCTCCGCGCCTTGCGTGAAAACGCGAAGGCACGCGGCATCGGCAATATCGATGCACGGCTGTGCGCCTGGGAGGACGATTGGCGGGATGTTCCGGTGTGCGATATCGCGATCGCCTCGCGTTCCACCCAGGTGGCGGATCTGGCCGCCGCGCTGGTCCGGCTCAACGCCAAGGCCGCCAAGCGTGTCTACCTGACCCAGCGCGTGGGCAACCAGCGTCTGGATGCGCGAATCCCGCAGCTGCTGGGCCGGAATCCCGTCGGCGCACCGGATTACATCTACGCCATCAACATTCTGCATGCGATGGGCATCCATCCCCGGCTCGACTATATCCAGAGCGGCGAGCCGGAACCGGTGCGGGATTTCGGCCAGTTGCTGCGGCTGGTGAACTGGTCGCTGGGCGAATTGGACGAAGAGGAAAGCAGGCGTCTGCGCAGCTGGTTCGATCAGATTGCCGATACCGACCCGGTACTGCTGCCGGCACGGCGCTGGGCGTTCATCGGCTGGGATGTGGCGGGTTGAGGTGGCCCTTGGGCGGATGCGAGCCTGATATCCGAAGCCCGGGAGGCTCATCCGCCGCGGCCGCCAGATATTGGCGCCGTCGAACATCCCGCCGTCGCGGTTCGCGATGCTCACCACGACCTATGCGACTTGCCTCAGACTCCGTGCCTTCGAATGTTGTGGCGGGTTTCCTTGCGTCAGCCCGCGTCGCGCCGAAGCGTCGCAGAGAACCCCCATCGCGGTCAGGGCTGCCGATAACCACCCCACCGCGATCCGCCCATAGGTTGGTGGTGAGCGGATGCGAACCCCAACATTCAGTCATCCAAGGCGCAGTCATCTGAAGCCGGCCGCATCGCCGTGGAAGACGCTGCGGGCTTCAGCCGTGACCTGCGCCTTCACCCGCCAGCCCAGCCCATTCATCGGGCGTGTTGCAGTTGACCAGTTGGCGTTCGCCATCGGTTGGAAGCGTGGCGTGGATTCCTCCCAGTGCGGCGTGCATCGCGCGTACCGAGCGTTCGCGTTGCGGCAATTGCGTGGCGTGTTGCAACCATGCGCGGGTGTGGTCGTCCAGGTGCAGGCGCAGCGGCAGAATGTGGCCGGGATGGCAAACGCAGCGGCCCTCGACGGCGACCAGTGATGCCAGCAGCGGAGGCGTCAGCAGCGGCATGTCGACCGGCACCAGCAGCAGCACGCCGTCGGGCAGGGCTGAGGCGATGCTGGCGATGCCGCCGAGCGGGCCGAGTTCACTGGTCTGGTCGGGAATCGCATCAAAACCGGGGTAGTCGCCGCTGATCACGACCCGCGTCGCGCCGGCCTGTTGCAGCAGCGATTGCATGTGTTGCAGCAGAGGTTGTCCCTGCCACAGCAGCAGGGCCTTGTCGCGGCCCATGCGCGAGGAGCGGCCACCGGCCAGCACCACGCCGGTCCAACCTGCATCCGTGCAGCCTGCGTCAGTGATGCTCATGCCCGTGATGCGCCGCTGCGGTGTCTTCGGCATTCTGGGGTTCGCACAGCGAGCAGCCTTCGCTCCAGATGCTGTCGCCGTCCTCGTAGTGTTCCTGCTTCCAGATCGGGCTGGTGTGCTTGACCGCTTCGATCACCTGGCGGCAGGCGCGGAAGGCTTCGTCGCGGTGCGGCGTGCCGGCGGCGATCACCACCGCCAGATCACCGACCGCCAGCCGACCCTTGGCATGGGCGATGTAGAGCTTGAGCTGCGGGCCGAACTCGGCCTGCACCTGCTCGGCAATCGCGCGGAAGCCGGCCAGCGCCAGCGGCTCGAACATGTCGTAGCTGATGCCGGTGACGACCTTGCCGTGATTGAGGTTGCGTATCCGTCCGATGAACATGTCGATGCCGCCAAAACCCGGATCGGAGACGAATTCGATGGCCGCCGCCGGATCAAGTTTTCCCTGCGCCGCATCGACCACCGCGCAATGATGTGTGGATTGTCCGGACATGCTCATCCTCCGCTCACCGGCGGCAGCACTGCCATGCGGCCATCGGCCGGCAATAGTTCGTTGTCGCGCAGCACGGTGGTTTCGCTGGCGAACGCCGAACGCTGCAACAGGCCGGGACGGAACGCCGGCCAATGCGCCTGCGCATAGTCGAGCAGGGCGGCGCGCAGTTCGGCCACCCGTGCACCTTCGGGCAGCTCCAGCACCACCTGTGCGCCGGGCTCGTGGTCGCGGAATGCGCCGAACAGACTCACTTCAACCTTCATCACGCCATCACTCCAGCAACAGTTCCGGTTGCAGCCCTTGCAGGTGCCCGGTGGCATGGACTTCCACCAGCGCGCCCAGCGGCACTGCGCCGGCATCCTCATCGATCGCCACCCAGGCATTGCTGCGCAGCAGCGGCGCGATCTTGAACGATTCCTGGCCGGACAATACCTGCGCCTGCAGCTGTCCCTGCCCGTCGCAGGTCAGGCGGGCCTTCAGGAACCGGCGCAGCGGCACCGGCTTGCCGGCCGGGGTGGTCAGCGGCACCCGCAATGGTTGCTCCGGCGCCAGCCCCAGCATCCTGCGCAGCGCAGGTTCGACGAAAAACCGCAGCCCGACCGCACTGGAGGCCGGATTGCCGGGCAGTCCGAAATACAGCTGCCCACCGGGCAGCGTGGCGAACAGCAGCGGTTTGCCGGGCCGGATGCGTACCTTGTGGAAATGGATCCTAGCGCCCAGCGCGCGCAGGGTGTCGGGTACGAAATCGTAGCGACCCATCGACACCGCGCCGGTGCTGACCAGCACTTCCGCACCCGCAGCCAGTGCCGCCTGCACGGCGGCCTTAAATTCCTGCGGCTCATCGCCGACCACCTGCTGCCACACCACGTCGGCACCGGCTGCGGCCAGTTGTGCGGCCAGCAACGGGCTGTTGCTTTCACGGATCTGGCCCGGTTGCAGCGCTTGTGCCGGATCAGTGACCAGTTCGCGCCCGGTGTTGATCACGGCCACGCGGGGTTGCCGGACGACATCCACTGCCGCCACGCCCAGCGCGGCCAGCAGCGCCAGATGCGCGGCGCGCAGCATCTGGCCCGGTGCGGCCACCTGTTCCCCGCGCTGCACGTCTTCGCCGCGCTTGCGCAGGTGCTGGTCCGGCCTGACTTCGGCCTTCAGCCGGATCCGTTGTGCCTGGCCCTGCGCATCGTGTTGCAGCACGTCGACCTGTTCCACCGGCACGATCGTGTCCAGGCCGTCGGGCATCCGCGCGCCGGTCATGATTTCCCAGGCGCCATCGCCACCCCGCACCTGTCCATCGCCGGCGGCGCAGCTGCCTTCCACCGTGAATTCGGTACCGGCCGCCAGGGTTTGCGTGCCGGCGTACAGTGCAAAGCCGTCCATCGCCGAGTTGGCGAAAGGCGGCAGGTCTTCGGGACTGAGTACGGCGCTGGCCAGAATCCGCCCGAGGCTGTCGGAGGCCGGAATACGTTCGGCCGGCAGTGGCGTGCACTGGCCGACGATGGTGTCCAGCGCCTGGAAGTAGGCGGTCATGGGTGCGGCTTTCCGTCGATCATCGCCAGCGCGTGCGCCAGTACCGGGGCCAGGATGTTCATGCTTTGGCTGGCGGCACGTGGGCTGCCGGGCAGCGCCAGTACCAGCATGTCGTCCACCAGCACCGCTTCGGCCCGGCTCAGCCAGGCCAGCGGCGTATGCAGGGCGCTTTGGCTGCGGATCATTTCCGCCAGGCCATCGACCCGGCGCGTGGCGACCTGGCGCAGCGCTTCGGGGGTCTGGTCGTGCGCGCCAAGGCCGGTGCCGCCGGTACACAGGCACAGACGCACGCCGCCGGCGGCCAGTGCCCGCAGCCTTGTTGCCAGTGGCTCGATGCCGTCGGGCAGCACGTCGGTTTCACGCAGTTCGGCGCCGAGCGCGCGCAGGCCGTCGTGCAGTACCGGCCCGGAGCGGTCTTCGTATTCGCCGTGGCTGGCGCGGTCGCTGAGGGTGAGCACCGCGCAGGGCACGCCGTCCAGGCGTTCCGGCCCGCGCGGGCGGTAATGCGCGCGTTCGGCATCGCTCATGCCGTCGGGATGGAGCCACAGGCCGCTCTTGCCGCCTTCCTTGAACAGCAGCCGGATGCCGCTGATCGTCAGTGCCGGTTCCACCGGTTTGCTCAGGTCGTACAGCGTCAGCAGCGCAGCGTTGGCGCCCGCCAGGGCTTCCATCTCCACCCCGGTGCGGGCCTCGGTGGCGCATTCGCAATAGACCCGGATGGCATGGCGTTCGGGAATCGGCTCGCAGCGCACGCGCACCAGCTCCAGCGGCAGCGGATGGCACAGCGGCATCAGCGCCGAGGCCTGTTTGGCGCCCTGAAGGCCGGCGATTTCGGCCATGACCAGCGCATCGCCCTTGGGCAGCCGGCGCTCGACGATCATCGGCCAGGCCAGCGGCCCGGCCAGCAGTTCGCCCACCGCCACCGCGCGCCGGCGCGTGGGCCGTTTGCTGCGGATGTCGGCCATGTGGAAGGCGGCAGGTTCCGTGCTCATGGGGTGATTCATCCTCCGATCGATGCCAGGTGCGGGGTCAGGCCGGTATCGCCCTGATGCAGGCCGTGGCCGGCGGCCTTGAGGCCGAGTTGGGTGGCGATGCGTGCGGTCAGTTCGTCGTGGCTGTCGTCGGACTGGAGCAGCGGTCGCAGCGGGGTGCCGAAATTGCCGAACAGGCACAGCCTCAGATCACCGCGCGCAGTGACCCGCAAGCGGTTGCAGCCGGTGCAGAAATCGCGCGAATAGGGCGCGATGATGCCGATCCGGCCGCGATAGTCCGGGTGGGTGTATTCGCGCGCCGGACCGGCATCGGGCGCGCGTTCGCGCAGCACCCAGCCGCTGTCGAGCAGTTGCTGTTCCAGCGCTTCGGTACGCACATGGTGGCGGGCGAAGAACTCGGCGTTGTCGCCGGTCTGCATCAGCTCGATGAAGCGTATCGCGGTGTCGCGCTCGCGCAGGTAGTCGAACCAGCCCGGCAACTCGTCGTCGTTGACGCCGCGCATCAGCACCGCATTGAGCTTGACCGAATCGAAACCCAGCGTCAGCGCGCGCTCCACGCCCTGGAACACCTTGTCGAACAGCATGTGCCCGGTGATGGCGTGGAAACGGTCGGCATCAAGCGAATCCAGGCTCACATTGAGTGCGGTCAGGCCCGCCGCCCGCCAGGTTTCGACCGTGTCCAGCAGCTTCCAGCCGTTGCTGGTGAGCGCGATCTTTTCGATACCGGGCGTGGCCGCTGCGGTCTCGATGATCGATGGCAGATCCTTGCGCACGCTGGGTTCGCCGCCGGTCAGGCGCACCTTGCGCATGCCCAGCGCGGCGAAGGCGCGCAACAGCCGGGCGATCTCGTCCTGCTCCAGAAAGCGCGGCCGGCCATCGGCGGCATAGCCGTTGGGCAGGCAATAGCTGCACCGGTAGTTGCAGACCTCGGTCAGCGACAGGCGCAGATAGGGGAAGCGCCGCCCGAAGGCATCGACCAGTTGTGCGCTCATGACGGCCGCTGCCTGTCACGGGAAACGGTTTCACCGGAAGCGATGATCCGGAACAGGCGCGGATGGAGTGGGGCTTCGACCGGTCGGGTGTCCATTGCCTGATTGTCGCATCAATACATGCAGGTGGCCGCTGGACGAGGCCCGCACTTCAGTTGCGGGTGGCTTTCAGCCTGTTCTTGTGCAGGTGTTGCGCCCGGTGGCGATGCGGTGACAGCGGACCAGTGCCGGTCGCAGGCGCATGCGGTCGCCAGCCTACAATCTCATCTGGTGAGACAACCGGCACGGATACTGCCGTCCTGATCGCGCCATGCACCCTCCGGCCCGTACCAGCCGCACCACCACATAGGGGATGAAGTATTGGATACCGATGCCACCGTCACCGGCCTGACCCTGCTGCGGGCCAGCCGTCTGGAATCGCTGCTGGAACCGTTGCAGGTGCTGCTGCACGAAACCCGGCCGCAGAATCCGCTCGTGCCGCAGACCGTGGTGGCGGCGCATCCGGGCATGAAGCAGTGGTTGACCGGCGCGCTGGCGCGCAAGGTCGGCAGCGGCCGCATCGTCGCCAATCTCGATGTGCTGCTGCCCAGCAGCTGGCTGGATGGCTTGTCGCGGCAATTGCTGGGCGAACGTGCGGTGGCATTGCCGCAGTACCGGCGCGGACACCTGCGCTGGACTCTGCACCACATGCTCGGCCGGCCTGAAGCACACGGCATCGCCGATACGCGCGTGCTGGCCTATCTGCAAGGCGGCAGCAGTACGGACGAACGGGCACTGCGGCGTTTCCAGCTCGCGGACCGGCTGGCGCGGGTGTTTTCACAATATCTGGTCTACCGCGGCGACTGGCTCGATGCCTGGGAAGCCGGCAAGCCGCTTTTCGCGACGGCGCAGGTTTCCGATGACGCATTGCGCGATCTGGAACGCGCCTGCCTTGCGCCATTGTGGAAGGCCATCGTCGGCCGGCTCGGCGAACATCGCGGCCGTCTCGTCGGTGAGCTGGCGACGAAGCTGGCGGCACCGGATGTCGCGCTGCCGCCGCTGCACGTGTTCGGGCTGGCGCACCTGCCGCCGGCGGAACTGTCGGTATTGCGGATGTATGCGCGCAGCGCGGCGGTGTTCCTGTATGTGCCCGATCCCTGCCGCGAATACTGGGGCGGCCTGTATCGCGCCCAGCGGGAAGGACAGTGGCAGTTGCCGGAAACGTCCAAGTGGCAGGACTTCACCGCCACCGAGCGCGCCCGGCTGGAAGACCCGGACGCGCTCGACTGGCACGAGCAGGGCCACCCGCTGCTGGCGCGCTGGGGCCGCATGGGCCAGCACTTTTTTGCAGCGCTGGTCGAAGGTGAACTGCGCGAGGACATCCGCCACTGGCAGGACGAGGCCGGCACGCCGCCGGAAAACCGCCTGCAACGGCTGCAATACAGCATCCGCCAGTTGCAGCCCGAACTGATGGCCGAAGACGTGACGGACACGTCCGTCAGCCGCGATCCCAGCCTGCGCGTACACGCCTGCCATACCCGCCAGCGCGAACTGGAAGTGCTGCGCGATGCGCTGCTGGATGCGATCGAACACGAAGGCGTGCGCGCCGGCGACATCGTGGTGATGGCGCCGGACATCCAGGCCTATCTGCCACTGATCCCGGCCGTGTTCGGCGAACCGGGTTCGGCCCGCGAACGTCTGCTGCCGTATCACCTGGCCGATGTGCCGGTGGCGCGCAGCCACCCGTCGTTCACCGTGTTCACCACCTTGCTGGGGATCGGCGCAGCACGCATCACCGCACCGGAAGTGGTCGATCTGCTGGCCGTGGACGAGGTGCGCCGCGCGCTGTCGCTGGATGCCGATGCGGCCGACACGCTGGTCGAATGGCTCGGCAACAGCCGCGTCGCGTGGGCGCTGGATGGTGCGCACAAGGGCGCGCTGTCGCTGCCGGCGCGGCCCGAATTCAGTTTCGCGTGGGCGCTGGACCGGATGCTGGCCGGTTATCTGATGGCCGATGTGCCGGGCGCGGAAGACCCCGACGCGGTGCAGCTTCCCGATGGCACCCAACTACTGCCGATGGGCGGCATCGAAGGCCCCGGCGCGGCCGCACTCGGCAGCCTCGACCATCTGCTGCGCCAGTTGCAGGCCTGGCGCGATCTGGCCCAGGTCGAACAGTCCGCCGCCGACTGGTCGCGGCTGCTGCGCGAACGCGTGGATGCGCTGATGCGGATCGACCCCACCGATACCGATGCACGCGCCGCGCTGTCGGTGATCCACCGCGCCATCGCCAATCTCGCAGGCGAACCGGCGGTCAACGACGAGCAGCCGCTGCTGCGCCTTGCGGTGGTGCGCGAGCTGTTGCAGGAAGCCCTCGCCGGCGCGCCGGAACACCAGCGCTTCCTGATGGGTGGTGTGACCTTCTGCGGCATGGTGCCGCAGCGCGCGATCCCGTTCGACGTGGTCTGCGTGCTGGGTCTGGACGAAGGCGCGTTTCCGCGCCGGCCTTCCGATGGCGGCATCGACCTGATGGCGCGCATCCGCCGGGTCGGTGATCGTGACGTGCCCGGCGATGACCGCTATCTGTTCCTGGAAACCGTGATGTCGGCGCGCAAGCGCCTGCACCTGTCCTTCCTTGGCCAGGGCGTGCGCGACGGCAAACCGCGCAATCCGGCCGCGCCGCTGGCCGAACTTCTGGCCGAACTGGAACACCATGCCGGCATCACGCCCGGCGACGAGGACGCGCTGCGGCCATGGATCGTGCGGCATCCGCTGCAACCTTTCGATGCGCGCTATTTCGATGCCGGCCAGCCGGCGCTGTACTCGTATTCGCAGGCGTTCGGCGGCATGTGGGGCGCAGGTGACAAATCGCTGCCGGGCCTGCGCGAAGCGCCGCTGCCATTGCACGAGCCGCTGCCCGATCCGGTGCCGCTGCGCGCGCTGGAAAACCATTTCCGCGATCCGGCCAGAGCGCTGCTGCGGGATCATCTGCGCCTGTCGCTGGATGCCCTCGACGGCAACGTGCGCCTGCCCGAGGATGAGCCGAAGGATGGCATTTCGGCCATCCACACGGTCGCGCGCCGGGTCTTTTTGCAGCATGTGCTGCCGCGCAAATGTGCCGACCCGGACTGGGTGTGGGACGGATTGCCGCCGGCGTGGGTCGCGCATGGCGGCGTGCTGCCGCTGGGTGAGGCCGGACAAGTGCAATGGGCCGCCGAGGCCGAGGCGGTGCAGGCGCTGTGGGCGCAGGCACAGGAAAGCCGACGCTTTGCCGTGTCCTCGGCTACTGCCGCGCAGACGCTGCGGGTGGATGTGGCCCTGCGGTTGCCGGGCGAGGATGACGAAGACGGGCAGGGCGATGCACCGCAACGCATCAGCGGCCAGGTGCGCAATGTGTTTCCGATGCCTGAGGGCGGCGGCGTGCAGCTGGTGTTCGCCTATCCCAAATCCGGCGATGAAAAAACCCGGCTGAAGAGTGCCGGCGATCTGGACTTCAAGGACCGGATTCCCGCCTTTCTGCACTGGGCGCTGCTGCGCCTGCATTACGCGCAGAACGCAATGCCGGTGCGCCTGACGATGCTGGCCGAGGGCGAGCCCGATCTGGCGCAGCGCATCAATGCCTGGGATGAACACTACTGCCAGGCCGATGCGCCGGCCCGCGCCGCATTGCAGGCCGAACTGCGCCGCCGCCTGCGCGGACTGGTCCGCTGCTGGGATATCGCGCGGCAGGGCGGCTCGTATTTCCATCCAAAAGCCGGCTGGAGTGCGGTCAACGCGAAAAACGAGGAGGCGATTGCATCGGCGGTACGCAGTGTCTGGGTCAGGGATTTTGGCGGCGTGGGCGAACGCGATTACGCCCCCGGCTACGCCGCGATGCTGGAAGGCGATCTGGTCTTCGGCGATGCCGACAGCGATGCCGAAGGAAAGGCGCTGGCAGCGCTGGCGCATGAAGCCCGCACCATCAATGAACTGATCCGGCTGGATACGTTTCTGCCGCCACAGCATGACGATCCGGACACCAACACGCAGGAGGCCAAGGCATGAGCACGCCCGCAAACTGGACCACGCTGACCCTGGCGGGCGCCGGCCGCAGTCTGGTCGAAGCCAGCGCCGGCACCGGCAAGACCTGGACCATCAGCGCGCTGTACCTGCGCCTGTTGCTGGAAGAACAGCGCGTACCGCAGCAGATCATCGTCAGCACCTTCACCAATGCCGCCGCCGCCGAACTGTCCGAGCGGCTGCGCAGCAAATTGCAGTGGGCGCTGGCCGAAGCTGCCGCACATGGTGCAGGGCAGGGCATCGAGGCTGCGCCTGATGAAGCCACCGACCGCGCCTGGCTGCGCAAGCGCTGGCGCACGGATGCCGCTGTGCTGAAGACCGACGTGCAGCGCCTGCAGGCGGCCCTGACCGGTTTCGACGCCGCACCGATTTCCACGCTGCATTCGCTGTGCTCGCGCATCCTCGCCGATCACCCGTTCGCCGCCGGCGCGCTGTTCAACGGGCGCGACATGATCGACGGCAAGACCTTGCAGGCCGCGCTGGCGAACGACCTGTGGCGGGTCATCAGCCAGGGCGATGATGAGGATGAACTGGTCACCTTGGCGCGTGAAGCGGATGTCAGCCGCGCCCAATTGGACAAATACCTGCCGGTGCTGATGCAGCCGGATGTGGTGGTGGAGGCGTCGTCGCCGGAGACCGTCATCGCTGCGCTGCAGGATGTGGTTGGCGAGGTTTCCGGCTGGCGCGCCGCGTTGCGCGCGGTTCTGGATCAGCCGGGCCTGCTGCGTGCCGGCGGCAAGCTCCAGAAAGCATGGATCGCATTGGTTGATGCACTGGAGGCGCCCTTCGATGGCTTGGCTCAGGTGCTGGTCGATCATCTCTCCGGGCTGTCTGAAGCAACCGGGATGAAAGGCGTCAACGGCCCCGGCAAGACACACCCCGAGGTGATGCGTCTGGTTGAACAATCAACGCGAATCGCTCATGCGATACCACCGCACACGCTGGATCTCGCCAGCAGCCTGCCGCTTCGAAAGTTCCTCACCGCCGCCCAGCACTGGTGCCAACACGCGATGCAGTCGCGACTGGATGCCGCCAACCAGTCCACCTTTGACCAGTTGCTGCACAGCGTGCGTGCCGCATTGGAGCCGCGCGAAGGCCGGCGGGCATTGGCCGATGCCTTGTTCGCGGCGTGGCCGGTGGCGCTGGTGGACGAATTCCAGGATACCGATCCGGTGCAGTTCGGCATCCTCGATGCGATCTACCGCGATGCGGAAGGCAAGCCGCGCGGGCGGCTGGTGATGATCGGCGACCCGAAACAGTCGATCTACCGTTTCCGTGGCGGCGATGTGCAGGCCTACGAGCGCGCGCGCGATGCCGTGCCAGACGAGGACCGCCTGACGCTGGACACCAACCACCGTTCCAGCCGCGCTTACGTCGCGGCGGTCAATGCTTTCTACGCCGCCACCGGCACACGCCTGGGGCCGAAAGAATCGAACACCTCGATCAGTTACGAGCCGGTGCAGGCCAGCGGCCGCCGCGATGCGAAGCCCTTGCAACATGCGAGCAATGGCGCGCCGGTCGAACAAGCGCTGGTGCTGCATGAACTGACATCGCTCGAGGGCATCGTCGACCTCACCGATCACGCGCTGCACACCTGCGCCGGGCAGATCGTATGGGCGCTGTCGGAAAACGGTTACCGCATTGATGGCAAGCCATTGCGGCCGGGTGATATCGCGGTGCTGTTGCCCGGCCATGCCCAGATCGCCCGGCTGGGCGCGCTGCTGAAGGCGCGCGGCGTGCCCTGCGTGGCGGTGTCGCGGGCCAGCGTGTTCGATACCGATACCGCGCGCGATCTGCGTCTGGTGCTGCACGCGGTGCTGCATGCCGGCGATCCGGGCAGCCTGCGCGCGGCGCTGGTCACGCGCCTGTTCGGTGCCAGCCTGCGCGAGATCCAGCAACTGCGCGATGACGCCGCTGCCTGGGACCGCAAGGTCGCGCGCTTCCACGCATTGCATGCACTGCTGGGCACGCGCGGGCCGCTGGCGGTGGTCGGCAGCCTGCTGGAGGAACAGGCCGCGCGACTGCTTCAAAGCGTGGACGGCGAGCGCATGCTGACCGATCTGCGCCATCTGGGCGAACTGCTGCAGGAAGCCTGGGAAGACTGCGGCGGCGGCGAGCGGCTGATGGCCTGGTTCGCCGACCAGATGGACGGCGGAGCCGATGATGCCGATGCCGCCGATACGCGCGCACTGCGACTGGAATCGGATGCCGAACGGGTCCGCTTGATGACCCTGCACGTCAGCAAGGGGTTGGAATTCGGCGTCGTGTTCCTGCCGCTGATGTGGAACCACAAACGATTCCATAAGGCTGGCAGCATGCCGCATCTGCTGTCCGATCCCGAGGATGGTCGCAAATACCTGATGGAAGGGCCGGGCAAGGAACGGGTCAAACAGCAGGAATTCGAGGAGCGTTTCCGCATGCTGTACGTGGTGTTGACCCGCGCCATCCATGCCTGCCATGTGCTGACCTTGTCTTCGGATGTCAAACGCCCTGCGGATGCACCGCTGAACACGCTGGACCTTGCCGCACTCGCACCCGATGCTGATGCCGAACCGACGACCATCGCCCGTCACGAAGGCTGGGATGCACACGATGAACTGCGCTGGATTCCACCCCGGCCATCGGGCGAACAGCGCAGCGTGCGCCCGCTGCCACCCGCGCCGCGCGGCCCGCTGCCGATGCGGCACAGCTTCACCACGCTCAGCGGTGCTGGCCAGTCGCATATCGGCGGCGAGGACGAGGCGGCGGCGGACGAGGCTGTGGTTGAACGGATCGCGCCGCATGAAACACACGATGCGGACAGCCTGCCGGACGAACTTCCGGCCACCCCGTCGAGCTGCACCTTCCATCGCGAACTGGACAGCCTGTCGATGATCGGCGGTGCGGACTTCGGCAACGCGGTGCATGCCATCTTCGAAGACCGTGTGCCCGGGCTATCACTCGATGCCCAGCCCGGCCATGTGCGGGCGGCGCTGGAGCGCTACGGTGTGCGCCCGCGCGAAGGCGATGTCGAAGACCTTGCCGCCGCCCTTACAACCCGTCTGCAGAGCGTGCTCGATACCCGCCTCTCAGGTGCTGGCGGGCCGTGTCTGGCCGCACTTGCGGCACACGAGATGCGTGCCGAAATGGAGTTCAACTACGTGCTTGATGGTGCCAGCCTGCGCGCCCTGCGGCTGGCCTGCGAAGCGCATGGCGAAGCCGGTCTGGTGCCGCCGCGCGAGCAGATTCTGGCCGGCCTGATGAACGGCAAGATCGACCTGATATTCGCCCACGATGGCCGCTTCCACGTGCTCGACTACAAGAGCAACCAGCTCGCCAGCGGCGCGCGCGCCTGCCTTGAGGACTACGCGCCGGCCGCGCTGGAAAACAAGATGGCCAGCACCGGCTACCGCTTCCAGGCGCTGCTGTACGCAGTCGCGGTGGAGCGCCATCTGCGCGAAAGGCTAGGTACGGACTATTGCCGCGAACAGCATCTGGGCGACTGCTGGTACCTGTTCGTCCGCGCCGTCGGGCTGCAACTGCCGGACGGCACGCCCTGCGGCGTCTGGCGGCATCGCTTCGGCGACGCGCTGCTGGATGCGGTGCAGAACGTCCTTGGCGCACGCTGGCAGGAGGCAGCATGAAGACGCACGTTGCTGGAGAACACTTCGGTTTCCACGAACCTTCCCCGTCATCCCCTTTGCCGGAGGAATGGCGCGAACTGGATCGCGCGGTTTGGCGCTGGGTGCTGGCGCACGGCGGCGATCCGCTCACCGCCCACACCGCCGCCTGGGCCAGCCATGCCGAAGGCCAGGGCCACAGCGCACTGGAACTGGCCACAGTGGCGGAAAACGCGGATCCGGATGTGGCCACACAGGTGCGTGCCGCTCTGGAGCAAAGCGCACTGGTTGCGCCGGGCGATGCCGACGGCACGCAGCATTGCCCCTTCGTGCTGGAAGGCGGACATTTCTATCTGCGGCGCAATCACCGTTCCGAAGTCGCGGTGGCGCGCGCGCTGGCACGGCGGCGGCAGGCCGCGTCGGAGCCGGTTCGCCCGCTGCACGATGATGAATTGCGTGCACTGTTCAACGGCAGCTGGACGGACGAGGAGGAACGCCAGCGCGCCGCCGTGCGGCAGGCACCCGGACGTGCGCTGATGGTGCTGACCGGCGGCCCCGGCACCGGCAAGACCACCACCGTGCTGCGCATGCTGCTGGGGCTTTCACGCGAACACGAAGCGCGCCACGGCGGCCTGCCGCAGATCCGCATCGCGGCGCCCACAGGCAAGGCCGCGCAGCGTCTCAGCGGCTCGCTGCGCGAAGGTGCCGAACGCCTGCGCGGCGGCGAAGAGCCTGTCTCCGACTCCTGGCAGAGGCATCTGGATGCCGTGCTCGGCACCGAATCGGGCACCGTGCACCGGTTGCTCGGCAGTCGCGGACGCCACGGCGGATTCGCCTTCCGCGCCGATGAGCCGCTGCCGGCCGACATCGTGGTGGTGGACGAGGCTTCGATGCTGGATCTGGGCCTGCTGCGCGCGCTGCTGGACGCGCTGCGCGAGGACGCGGTGCTGGTGCTGGTGGGCGATGCCGACCAGCTCACCTCGGTCGGCACAGGTTCGATCATGATGGACATCGTGCGCGCACTGGAAACCGATCCGCGCGGCGATCTGGTGCGCCTCGCACACTGCTTCCGCGCCGACATCACGCTGGTGCCGATCAACGAAGCGGTCCGGCGCGGCGATGCAGAGGCCTTCGATACCGCCGTCGCTGCGGCCGCCACCCACACCGCCCGCAACGGTCGACCGGCAGCGAAGATGTGCCACGTGGCCGATGTGGCAGCGCTGCGCCGCCGCCTCGCGACATGGGGTCGCAGCCTGCAACAGGTGCTGGCGGACGTGGACATCACCACACCGCTGGCGGCGGACGATCCGGCGCTGCTGTCGCGCCTGGAGACGCTGGGCCGGCAACAACTGCTGTGTGCACTGCGTGAAGGCGCGTTCGGTGCGGTGCAGGCCAACGCGCTGATCGCCGCACGGCTGCGTCAATGGGATGCGCTTTCAGCCTGGGCCGGACGCGACTGGTATCCGGGCCGCGCCGTCATCATCACCCGCAACGACCCGGCCGCCCGGCTCTACAACGGCGATGTCGGGATCTGCGTGCCGGTGTTGAACAACAACGGCGACACCCTGCTGCGCGTGGCCTTCGAACGCCCACCCGATGCCGCATCGCAGGCTTCCGAACACACGGATGCGCCTCCGCCATTGCGCCTGTTCGACCCCTACACCCTGCCGCCACACGAGGACGCCTTCGCGCTGACCGTGCATAAAAGCCAGGGTTCCGAATACGACCACGTCGCGGTACTGCTGCCACCGGCCCCGGACTCCCCGCTGCTGGTGCGCCAGACCCTCTACACCGCACTTTCGCGTGCCCGGCAATCACTGGAACTGTGGAGCGTGCCGGCATCGACAGCTCAAGCGCTGGCCACTCCGCTGCTGCGGCATGGGAGATTGGCGGAGAGGATGGTGGAGGGAATGGGTGGTGGCTGAGAACGTGACACCTCAATTCACGCATCCGCAAAAATTCGGGCCATGCAGTGGGTTGTGGAGCATTGCCCGATTCAGCGCTCCGGCTTGATGCTGCAGATTCGTATCGATTAAGTCGCCCAGGCTTTTTGCTGGATTGGATCGTTGTCTCATCCTGTGAGACTGGCATGCGCTAGAAAAGACAAAGGCCGACACGAGGTCGCCCTTCGGGTTTGGTGCATCTTTCCGCCCGTGGGCGAATCTGCTTGTTAAGGAAACTCTGATCAAGCCTCATAACGTCATCCCGGCGAAAGCCAGGATCCAGATTTTCCAATAACTTTCCGAAGATCTGGATTCCGGCTTTCGCCGGAATGACGCCTTGTTCAGACCTTCCCTAAGGCGGGAGTTGCCACGGTGCCTCGCAGGATGGCGGCGATCTCGTGTTCGGCCAGGGGCGTTGCCTCCACGGTGCCCACGTTTTCCGGTGTCATGCCATCCGGCAGGATCTGCAATGCGCCGACACAATCCCGTCCGATCTGCGCCAGCAGGTCGAAAGCGTCGGTGGAGCGGGCGCGAAAACGGCTTGCGGCCCGGGCACGGATGTCCTGACTATCCGGCAACAGGTTGTCGAAGTACGCCCGGACCACTTCACCACGATGTGTTGTGGTTCCCGGGGTGAACGGTAGCGAGAGCGACAGCGGGCGGCCTTGCGGGGAGGCTCTCCAGTCCGCGTGGTATTCGAGTACATCCTCAGAGCCGGACCCGATCCACCAGGTGCCGACGAACTCACCGTTCATCCACAGGCCCAGCGTTTCCCGGCGTGAAGGCCTTTGTGTGCGGGCGGTCACCATCCGCTGGCTCCGTTACCGGAGGCGTCGTGGGGCGGAGTTTGTTTGGCTTGCAGCACCATCTCCACGCCAAGGAAGCTCAGCAGGTGAAGCAGCCGTTCGGCGCTCATCTTCCAAGCGTTGCGTTCGAGTGCGGACAGTGTCTGCTGCGTGATCCCGAGGCTGGCTGCGAGCTGTGTCTGGGTCAGCCCGCTTTCCTTGCGAAAGGCTTTCAGCAGGCGAGCAGTTGCTCTGCCGTGTGGACGGTGTATTGGTTCATAAATACAAACCCGTGACTGTATTCACCATTTACAGCTTGTAGGCTGTTTCTTCTGGTGGCGCAACAGGGTTTGCATGCATCGGTGCGGGGCAGCTAGAAGGGTGCATTGGGTGCAGCGGCAGCCAAGTGACACCCACCGCCTTGCTGTGCGCGGCCTACCGCTGAATCAGTTTCCCGGTTCCGCCTTGTACTGTTTTTCCTCGATGAAGGCCGAGCCGGCGCGGTGGTTGATGTCGTTCTTGAGTTTGACGCGGGCGGCGTTGGTGGTCATCACGGCGCGCGCCAGGCGGATGAATTCGTCGTCGAAGGTGCCGGTTTTCTCGCGTTCGCGCAGGCCGTCCTGGATGTCCCACATGCGGGCGTTGATGGTTTTCAGTTCGTCCTTGACCGCTTCCAGTTCCGGTTTGCCGACGATGGCGCCGGCCCACAGCGGCAGCAGGCCGTCCAGTTCGGTGCGCACGTGCGCCACGCGTTCGGGTTGGGCGATGCGTTCGGCCTTGATCTGCAGGATGGTGATCTTGTCGGCCAGTTCGCCGAGCGATACGGGGGTGTGGATCAGGTTCACGGGAATCTCGCTGCAAGGGTGGCGGCCACGGTTTGGTGCCGCGAATAAATGGAAGGGCTGCTCAGCACACGCCCTGCGCCAGCATGGCGTCGGCGACCTTGACGAAGCCGGCGATGTTGGCGCCCTGCACGTAGTTGACGCTGCCATCCTCGCGCTTGCCGTGGCGCACGCACAAGGCGTGGATCTCCTTCATGATCGCATGCAGGCGGGTGTCGACTTCGGCGTGGGTCCAGGACAGGCGCAGTGCGTTCTGACTCATTTCCAATCCGGAAGTGGAGACGCCGCCGGCGTTGCTGGCCTTGCCCGGCGCGTACAGCACGCCGGCGTGCTGGAACACGTCCACCGCTTCCAGCGTGCTGGGCATGTTGGCACCTTCGGCCACGCAGACCACGCCATTGGCCACCAGCAGGCAGGCGTCGGCGTGGTCCAGTTCGTTCTGGGTGGCGCAGGGCAGGGCGATCTCGGCCGGGATGTGCCAGGGGCGCTTGCCTTCCAGATACTGGAAGCGGGCGTCGCCGGCCAGTTCGGCGAGGCGGCCACGGCGGGCGTTTTTCAGTTCCATCACCTCGGCCAGTGCGGCATCGTCATAGCCGTCGGGGGCGTACAGCGTGCCGCCGGAATCGGACAGTGTCAGCACCTTGCCGCCCAGTTCCAGCACCTTGATCGCGGCGTATTGCGCGACGTTGCCCGCGCCTGAAATCAGCACGCGCGCGCCGTGCGTCTGGCGGCGCGCGTGGTGCAGCATCTGTTCGACGAAATAGACCGTGCCAAAGCCGGTGGCTTCCGGTCGCATCAGGCTGCCGCCGTAGGCCAGCCCTTTGCCGGTGAAGACGCAGGCGGCGTGGTTGCTGAGCTTCTTCATCATGCCGGCCATGAAACCCACTTCGCGCGCGCCCACGCCGATGTCGCCGGCCGGCACGTCGGTATCCGGCCCCAGATGGCGGTGCAGTTCGAACATCAGCGCCTGGCAGAAACGCATCACCTCGCCGTCGCTCTTGCCCTTCGGGTCGAAATCCGAGCCGCCCTTGCCGCCACCCATCGGCAGCGTGGTCAGGGCGTTCTTGAAGGTCTGCTCGAAGGCCAGGAATTTCAGGATCGACAGGTTCACCGACGGGTGGAAGCGCATGCCGCCCTTGTACGGGCCGATCGCGGCGCTGTGCTGCACGCGCCAGGCGCGGTTGATCCGGGTGTGGCCGGCATCATCGACCCAGGCCACGCGGAACTGGACGATGCGGTCCGGTTCCACCAGCCGTTCGAGCAGGCCGTGCTCGCGGTATTGCGGGTTCTTCTCGATGAAGGGCCACAGGCTTTCCATGACCTCGCGCACGGCCTGCTGGAATTCGAACTGGTTGGGATCGCGCCGGGCGACGGCGTCCAGAAAGGCCTGAAGGGTGGGCTGGGTCATGAGCGGAGGATCCGTGTCTGGTCGTATTGCACTGCGGCAATTTCAGAGTCTATGCCCGAATCCCCGGCGTCAAGCCCTTTTCCGGTCAATTTCAGTTCGACCAACGTCGAGGATGTGAAACAACCCACGACCCCCGGCTTCAGCCGCGCTTGAAAAACGGCGCTGCGGCCGTTTTCCGGCAATGTTCAGGCGTTTGTGCGGTGACATGCGGGAATTGCTGCCATGCAGCATGGGTGATCTTTCCACAGCCCGCACGGCGTCCGTGCAGGCGGCGGAACACGCGACAGCCCGGCTCAGCCTTCGGCGTGATAGGCCGCGACGCGTTCGACTTCGTTCTTCGAACCCAGGATCACCGGGATGCGCTGGTGCAGCGTATGCGGCTGTACCTCCATGATGCGTTCGCGCCCGGTGCTGGCCGCGCCGCCGGCCTGTTCCACGATGAAGCCCATTGGGTTGGCCTCGTACAGCAGGCGCAGCTTGCCGCCCTTGTCGCGGCATTTGGCGTCCAACGGGTACATGAAAATGCCGCCACGGGTCAGGATGCGGTGTACATCGGCGACCATCGAGGCCACCCAGCGCATGTTGAAATCGCGCCCGCGCGGGCCTTCGCGCCCGGCCAGCAGTTCGGCGATGTAGCGCTGCACCGGCGCTTCCCAGTGGCGCTGGTTGCTCATGTTGATGGCGAACTCGGAGGTGTCTTCGGGAATCCGCAGATCGCTCTGGGTCAGCACGAAGCTGCCGATTTCCCGGTCCAGGGTGAACTGGTGCACGCCATTGCCCAGGGTCAGCACCAGAATCGTGCTCGGGCCGTAGACGGTGTAGCCGGCCGCGACCTGCCGCGTGCCGGGCTGGAGGAAATCATCGGCGCTGGGGTCGGTGACGCCTTCGGGGCAGCGCAGCACCGAGAAGATCGTGCCGATCGAGACGTTGACATCGATGTTGGAACTTCCGTCCAGCGGATCGAACACCAGCAGGTAGTTGCCCTTCGGGTAGCGGTTCGGGATCAGGTGCGGGTCGTCCATTTCCTCGGATGCCAGCGCCGCCAGATGGCCGCCCCATTCGTTCGCGTCCAGCAGGATTTCGTTGGACAGCACGTCGAGTTTCTTCTGCGCCTCGCCCTGTACGTTTTCGCTGCCGGCCTCGCCCAGCACATTGCCCAGCGCGCCCTTGTTCACCGCCAGCGAGATGGCCTTGCAGGCGCGCGCGACGACTTCGATCAGCAGGCGCAGGTCGGCATTGATGGGGGACGGGCTGCGTTGCGCTTCGATCAGGAAGCGGCTCAGCGAAACACGGTTCATGAGGCTGTACTCCGGGCAGGGAATTCCAGCTGGCCATTGTCCCGGGTGGCGCCGTGAAAGGCTACCGGCCGGGCCGGGTTTCCCCGCCTGGCCGGGCAAATGTCAAAGCGCGGGTGAGGAGAAGTGCGGGTACATGGCGGTGTGCCGGGCGTGGTGCGACGCTGTCAGGCGGCCTGGATCGGGATGCTGTGCTTGGTGTGGGTGATGCGGTTCTGCGCATCCACGTAGACCAGGGTGGGCAGGTGTTCGGCCATCGCGGCCTCATCGATGACGCCATAGGCGCAGATGATGACCAGATCGCCGACATCGGCCTTGTGTGCCGCCGCGCCGTTCACCGAGATGATGCCGCTGCCTTCTTCGGCCCGGATCGCGTAGGTGACGAAACGTTCGCCGTTGTTGACGTCGTAGATGTGGATCTGCTCGTACTCGCGGATGCCGCTGGCATCCAGCAGGGTGCCGTCGATCGCGCAGGAGCCTTCGTAGTGAAGCTCGGCATGGGTGACGCTGGCGCGATGGATCTTGGCCTTGAGGACGTTCAGTTGCACGGTCGGCTCCGGGAGCGGTGGGGCGGGTCAAGTGCGGAAGTGTAGAAACCGCGCTGCGGCATCGCAACAAAGACGTTCAGCTGCAGTAGCGGAAACCGCTGCCCGGTGGCGGCAAGGGCAGGCACCGGGCAGCGGCCGGAGGGGAATGGCCGTTCAGCGGCCCTTGCCGAACACCAGCAAAGCCAGGCCCACGGCGGCCGCTGCGGCCCCGCCGATCAGATAGGTCATGGTGCCGTCGCTGTAGCGCCCGGTGACGCCTTCCACCACTCTTTCGCTCAGTGATTCGGTGGATTGTAGGCCGAAGTAGACCAATACCGCGCCGATGACCAGCAGCGCCAGCCCGACTCCCCGTTTCATGTTCATTGAATGCCTCCGTCATGGAATGTCCCGCCACAGTGGGCTCCGGCAGGAGGTGGGCGGCATTGCGATGGTGCCCGCCGACCGTCCTGCGGGCGCCATCCTGCGCCCAGGTGCCGGGAGGGGCAAGTGGCAGGGCAACATTGGGTGTGTCCGGCGTCACGCCGGCCGCCGCGCACTCAGGCCAGCAGCGACCAGAAGATGCCGGCCGGGTGATGGCTGCGCGCCACGCTGTACATGAAGCCGTAGCAGGCCAGCGCGGCGATGAACCACAGCGGCCGCGTCCGCTTCGACGTGCTGGCCGACAGGCAGCGGTGCCCGAGTACGACATAGACCACCAGGAACACCAGCTTCACCGTCAGCCAATGATTGGCGAACAGCGCGCCGGGCAGGATCGCGGCCAGCATCAGGGCTGCGGTCAGCAGCGTGGTGTCGATGCTCCAGCTCAGCCAGCGCACCGGATTGGCGCGCGGCCAGCGCTGCCCGGCGATCATCGCCAACCCGCGCAGCGAGAACAGCGCCACGCTGAGCAGCACGCAGTACACGTGCACCGCCTTGATCTGTGGGTAGAACTCCATCATTGCCGTTTATCCCCGTGCACCATCGGCGCGTGGCCGCAGATAGATCCAGGCCGAACGCAGCACCCACGGCGTGAAGGCCAGCAGCCAGCCCAGCGCCGCCAGCTGGAAACCCGGATAGGGCGAGACCAGCAGTTCGGACACGATCCGCACCACCGCCACCACCTGGATGCCGAGGAAGGCGAACAGCGCGACCCCGCCCAGCACCAGCGGCCGGCCCGAATGGCCCTGGGTCACGCGCGTCACCATCGCCACCAGCAGGCTGCCGAACAGCCCGATGCCCAGCGCATGCAGCGGCGCGCGCCCCAGCACCAGTTCACCGCCCAGCAACAGCCACAGGCTCTGCACCACGTACAGCACCATCGCCACAGGCAACCAGGCGTAGCCCACGAACAGCACCCGCAGCAGCGCCGGCATGCGCCCGCGCGGCCACCAGCGCCACAGGCACAGCAGTGCCAGCAGCAGCAATGGCAGATCGACCAGCCACAGCCATGCGGTCAGATGCGTCAATTCCAGCAGCACATGCCCGAGCCACAGCGGCCATTGTGCCGCCAGCAGCCACATCGGCCTCCACGCACGATAGCCGGCGACCACATTGCCGGCGAAGAACGGGAACATCCGGTGCGCCACCGTGGCGTAGATCGGCAGCAGCACGCCGAACGCGCCGAGTTTGATCGCCGCATTTCCAAAACGCAGATCCAGTGTGTGCAGATAGGCAATGAACAGTGCCAGCGCCACGAAACCCAGCAGCAGCGCGGCCAGGCAGCTGACCGCATGCCAGGTCTTGAAACGGTTGCGCCACACGCCCAGGCCCAGCACCATCAGCCCCTGGCCCCAACCCATCAGCGTGGAAATCACGCCCAGATGCAGCGCCAGCAAACTGCCGGAAAACGCCGCGTACAGACACAGCGCCTGACCCAGCAGCAGCCCCAGCCCGACCGGCACATAATGCCAGCGCGTGGGCTCCGGCTGCCCCATCCAGCGCGGGAACACCGTGATCAAAAAACCGAACATGAAGCTGGGCAGCATCTGGTACTGGATGATGAAACCGTGCAGCCAGCCGCCCAGTACCCAGTTCACCGGCATCGGCATCGGATCAAACAGCCAGAACGTCCACCAGATCATCGCCGCCAGCACGTTCAACGCACCGATGAAGAACAGCAACCGGTGCGGCGCGGCGGCCAGGATCGCAGGGAGGGAAACCGGGGGCGGGGTAGAGGTTGGAGTAGCCATGGCGCAAGTGTCCTCCCGTCATCACGGCGATGCCATGACCTGAATCAGCTTGTGCCGGGCAGGCGCGTCAACCCGGTGCCTGTTCCCCGTGCGTGCCGAGCTTGTCGACCAGCGACTGGCTGGCGCGGTTCAGACCGATCACCTGGACCTGGGTGCCGTGCTTGCGCAGCTTCAGCACCACCCGGTCCAGCGCGGCGACGGCGGTAGTGTCCCAGAAGTGCGCTTCGGTCAGGTCGATGACCACGCGCGCCGGCGCGTGCAGATAATCGAAGCTGTTGGTGAACTGCACCGCGCAGGCGAAGAACACCTGGCCCCTGACCCGATAGATGCGCTGGCTGCCGTCTTCGGCATCCTCGTGTTCGACATGCAGCATCGCGCTGACGCGGCGGGTGAAGGACAGCGCCGTCAACAGCACACCGGTCAGCACGCCTTTGGCCAGGTCGCCGGTCGCGACGGTGACGATGACGGTGCCGAGCATGATCAGGTTGGCGGTCTTGGGGTGGGTCTTGAACTCGATGAAGCTCTTCCAGTGGAAGGTGCCGATGCTGACCATGATCATCACCGCCACCAGCGCCGCCATCGGGATCTTCGAGACCCAGTCCGAGGCGTAGACCACCAGCAGCAACAGCACCACGCCGGCCACGAAACACGACAGCCGACCGCGTCCGCCGGAGCTGACGTTGATCACTGATTGCCCGATCATCGCGCAGCCGGCCATGCCGCCGAACAGGCCGGCGACGATGTTGGCTGCGCCTTGCCCGGCGCACTCGCGGCGGCGGTTGGTGGGGGTGTCGGTCATGTCCTCGACGATCTGCGCGGTCATCAGCGACTCCAGCAGGCCGACCACCGCCAGCGTGGCCGAGACCGGCAGGATGATCTTCAGTGTTTCCAGCGTCAGCGGGATGTCCGGGAACAGGAACACCGGCAGCGTGTCCGGCAGTTCGCCCATGTCGCCGACGGTGCGGATGTCCAGGCCCAACCAGAGGCTGACCCCGGTCAGCACGATCAGCGCCACCAACGGCGACGGCACCGCGCGCGTGAGCAGTGGCAGCAGGTAGATGATCGCCAGCCCGGCCGCGCACACCGCGTAGACCGCGAACGGCATGCCGATCAGCTCCGGCAGCTGGGCCAGGAAGATCAGGATTGCCAGCGCGTTGACGAAGCCGACCACCACCGAGCGCGAGACGAAGCGCATCAGGGTATTGAGCCGCAACGCGCCGGCAAGAATCTGCAGCACGCCGGCCAGGATGGTGGCGGCCAGCAAGTATTGCAGGCCGTGGTCGCGTACCAGGCCGACCATCACCAGCGCCATCGCGCCGGTGGCGGCGGAAATCATGCCAGGTCGACCGCCGGCGATGGCGGTGACCACGGCTATGCAGAACGAGGCGTACAGGCCCACCTTCGGATCAACGCCGGCGATGATTGAGAACGCGATCGCTTCGGGGATCAGCGCCAGTGCGACCAGGATGCCGGACAGGATGTCGCCGCGAACATTGCCGAACCACTGCTCGCGCAGCGGCGGATAGATGATGGACATGGAGGCTCCGGGACACGTGCCGGCCATCGCCCGGATGCGCGTGCATCGGCGAATCTGCGGCAGGAAGGGGCGTGTCAGTGTATTGCTGTGCAGCAAACGGCTCAACCGTGCTGCATGGAGGCTGGTGGCGCGGCATCGTCGGGGCCGGCTTTCCGATGGCCCGGAATGATGGGAGGGAGGCCGGAGGTTTTCTTGCTGCCGGCGGGGAAGTCGTGGCGGCTGGGCGCGAATGAATGCCGGTTCTGTCACTGCCGCATGCGGCGTACTGAAGGTTGGCGGCGCAGGCGCGCAGAAACCGGATTTCCCCGGCTGCGTGCGTGCCACCGCGTCGGCATGGCGACATGCAGTACTGAATTGCCGTGCCTGCGGCAGAGTGTCTGCTCCGGTTGGCGGCGCAGAAAACGTAGGCGCCTTGCTACAGCGTCATGTCCTCGTAACTGCGCGGATCGGCGATGGGTTCCAGATGCCCGGTCACGTGGATCGACGGGAACTGGGCCACGATCTCTTCGATCAGGTTTTCCATCGCATCGTGGCCGCGCTGCACGGTCCAGTCGCCGGGCACCAGCATGTGCATTTCCATGAACTGGCGGGCGCCGGATTCGCGTGTGCGCACAGCGTGAAATCCGATCACGCCCGGTTTGGCATGGGCATCCAGGATGGCCTGGATCCGGGCGTTGTCTTCCGGCGACAGCGAGGCGTCCATCAGGCCGGCGGTGGATTCGGAAATCAGCTTGTAGCCGGTGACCAGGATGTTCAGGCCCACCAGGATCGCGACCACCGGGTCCATCCAGTTCCAGCCGGTGAACCACGCCAGTGCAAGGCCGATCACCACTCCGACCGAGGTGTAGACATCGGTCATCAGGTGCTTGCCGTCGGCGCGCAGGGTGATGGAGCGGTGGCGGGTACCGACCGTGATCAGGATCCGCCCGACGATGCCGTTGAGCACCGCGGCCACCATCGAAATGGCCAGGCCGATGCCGAGTGATTCCAGCGGACGGGGATGGATCAGGCGCTCGATGGCCAGATAGATGATCGACGCCGCCGCGACGAACACCATGATCCCTTCCAGCGCGGCGGAGAAATATTCCGCCTTGGTGTGGCCGAAGTGGTGACCGGCGTCCGGCGGCCGGGCGGCGATGGTCAGCGAAACCAGCGCGACGATGGCGGCCACCAGATTGACCATCGATTCGGCCGCATCTGACAGCAGACCCACCGAGCCGGTGATGGCCCAGGCGCTGGCCTTCAGCAGCACCGTCAGCACGGCGGCGCCGATTGCCAGCCAGGCGTATTTCCTCAGGTCCGGCGTGGGGGCAGCCGGTCTACGGGTACTTTCCATCTTTCCATTGTGCTGCATCACGCGGAGCGGTGCTGCCGGTCAGAACCGCCAGGTCGCGCGCAAGTACAGGTCGTCGTCTCGACGCGGGCGGGCGGCGCTCGTGGACAGGTCGATTTCCTGGCGACGGCGGATTCGCGCGTCGAGTTGCCAAGCTGGTGTTGCCTGCCAAACCCAGCGCACCTCCAGCAGTTCATCGTTGGGGCGGAAGTCGCTCGACACCAGCCAGCCATCGGCGATGCGGCCGTAGACGATGCCGATGTCGTGCTCGGGCAGGACGTCCATGAAGCTGAAGGACGTTTGCCAGGACAGTGCATCGGTGTCGCCGCTGCCGGTGTTCATCGCCTCGCGGCGCGGCGTGTCGACTGCCAGGCCGAGCTCGCCGCCGAGGCGGAAGGTCGTGCCTCCTTGACCCAGCGGCCATTCGGCGGCCGCCTTGGCGGTGACCGCCAGGTAGTCCTGCAGCGCCGGATCGGCAAGGCCGTTCGGGCGCAGTGCCGATGGCAGCCAGGTCAGCGTGACCATGCGCTGCACCACGGGGCCGATGGCAGTCCTGGATTCCGCCGCCGCGAACAGGCCGATACGCGAACCGTTATCGGTGAAATCCAGCGGCCGACGCAGCGTGCCGGTGGGCCCGCGACGATCGTTGTGGCGCGCGATCACATGCGTGGTCCAGTCGTTCCCACGCCACTGCCACCAGAGGCCGTCGGTCCAACTGATGTCGAAGTTGCTGCTGTCGTTCTGGTCCAGCGATTTCTTCATGATGTCGTTGATGCCGAACGCAGCCTGGAAGCGACCCATGCGCAGGCTCCAGGACGACTGGGCCGGGCGGTATTCCAGATAGGCCTCATCGATTGTGCCCTGGCCGTTTTCAAGTCCTGCAACCGTGGGCGCATAGGTGCGCAGCCAGAACTCATCCTTGCTCTGTCCAGTGTCCAGCCGTGCGGCTGCGCGTGCGCTGGCACGCCAGTTGCCGCCCATCTCTCCGGCGATTCGGAAGCGCGCGCGGATACGGAAGCTGTCGGCATCGGAGTTAGTACCACTGCGGGGCCGGGTTTCGGAGCTGACATAGCCGAAGCGGAGGTCGCCACTGGTGTTCCAGCCCTGATCCGCTTGGGCGGTAACGGGCAAGGCCAGCAGTAGCGCCAGCGTGAGGACGACACCCGCGCCGGGCGCGGAACCGGGCCGGTGCGGACGCGGAAAGGGAAGCGTGTACATGACATCTCCTGGCAAGTGGCGGTGAAGGGGAAATCCGGTCTGGCGATATCAGGATGAATGTGGTTTCAGTCTGCGCGCATCCGCGGACATGCAACTTGATCATCGTCAAGCGCCGACGTCAGGCCGACTCCGGTACTTGCTTTGTGTCGTGCCCTGGTGCGGAAATGAGGCGCATCCTGCGCTGCTCCTGTCGCGAGAAACACTAGCTATCGAACCCGCCCAGACCAGCCTTCGCAGCCGAGTCGGAAGGGAAGTAGGGCGGACCGCTGGCAGCCGCGTTCATTGCGACCAAGTGGAACGCATGATCCGTGCATATGGTTGGAGTGCTGCGGCGGTGCGGCCGCAGATGAGAGTGCTTCATTGCGGGCCTGGGTTGCCGTTGTGGCATCCGGGTGCGGACAAACCAGCTGTCACTGCGATGGAAGGCAGCAACAAAGAGCAGCAGGAGCGTGTTCTTGACGTTGCGTCAGCGATGGCCCAGGAGGGGTTGCCGCCACGGACGGCGACAACACAAAAAAAGGGGGCGGAAGCCGTAGCCTCCGCCCCGTCGTGCAACTGCGGTCAGTAGACGTCCTTGACCGTGTTGTAGACGTTGAACTTGCCGGTCGGGGTGACCAGGCGTTCGTCGTCGAGCACCGCCTTCAGCTTGCGGGTCTTGTCATCCACCACGACGATGGCCGAGCGCTGGTCCTTGCCGTTCCAGACCGAGAACCAGACTTCGTCGCCGGCCTTGTTGTACTCGGGCTGCACCACGCGCTTGGGGCCTTCGCCGAGGTTGGCCCATTCGGCGATCGGCAGCACTTCAAAGCCCTTGTCGAGGTTGTTGACGTCGAACACCGCGATCGACTGGCTCATGCCCGCGTCCGGGTTGAGCGTGGTGTCGACCCACAGGTTGGTGGAGTTCGGATGGGTCTTGACGAACAGCGAGCCGCCACCCTGGCCCTTCAGCACTTCCACCGCCTTCCAGGCGTGCTGCGGGTGGTTTTCCGGATCGGTGGCGATCAGCGTGATGTTCTCGTTGCCCAGCGCCGAGGTCGCCCACACCGGGCCGTATTCGGGATGGGTGAAGTTGGCGCCACGGCCCGGATGCGGGATCTTTTCCACATCGATCAGGGCGGCCATCTTCTGCTCGCGCGAGTCGACCACGGCGATCTTGTCGCTGTTGTTGGCCGCCGTCAGGAAGTAGCGCTTGCTCGCGTCCCAGCCACCGTCATGCAGGTAGCGCGCGGCTTCCAGCGTGGTGGTCTTGAGCGAGTTCAGGTCCGAATAGTCCACCAGCAGGATGTGGCCGGTTTCCTTGACGTTGATGATGAACTCGGGGTGCTCGTGGCTGGCCACGATCGCGGCCACGCGCGGCTCGGGATGGTATTCCTGCGTGTCCACGGTCATGCCGCGGGTCGAGACCACTTTCAGCGGCTCCAGCGAGGGGCCGTCCATGATCACGTACTGCGGCGGCCAGTAGGCGCCGGCCACGGCCAGCTTGTCCTCGAAACCCTTGAACTTGGAGGTTTCCACCGAGCGTGCTTCCAGGCCGATCTTGATCTCGGCGACGCGGTCGGGAACCTTCAGCCACAGGTCGATCAGGTCGATCTTGCCGTCGCGGCCGATGGTGTAGATGTAGCGGCCCGAATGCGAGACGCGCGAGATGTGCACCGCGTAGCCGGTCTTGATGATGTTGATGATCTTCTTGCTGTCGCCGTCGATCAGCGCGATTTCGCCGGCATCACGCAGCGTCACCGCGAAGATGTTGTCCAGATCCCACGTGTTCATCTGGCGGGTCGGGCGTTCGCTTTCCGGGATCAGCACCTTCCAGCTGTCACGCATTTCGGCCAGTCCCCATTCCGGCGGGTTGGGTGGGGTGTGCTGCAGGAAGCGCGCCATCAGGTCGACTTCGTCGCTGCTCAGCTCACCGCCGGTGCCGAAGTTGGGCATGCCGCCGGGTGAGCCGAAGTTGATCAGCGCCTTAAGGTATTCCGTACCGCGTGGCTGGGTCAGGTCCGGCGTCAGCGGCTTGCCGGTGGCGCCCTTGCGCAGCACGCCGTGGCAGCCGGCACAGCGCTGGAAGAAGATTTCTCCGGCCCGTGCAAACTCCTCTTCGGTCATGTCCGGTGCGCCCGGGGTGCGGACCTGCTTGACCGCCGTCCCGCTGAGCAGGGTGGGCGCACCCTCATAGGCGACCTGGGCCTGGCTGGTGCCCGGATGCAGTTCGCCCTGGGCCGGGTCGGTCGGCGCCGCCAGCGCGGCACGCAGCGCGGTGACTTCCTCGGCCGTAATGCTGCCGCCCGGGTTGCCCCAGCTGTTGAGCACGTAGGTGATGGTTTCGGCGATTTCCGCATCGCTCAGGTGGGTCTGGGCCGGCATCACGCTGTTGTAGGTCTGGTTGTTGACGACCATTTCACCCTGCAGGCCGGTCAGCACCGTGGTGGCGACATCGGCCGGGCTTTTGTCTTCCAGCCAGTCGGAAGCGGCCAGTGGTGGGAAGGCGCCGGTCAGACCCTTGCCATCCGGCTGGTGGCAGGCGGCGCAGTTCTGCAGATAGGTGGCCTGGCCCTTGCTTTCCTGGGCGCTGGCGGAAGCCGCCAGACCCATGCCGGCACAAAGGGCCAGGGCGGTGATGATCAAGTGGGTGGTCCGTTTCATGTCGGATGCCTGCTCGGGTTGGAGGTGGTAAAAGGTTCTGACCTTTCGACAGGATTGTCCGTACCGTGGAAAATCCCTGCCATGATCTAAATCAACCTGGCGCGGTTGATCGAGGTCAATGCCGTTTCCGGTGCCGCTGGCCAGACTTCTAGCCTATCAGAATCCCTCCCGCGTTCCCCGAGTCCGAGCCCCATGAAACCGCGCCTACTTGCAGCAGCCGTCCTTTTTTTCCTCAGCCTGTCCTGGCAGCCCGCCAGCGCCGAAACCCATGCCGATGCCGAAGGCAGCACCGATCCGACCGTGCTGGATGCGGTCGTGGTCGTTGCCAGCCGTGCGGCCGAACCGTTGAGCCAGGTGGTGGCCAGCGTGGCGCAGGTGGAACGGGAAGAGCTGGATCGCCGTCTGGTGCACAACCTGGACGGGCTGGTGCGCTATGTGCCCGGTGTCGGTGTTGCCGGCGAAGCACACCGCTTCGGCGCGCGCGGGTTTTCGATCCGTGGGCTGGAAGGCAACCGGGTGCGGGTCCTGGTCGATGGCATCCCGCTGGCCGATGCCTACACTATCGGCCAGTTCGCCTCGGCCGGACGGGATCTGGTCGATCTGGAGGCGGTCGAACGGGTCGAAATCCTGCGCGGCCCGGCCTCCACGCTGTACGGCAGCGATGCGCTGGCCGGCGTGGTCGCGTTCACCACGCGCGATCCGGCCGATCTGCTGGCGCGCAGCGGCGATGCACATCATTTCGGCCTGCGCGTGGGATATGACGGGCTTGATGAGAGCCATTTACTGGCCGGCAGCTGGGCCGGTGCAGACCGCAGCGGCCGCTGGCAGGGCATGGTCGTGGCCGGGCAGCGCAGCGGGCACGAAGCCGACAACCGTGCCTGGCGCGAGGCCGACGGCCCCAATCCGGCCGATTACCGGCGCCGCAGCCTGCTGGCCAAGCTGGTGAATGATGCCGGCGATGCCGGGCGCTATGTGCTGACTGCCGACAGCAGCCGCGAATCACGCCAGACCGCGGTCAATTCGCTGCGTTTTGGTGCCGGCCGCTATGCCACCACCTACCAGCTGGACGCCGATGACCGGCAGGAACGCGACCGTATCAGCCTGTCCGGCGAATGGCGTCCGCAGCGTGCCTGGCTGGATTCGCTCAGCGCCCAGCTCTATGTGCAGGACACCTGGGTGCAGCAGGACAGCGACCAGTACCGCCTGCCGGATGCCGCCACGCCGTACGAATCGCTGCGCTGGCGCCGGTTCGAATACCAGGCCGATGCGGTCGGCCTGAACCTGCTGGGCCAGTCGCGCCAGGAAACCTCGTGGGGCGATCATTGGCAGGTGTTCGGCATCGATCTGACGCTGCAACGCTACGAGGGCCTGCGCGACGGGCTGGAAACCGATCTGGCCAGTGGCGCCACCACCACCGTAGTGCTGGGCGAGCCGCTGCCGGTGCGTGACTTCCCCAATACCGATGCCGACAGCCTGGCGCTGTTCTGGCAGGACGAAATCCAGTTCAGCCCGCGTCTGGCGCTGATTCCCGGCGTGCGCGCCGAGTGGTACCGGCTGCGCGCGCATCCGGATGCGGTCTTCCTGGAGGATTTCCCCGACAACAACCCGGTCGATGTGGACGAAAGCCGGGTCACGCCACGGCTGGCGCTGCGCTGGACCCTGGGCGGCGGGCACAGCCTGTTCGCGCAGTACGCGCGGGGTTTCCGCGCGCCGCCGTTTGGTGACGTCAACATCGGCCTGCTGCTGCCGGTGTTCAATTACGAAGTACGCGCCAACCCGGACCTGCGCCCGGAAAGCAGCCATGGGTTCGAACTGGGCTGGCGCCATATCGGCGACAACCTGCGCGCCAGCGTTTCGATCTACGAAAACCGTTACCGCGACCTGATCGAATCGCGCGCCAATCTCGGCATTGATCCGGTCACGCGCACCCTGGTGTTCCAGTCGGTGAACCGCGACCGCGCCCGTATCCGCGGCGTGGAAGCGGATCTGCTGTGGTATCTGGATGCGCTTTCGCCGACGCTGGAAGGCTGGCAACTGCATGCCGCCGGCAGCTGGTCCGAAGGTGATGACCTGCGCCGCGAGCAGCCCCTGAACAGTGTTGATCCGGCCCGCATCACGCTGGGGCTGCGCTACGAGGCCGGCTCCGGCCGCTGGGGCGCGGAAATGGCCGCCGTGACGGTGCAAGGCAAGGACCGCATCGACCACACCACGATCGAACAATTCGCCCCGCCGGGCTATCTGCGCATGGACGCCTACGTCTGGGCCGAACTGCGCCCCGGCATCCGGCTCAATGCCGGCCTGCTGAACCTGGCCGACCGGCGCTACTGGGACTGGTCCGGCGTGCGCGGCGTGGAAGCCGACGACGAGGCCATCGGCTTCTACACCCGCCCCGGCCGCAGCTTGGCGGTGAGTCTGGCGCTGGACTGGTAGGACATCCTCGCAGGGTGCGCGTGACGCATACGGCGCCACGCGCGGCCGCCCTTACTCGAAGCTGTCGCTGAAGACCGTCATGGACAGCGGCTGTGCTTCATGGTGAAGCAATGCCCTTTGGTGTAATTGCGCCATCGCTTCATTGGGTTGATGGTCAGGCGCCATGTGTGTAGAAGTTAAGAACTACACCGTATCGCGTCAGGATTTGCGTTGATGCCTTGCCTACATTTGTATCGCTAACGACAGTCCATTTCCCGTCTACTAGGCTGAAGAGTTCCATTTTCAAATATTCAGAATTATTTTCAGTAATTCTTATTCTCAGTGGTGCTTTCGCTTCCTGAACCTCAAACACCTCTGAGCTGTCCACGAACTGGACTCGGTGACTGCCTTTCACCATGTCAGTGATTGTGATTTCGACACCAGTGACATTTTGGAACTCTGATGTTTCATGAAAGGTAGTGGGGTGTAGGGGTGCTGCACTTGTGCTGAACCCGGCGGATTCAACCCTGAAGTGCAATTTCCTTGAACCGAAGCGGGCCAGGTGCCGTAGGCTGGGCCGCTCCACGACCA